>NZ_AP026945.1:2561818-2882045 GCF_026000695.1 Limnospira platensis NIES-39
TCCCTTTCCGCCACCCTTACGCGATCAGGTTCGACAAGCGATCGCTAATCTCGATAGAATTACCCTGGAAACCCTTTCCATGTCGCCAGAATTGCGACAACGGGCTTTATTCCTCTTTGACTTGCGCGGTCGTCCTGAAGACGTTTTAGCCAAGGTTTCCCAACTAGACCTAGACGACAGCCAAAGATCTGCCCTCAACAACCTAAAATCCTTAATTGATGGTCTCAATCAATATCAGAAATGGCGACCAGATACTCTATATCCCATGTCCATCACCCTAGATCTCAGTCTGATTCAGACTTTTGACTACTACACAGGCATTGTCTTTATTGTAGTCAGTGATAGTCATTCGGGTTCACGGGTATTAGGTCGCGGCGGACGTTATGACCAGCTTTTAGGACTTTATCACCCACAGGGAGAAACTAAACCCAGTATTGGCTTTTCCCTCACCATTGAGGAACTGCATCAGGTATTATTAGACATGGGAGAGCTTCCCTCTGATATTCCCTCCGGTGATTGTTTGGTGGTTCCCAAAACCCCCCAAGCTGAAGTCGCCGCCTTTGCTTATGCACAAGATTTGCGTCAGTCCCAGGATGCACAGGTACAAATGGAATTGAGTATTTCCGATGATTTACTCGCCCTCCGAGAGTCCGCCCGTCGCCGGGGAATTACCCAAATCGCCTGGGTAGATGAACAAGGTAATCCTACCTTAGAAGTGATCTAATTTCAGTCTACATTATACCCACCACAATTATCCATTAATTCCCTGGTGGGGTGGCGCGGGTTTATTCATCTGGTCGTGGGGAATATTTACTGATGACAGAATTCTCTGGAACCATAACTATGTTAAGTACCAAGATTTAGCCAAATACAGGCGGGATTTATTGAATGGGGGAGATTTATTGAAAATGTTACCCCAGGAATCAGAGCGGAATAGTTTGACTAAATTTTTGCTAGAAATTAGTGAACAATATGCCTCAGTTTAAGTCTCTATGAATCTCCGGAATTAACAACAGGCGATACAGTTAAGATGGTGCGTCAATTATTTCGAGGTGTCGTTGACCACTATATATGCCAGGTTTGACGCACCCTACATTAAGATGGTGCGTCAATTATTTCGAGGTGTCGTTGACCACTATATATGCCAGGTTTGACGCACCCTACATTAAGATGGTGCGTCAATTATTTCGAGGTGTCGTTGACCACTATATATGCCCCGTTTGACGCACCCTACAGGGAACTATTGGGGTGGTTAATTGCTCCCAAATAACCCTTAATTATTCCGAGGTGTCGTTGACTCCGATATCTTCCTGGTTGGAAGGACCCTACAAAGACTGTGTTTACAAATAAGCGATCGCACGTCCCCCCTAGGCGGTAAGCTGTTGGAGAGTGTTTGCACAGTAACGATGACAACTATTAACGATAATTACCTAAAACTCAAAGCTGGCTACCTATTTCCAGAAATCGCCCGGCGGGTTAATACCTTTGCGGAAGCCAACCCCGACGCACAAATAATTAAACTGGGAATTGGTGATGTCACCGAACCTTTACCAGAAGCCTGCCGAACTGCTATGATTAAAGCCGTTGAGGAAATGGGCGATCGCTCTACATTCAAGGGCTATGGACCAGAACAGGGTTATAGTTGGTTGCGCGAAAAAATTGCCCAACATGACTTTCAAGCCAGAGGCGGCCATATTGACCCAGAGGAAATCTTTATCTCTGACGGTTCCAAATGCGACACGGGGAACATTCTCGATATTTTTGGCAAAGATAACACCATTGCCGTCACCGATCCAGTATATCCCGTCTATGTAGATACCAACGTCATGGCAGGAAATACCGGACCCGTCAATGAGCGTGGGGAATATGAGGGGTTGCTATACCTTCCCATTACCGCCGAGAATAATTTTACCGCCGAAATTCCTAGCGATCGCGTCGATTTAATTTATCTGTGTTTCCCCAATAACCCCACAGGCGCTACAGCCACCAAAGAACACCTGAAACAATGGGTTGATTACGCCCGCGCCAACCGTTCAATTATCCTATTTGATGCCGCCTACGAAGCCTTTATTACCGACCCCAGCCTACCTCACTCCATTTATGAAATTGAAGGCGCTCGTGAATGTGCGATCGAATTCCGTTCCTTCTCCAAAAATGCTGGTTTTACCGGCACTCGTTGCGCCTTCACCGTCGTTCCCAAAACATTAATGGCAAAAACCTCCTCCGGGTCTGATGTCGAGCTGTGGAAGCTGTGGAACCGCCGCCAGTCCACCAAATTTAACGGAGTCTCCTACATTATACAACGGGGAGCCGAGGCAGTGTATTCCCCCGCCGGACAATCCCAAATCCAACAACTCGTAAATTTCTACCTAGAAAACGCCCAAATCATTCGCGAAAAATTGACCACCGCCGGACTCACAGTTTATGGTGGTGTCAATGCCCCCTATGTATGGGTCAAAACCCCCAGCGGTCTATCAAGTTGGGACTTTTTTGATAAATTACTGCAAACCTGTAATGTAGTAGGAACACCAGGTTCCGGTTTTGGTGCAGCCGGGGAAGGATATTTCCGCATTTCAGCCTTTAACAGCCGTGAAAACGTAGAAGCCGCCATGGAACGCATCACAGACAAGTTTAAAACCCTCTGAAATTAGTTCACAGCAAAAACCCCGGCTTCTTCAAGAAACCGGGGTAGCGTGCGCCAGAGACTACCGATTGCAGTCAACAATAATGTTCTAGCTAACCAAGAAAGTCCCTAGCGGGAGAGAGTCCGACGCTTAGTCACCATTCGATAGGCTTCAATAGAGTCACTCTCATTCCAGTCATTGAAGTTTTCTGCCGCAATACCACATTCATATCCAGCATTAACTTCCTTCACATCATCTTTAATCCGCTTCAGGGAGTCAAGGAAGCCATCATAGACTATCTGTCCACCGCGATGAACTCGGATTTTGCAGTTACGAATCAGCTTACCAGACTGAACATAACACCCAGCCACACGGGAACGACCTACAGGGAAAATAGCCCGCACTTCCGCTTGACCAAGAGGTTCTTCCACCAATTCCGGTTCTAGCATACCCTCCATCGCCGCTTCAATATCATCGAGGAGGTTATAGATAATGTTGTATTCACGAATATCAACCCCAGCGCGGTCAGCTGCGCCTCGTGCGCCACTGGCGACAGTAGTATTAAAACCAATCAAAACCGCATCACTAGCCGCTGCTAGGTCAATATCAGTCTCTGTCACCTCACCCGCCGCCGCTAACAGCAGTCGCAGTTGTACCTCCTTCTGAGGTAATTTCTTCAAAGCATTAACTATAGCCTCTACAGACCCCTGAACATCAGCTTTCAGAATAATATTGAGGTCTTTAAGTTCTCCCTCCTGAACCCTAGCCGACAAAGCACTGAGACTAACCCGACCCTGGAGTAAGCGAGACTGTCGGGCTGTATTCGCCCGTTCCGAAGCCAAAGCCGCCGCCTCTTTTTCGCTCTCAAACACCTCAAACTCATCTCCGGCCGCCGGAACATCCCGCAAACCCAAAACCTCAACCGCAAACGAAGGGCTCGCATTATCGACCCGTTCACCATGATCATCAATCATAGCCCGAACCTTACCTAGGGCAGAACCTGCTAAGATTACATCTCCTACCCGCAGAGTCCCATTCTGTACTAACAGAGTAGCCACCGGGCCCCGTGCTTTATCTAGGTTAGCCTCAATCACCGTACCCTTAGCCATACGGTTAGGATTAGCATAGAGGTCCTCAACTTCCGCCACCAACAGCAACATCTCTAGCAGAGTATCCAGATTTCCGCCATTAATAGCACTAACCGGAACTATAATCGTATCACCGCCCCACTCTTCAGGAACTAAACCATATTCCGTCAGTTCCTGCTTAACTCGGTCTGGTTGAGCCGACTCCTTATCCATTTTGTTAATGGCAATTACCATCGGCACACCCGCCGCCTTAGCATGGCTAATAGCCTCCACTGTCTGAGGTCGCACCCCATCATCAGCAGCTACCACCAGAATAGCAATATCCGTAACTCTGGCTCCCCTCGCTCGCATAGCGGTAAAGGCTTCGTGACCAGGAGTATCTAAGAAAACCACCTGTTGAGTCTCGCCCGACTCATTTGTTACATCAACATGGTAAGCACCAATATGCTGGGTAATGCCTCCCGCTTCTCCCTGGGCTACCTTAGTTTTGCGAATAGAATCGAGCAGGGTAGTTTTTCCGTGGTCAACGTGACCCATAATCGTTACCACTGGTGGACGGCGTTGGAGATTATCCAAATCCTCCGCATTGAGCATATTATCAGGTTTTTGAGCCTCTGATTTCTGCTCCTCCGTTACCACCGTAACCTCTAATTCCTCACAAACCATCGAAATAGTTTTGAAATCTAGGGTTTCTGTGATATTAACCGCAATACCACGGGAGAACAGACGCTTGATAATTTCCGTTTCCGCAATTAACAGAGCATGAGCGAGTTCCTGAACCGTCATCGGTCCTTGAACTACTAAACGCTCCACCTTTTCTGGTAATGCTGGTGTAGGCGATCGCCGAGAAGCAGCCGTTGAATTGCCGCCACTACCACCCGAATTGCGAGATGGTGCTGACTTTCTTCGTCCCTGATTAGAGACTACAGCCAATTTTCCGGCACCAGAACCAGTTTTAGCCTTGGGAGGTCGAGCTAAGGACATACTCAGAGCCTCAGACTCCGAGCTATTGGCCGTCAGGCTATCAAAATCTTCATCATCTTCATCATCAATCAGAGGCTTAATCCGGGGGCGCTTCACCTTGGCTTTAGCTGCCTTACCACCCTTTTCATCATCATCATCTTCATCATCCACAGCACTGGCGCGCTTGGGTGAAGTCATCGGTTGGGGCCGCTTCAGGGTTAAACCGCGTTTGGGGCGTTTCGACTCCAATATTCCATCATCTTCAGGCATAGCCCCGATATCACTATCATCCTCGATGATATCAGTGGAGTCTGTCTTAATCGCGACGGTTGATTGTCTCGAAGGTGGTGGTTGTAGTTCCGGCATCGACTTGGCAGGTTTCACCGTAGAAACCCGCCTTTTCACGTCTCTAACCTCTTGGTTATCAGAGGGAACTGGCCGTTTTTTCTGTTTGGAAGCTACTGGTTTATCAGCTTTATCAGCTTTATCAGCGCTTTTATCCACGGGAGCGCTCCCTCCCTGACTCGGTTTGGGAGTTGGCTTATTCTGTTTTAAAACTGGCTTACGAGACAGTTGCGGAGATTTAGTCGCTGTCGGTACAGGTCGGGCCGGGGGCGCTACTAAAGTCGGTGATTCTTCCTCAGTAGTCGATTTAGACACCTGCGGAGTCGTTTTTTCGGGCTTAATAGTCCCGCTGACATCATCTTGGGCTGTGGTAGCTCCAGAAGAGGTAACTTCCACAGGGGGTTTGCGGGGAGGTTGGGGGGAATTATTAGGTTTTGGCAACTCGGATATATTGGTTTGAGAACTGACAGATGATTCGGACAAGTTGGGGGGTTTGGGGGGAGTGGCAACGGATTCAGCAGATGGCTCAGGCTGGGGTGAGTCTGCTGGTGATGGTTGATTTTCTGGTCTGATGAGGTTTGGTCTGCGAATTTCTAAAATCTGTTGCTTTTTCTTGTCAGCCCCCCCACCACCACCGGAATGGGATTGATGGGCTGCATCGGGGTTTTCATCGGACCATGTGGAAATCGGATGACTGGCGACGTATTTCTCGATCCGTTCGGCATCTGATTCCGTAATTGTACTGCTATGGCTTTTGACAGAGATATTCAGCCGTTCACACACGGCTAAGATGTCTTTGTTCTCCAAATTTAACTCTCGTGATAGTTCGTAAATTCTGACTTTGACGTTGTTCATCCACTCTTGCCTCTTCGTACCAACCCGTTTTTTATTATATTGACATTATTTTAGGGGTTCTACCAACTGCGATCGCCTCCACTGGGTTACACTGTACCACTTTCAGCTCGATCGCCATCGGTACTATATCAACTTACATTTGTTTACTACAGAAACAGTTTAAGCCCTAAACAGACATAATGCCAATTATGCCCACCCTGATACCCTATTTGCAACCAGGGAAACTCTTGTTATTGACTTATGCTGTAATCACCTCCTTATAATTCCAGGTAGCGGGTTGATGGCTGTAAAATTTCAGTCCCCATACTACATTAGCTATCCGGCTGCGAGTCCGTAGCTAAACGCTGCCACAGGATTTGAAATACTTTTTCCGGCACCGGAGCCCTTAATGCTCGTCCGAGTCTATTTTTCTTCTGAGCAACCATCAGGCATTCAGCAGTTTGACAAACATAAGCTGAACGACCCATGCCTTCATCTAATTCTACCTGATGGGATGGATAGACTCTGACCAATCGCCAGAACTCCTGTTTAGCAGCCAGGCGGCGACAGGTAACACACCGACGAAGATGATCCACCATAATTTTGTATCCTCCCATTTATACCATCCCCAAAACCACCTATACCTGAATTTCAGATACTTCTGTAGCTTCTGGCTCTAAACTTTCCTCTTCCGATACTTCCCCAGTTAGTTGTCCCTGAAACTCCTGAGCCACCTTTTCATCTTCAGCCGCCGCATCATACTTAGCCACATCTTTAATATCAATTTTCCAACCCGTCAAACGTGCAGCCAAGCGCACATTCTGACCCTCTTTACCAATAGCCAGGCTCAATTGGTCTTCCGCTACCAGTACATGAGCCCGACGTTCCTCTGGGTTCACCAGACGCACTTCATCCACACGAGCCGGACTCAGAGCATTAGCAATATAAATTGACGGGTCAGGAGACCAGCGGATCACATCTATTTTCTCTCCCCGCAGTTCATTAACTACCACCTGAATTCGAGATCCCCGCGCCCCAATACAAGCTCCCACCGGGTCCACATCTCTGTCTAAAGTATCAACCGCAATCTTAGTTCGTGGACCTACATAATTCGAGGGCGGATTGGCTTCTCTAGCCACAGCCACAATTCTCACCACCTCGTCCTCAATTTCTGGCACCTCATTCGCAAACAGGTACACCACTAACCCCGCATCAGACCTAGAGACAATCAATTGAGGACCACGCTGGGAACCCTGGGAAACTCGCTTCAGATATACCCGAAAAGTCGCATTAGCTCGATAGTTATCCTTGGGTAATTGTTCTCGTTTCGGCAATTCCGCCTCAACTTCTGGCTGTCCATAAACACTACTTACAGCCATAATCACCGACTGGCGCTCAAATCTCAGTACCCGAGCCTGTAGGACGGTTCCTTCATGTTCGGCGAACTCATCCTGAATCATCTTCCGCTGTTTGTCCCGTAACTTCTGAGCCAAAACCTGTTTGGTTTGAATAGCAGCCATGCGCCCAAACTCATTCTGCTCTGGGGTAACATCTAAAGTTACTGTATCTCCCAATTCAGCTTCGGGAGCCACTTCCTGCACATCCTTGAGGGAAATTTGATGGTCTTGGTTACTAGCTTGTTCCACAATGGTTAGGTTTTTGGCTAAAACCCTAAATCCCTCTTCCTCAACATCGAGTTCTACATCAAAATTATCGAAGTAGTCCTCAGTAAATTGGGTATCGATCTGAACCGTGCGCCTATAGCGTTCATACCCTTTGAGTAACGCTTCCCGCAGAGCCTCTTCTACCGCTTGTTTCGGTAGGTTGCGCTCCGTGGAGATGCTCTCAATCATATCTTTGAGTCCGGGTAAACTGACCATTGACATAATGATTTGTCCTCGTAGTAATTAGTTAAATACACAATTGAGATTAGCTGTTATACCTGTCGAGTCGGGTTTATTCCCCTTCCTCTAGCAGGACTTGCGTGATTAAGGAATTGGGGATAGAGATTTGTCGCCCTTTCTGATTGATATGGACTGCCATCTCGTCGCGACCCACCAATTTTCCAGTTTGTTGTTTGTGTCCTTTGTAGGGTTCGGAGGTGGTGACTGTTACCGGAAATCCTTTGAAGGAGATAAAATCGCGATCGCAGCTTAGGGACCTCGATACTCCTGGACTCGATACTTCCAGAATATAAGCATCGGGAATTACATCTACCGCATCGAGTTGTTCTTCGAGGGCTCGACTCATCCGCTCACAATCTTCTAAACTGGTGTCTTGCTCCAAATTACGGATATCAACCCGCAGTACAGGAGGCTTCTGGTTAGTGTAAAACATTGCCCCCACGACTTCTAACCCCAGAGCTTTGGCGACTGGGGTGGCTAGGTCGATAATTTTGGGAATTAGGGGGTGAACCATAGTCAGATTTGATGTTAAAACGCTACAATTAGGCTCTATTAAGGTTTGTACCTAAGCCTAGGGTTACGGAAATCTGGAGATCATCCTTTACCATAGACCTGTCCTTTGGGGTTGGCCATGGAAATGCTGCCACTAAAAAAAGTGGGTGTCACCCACTTGTAGATGAAACTGTATCTTCCACAAGAAGCTGAGGGCTGACCCCCAGCTTAACTTCCTCATCTATTACTTTAGCTCACAATTTAACTATTCGATCATGGCAATTCCATAATTGCTAGTGGCTAGGCTATCTACGAGTGGGGGAGGGGGTCTCCTCGCCTCAGTCCTCCTCATAAACAATCAATCCCTCTAATTTGCGCCTTTCCTGGATTGATGCTAGAACTTGCTCGAAGTTTTCTTCGTCCACTCGATGTATATAATTCAGTTTAATTTCTTCTAATAGATCCACCAGTAAATATTCAAACTGCTGCATTTGTTCCCCTTCAATTTCCTGCCATAATACTTTGCCAAAGTCCCGCACCAGTTGCTCTGTTAGTTGGCTTCCCTTGCGGTCCGACATGGCTTTACGAATCCCTTCATAGGCACTATTTGGACCCTCTGTGGCTAATTGGGATAGTTCCCCGATCAGGCGATCGCTTAATTCTTTAGCAATATTATCAAATCCGGGCACTTTTTTAAACCTTTCTACCACCTCGGAATTTTTGACTACACTCTCCACATTATAACGGATTAGTGCTTCTATATCCGACTCTAGTTGTGGGATAACCTTATAAACCACCACCTGAATTAATTGATTAGAAATAAATTCGATTTCATTCAGGTTATTAATATTCATATACCGCTGCTGTTGTGACTGAGCGATCGCCTTACCAATATTACCTTCTCTCAGTTGGTCTTGCACTTGATTAATGAATTGGATAATCACCGCTTCCGTTAATTCCTGCGATACCGATGACACTAAACCTCTACTGGCAAATGCTCTGAGTTTCTCCAGCTTAATTAATCCGGTTTGATCTAAACGAATAGTCACCGGAATAATCCTTAATAATCTCGCCGTTGGCAGCGAAATAAACATTAAGATATCGTACCAACGCCAGAGCATTGCATCTAACCAAGTCACCGTGTTAAATTTACTGCTCACTACCCTAGTTCTAATCAGAAATTCCACTAAAAAGAACAGCACAAACGGAAAATCAATTCTCCAAAAATCATTGACAAAGTTACCCGTTTCTGATAATCGTCGAAAATAATTAGCCTCCATTAACGGCTTGATCTGACTTGTAAACCAGTCGATCTCCTCCATAAATCCATTATCATCAAGATATTCAACACTCCAAAAAGTAGCGAAGGCTTGCTTAGAGGAATCGTCTGGGTTGGGAGCGCGATCGCGCATTCGATTTTTAATAGTCTCCAAAGCACCACTTTTATTAGCGATCGCAAAGGGGTTAGTATCAACCATTTCTATACTTTGCTGTTGCAGACTCAGCAGAATATCCTCCACTTCCGGTGATTCTAGTCCCGTCTCCACCACCTGGTTATTCAGAGCTGCTACAGTTTCTATATATCTGACCGTGTCCCGGTGGGGTTCAATCCCCATAATCGGATCATAGAGTTCCGTTAACTCTCGAAAGTGACGGAAATAAAAGTCACGCCAGGGTATATAACTAATATTAAATAAAACTAGGGCATAGTTGACAACGGCTATCATTGACAGACCTCGTTCGATCCACAGACCCACAGGGGTATTTTTATTAATCGCTCTCGGTTTTTTCATGGTCATAGACTCAATCGGTTCTGTTGACAACAACTAACTCTAGTTAAAATTTCAGTAATTGACTAATTGATTTTATTGATAATCTCATGTCTGAATCTTATCCCCGTATCAGTGTGGTGATCCCAGCCTACAACTGTGAACAGTATATTGCCGAAGCCATTGATAGCGTACTGGCTCAAACTGAGACTGATTATGAAATCATAGTTGTTGATGATGGTTCTCAAGACCAGACTCGCTCCGTGGTAGCCACTTATCACAGCCAAGTTCGCTATGTTTATCAGGATAATCAAGGGGTTTCCGTGGCGCGAAATCATGGTCTGAGTTTGGCTAGGGGTGAGTTTATCACTTTTCTCGATGCCGATGATTACTTTTTTCCCGATACCCTCCGAAGCCAACTCGCTGTATTTGATGCTGACCCGGAATTGGCGATCGTCCATAGTGGTTGGCGCAGGGTTAACCAAACCGGCGAAATGTTGATCGATGTTCAGCCCTGGGAAATGGTGGCTGAGTTAAATTTAGAGAATTGGTTACGCTGGAAGCCTTTGGGGACTATGGGAACTTTGATGTTCCGCCGCCAGGCTTTGCAGACCGTTGGAGGCTTTGAACCTGGGTTGGCTCATGCGGAGGATGTCGATTTGATTTTGCGTTTGGTATCTAGCGGCTATCGCAGCGCTTGGTTGAAGCGATCGACCGTCTGTTATCGTCAACACGATCGCAATACTATGCGAGATGGTATCTCTCAAGCCAAGTCTATCAATTATGTCCTCGATAAATTTTTTAATTTACCCGATATACCCTTGGAAATTAAAGTCATTGAGGACTGGGTTCGCTATAGTACCTTGGTCTGGAGTTCCTGGTATTTATACCATACTGGCTTCAATACTGAGATGGTCGAATATTTACAGCGCTCATGGTCTTATAGTCCTTTTCTACCCATGGAAACCGTCATTAATTGGGTCGAAAGTTTTACTCAGTATTCTCAAAATGTCGATGCTATTTTCGATGTCGATCATTTATCTACATCTCCTGAGTGGCAAGGCTTATTAAAATGGGTCATCAGTAGCCTGCAATACCCCTAGTCTCTATCTCATGTAACTACTTCGGGTTCCCTAGATTTAATCATTACACCCGACCTAAACCAATTAGGAAATTATGTTAAGTTTTGTAAAATTTGTCAAAAAGTCCCCCCGACCCTCCCAGCCGGGGGGTTGCTTTTTGGGTTGACCTATGCTATTGTATTAAATAATGGAAATCTTAGTAAAAATTTTACTTTGGGTTATGTTTCCATTATCTAACAGTATGCCAATATCCTACCATTAGTTACCGGTGCTTGTCAACCCCCGACCGTGATTTGGCCGAACAATTTTTTAAAAATTGAACAAAAAATCAACTTTTAGGTTGAAGGATAGTCAACCGATTGTATTGTGGAGCCAACTAATGTAGAATGTATAGATCCTTGCTTCTGAGTAGAAGCCTAAATTGTCCACAAGGAGTATCATTAAATGAAGCCTTTTGTTTACGAAACCATGTATATCCTGCGCTCTGACCTAAATGATGAGCAGGTAGAGGCGGCGATCGCCAAATATCAAGATATCCTGCACGAACATGGGGCACAAAATCTTGACGTGCAAAATTTGGGTAAGCGTCGTTTAGCTTATGATATCGACAAGCACCGGGAAGGCATTTACATCCAAATGAACTATGAAGGTGGGGACAGCAACCAGATTAAAGTCATGGAAAGAGCCATGCGTATAGGTGGCGATGTAATTCGTTATCTGACGATTAAACAAGATGTCACCCCATCTCCAGTCGAAGCCGAAGCGCAACCGGAACCCCAACCCCAAGAGGTTTAAAACTCAAGTCAGGTCAGGAGTTGGTGACGGTCAACCCAGCTAATTCCTGACTGTTCGATACTCCTGGAGTCTCTCTCTTGCCGATTGGGTGGAATTGGGAGTATTTTAGGGGACATATTGGAAGTTTATAGGAGCCATTGGTTATCATGAGCCAGAAAAATAATCCCAACTCCCAGGAACTCACAGCAGAAGTCGCTCGGCTGAGTGAAGAGTTAAAAATGCGAGATCAACTGGTGCAGCAGTTATCTCAAGAATTATTCCGTTTGGTGAAGGGAAATGCTAACTTAGCCCCAGATCCAGAAATGGCCGAGCGACACCAAGCTCAGATGAAGTCCTTGCGGGAACAACTCCAGCAAGTAGAAGAACAGGTTAAGTTTTATCAAGACCAGATCAATGAGCGGGATCTGGAAGTTTACCAACTTAGACAGTCTGTTCAGGAGTTAACCGATCGCTCTCGAATGCTCGAACAGGTAGTGCAAGAATTACCTGGAGTCTACCGCCAGAAGTTTTCAGAACGCCTCGAAGAGGTCATGGAAAGGGTGGAAAAACTGCAACGGGAAAATCGGCAACTCCACGCCGAACTACAAAGTGTTACCTACCGTCTGGCTCAAAAGAGTCGCCGTCCTGGTAATTTAGATCTGCCAACTTTTCAGCCCGGAACTCAGAGCGTCATCGAGTTTCCTAGTTTAGGGAAAGCGTGATTTTTTCCTGAGTCAGCATCAAACCTAGTCAAACTTAGGGGTTGGTTCTAGGGAGCATCGCAGAACAAACCCCTTTATTTGGATTAACTAAGTGCCTAGGGTTTGTTGGGACTAGAATTAAGGCATTTTTGTAGAACTTCTAATAACTCCTGTGTGGTGAAGGGTTTTGATAAAAATATATCAACTCCTAACTCAGCTATATCTTTGGCTATGTCTACTGAAAAGTAACCGCTAATTCCGACAATTTTAATTTTAGGATTCAGGGATTTTAGTTCCCTAATCGTAGTTTTGCCACCCATAACAGGCATCATAATATCGATAACCACACAGTCAATTTTATCTAAATATTGACTGTATATTTTCATAGCCTCAACTCCATTACCGGCTACCAAAACTTGATATTGAAAACTCTCTAAACTAGCCTTAGTAATTTCTCGGATGGGTTCTTCATCATCAACTACTAAAATGAGTTCACCTTGACCTGTTGTAATTAATTCTAACCGCTCATCAGTCATAGTTTCTAACTCCTCTGAGGCGGGTATATAAACTCTAAAAGTAGTTCCCACACCCATTTGAGTTTCAACGTCAATAAAGCCATTATGACCCTTAACTATACCGAGAACTGTGGATAGTCCTAAGCCACTACCTTTAGCAAATTCTTTGGTAGTAAAAAAGGGTTCAAATATCCGGTCTAAAACTTCTTGGCTAATGCCAGTTCCGGTATCGGAGGCGGTAATCATTACATAAAAACCTTCCTTAGCATCAAGGTTTAAACGAGCTTCTTTTTGGTTTAAAATAACATTACTAGCTGATAGTGATAAATTGCCCCCATCGGTCATCGCATCTCGTGCATTCACACAGAGATTCATTAAGATTTGATGTAGTTGGGTGGGGTCGCCATAAACTGTCCAGAGTTCCTTAGAAACATTAGTGTTAACATTGATAGATTTCGGGAAGGTTTCCCTAGCAATATCTGCGACTTCACTAATTAAGTGTCTCACCTGAAAAATCTCTAGTTTTCCCTCAAAACCTTTGGCAAAGGAAAGAACTTGCTTAATTAAATTGGCTCCCCGTTTGGTGTTATTTTCAATTAACTTGAGCATTTTATTTTGTTTTTCCTGGTCAAGTCCTAATTGAAACATTTGCACAGAGGCGAGAATCGGTGTTAAAATATTGTTGAGGTCATGGGCTATGCCACTGGCTAGGGTGCCAATACTTTCGAGTCTTTGCGCTCTCAGTAGTTGGATTTCTAGTCTCTTGGTTTCAGTAATATCTAAAAGAACACCCACTATTTCTTCAATGTGACCAGAGGCATCACACACCAGTTTCATTTCGTCTCGTAACCAACGATAACTACCATTTTTATGGCGGAAACGATATTCTGTGGTTAGGTGATTTAATTTGAGAATCTGTGAGCAACGATGATGGATTTTGGGGCGATCATCAGGGTGAATGCGATCGCTCCAAAAATTCGGGGTATTAATCCATTCACTAGGTTGATATCCTAGTTGAGTTATGAGATTATCACTGATAAATTTAGGGGGATAGTCTTCGGTGGGATAACAAGTATAAATAATCGCCGGACTCGAAGCCAATAAATGCTCAAGTTGAATCTGAATCGAACTTAATCTCGCTTCCGTTTCCTCAAGTTTAGTGATTTTTTGTTGCAGTTCTGTTTCTCGCATTACCCGTTCGGTAACATCTGCAATTACTGTAATAGTTCCGCAAATTTCTCCAGCTTCAATTAAGGGAGCAATACGGACGCTTTGTTGCATGGGGGATAAAGAATGACTACCAATAGCCGGAATATTAATTAGATAGGAATGGAGGCGCTGAGACAGGAAAGCTACTTGACCTTGGAGAGCTTGTTCATAAAAGCGATGGATGCCTCGTTCTTTCATGTCAGGATAAAGGCTGAACAAATGACATCCCATTAAATCTTGAGCAGACCTGCCACTATGGATTTCTAGCCAATGATTCCAACTGAGAACCTCTAATTTATTATTAGTAGTAAAGATGCCCTGTTCGGCAAAGTTGTTTAGCCATTTTAATAAGGCTTGACTATGGGAAGGATGGATATTATGATCTAACATAATTAGGTAAATCCCATATTTAATAATAATTGGTTGATTACCGAGTCAAAGATGGCGTTACTGCCTCATCTGCCCAACTGTCTATCAACTCTAATAATTTCTCTAAAGACACTACCCCTAATATCAGCACTAGATAGCCATTTACCGAGTCTTCACGCATTTTAAAGGAGGTATACATTACCATGGCATAGCTGACTTCTTCCTTGCCAATAATCAGAGAGTGGATCAGTCCATCTAGGGCTTCTAGGTAAAGGCGGGGTACTGAAAAAGAAATCTGAATTTCTAGTAAATTTCCGAAGACGCTTAAACAGGAGTTCAGTAGGATATTGCCAATTTCTGTTAGCACTTCTCCGGCGGGAACGTCAAGGCGATCGCTTGATGGGCTACCCTCTGGGGACACTAAACGGGACAACATTACCGCCCCTTCATAGTTTAATAATAATAGAGCATTTCCCGACACGGGCCCTGTAAAAATCTGCTGTACTGTCGCAATTTCACCATTAACAAAACTCGCCAGTTTCCCGGCTAATTCTTCAATAGGATGAATAGACACTTGAGGAACATCAAGCAAAATGCGATGACCCGTTAGTTGCGATAAAGAATTGGCAGTGCGAGCAAAACCAATATTTATTAACTCAGTTAGAGCATCTTTTTGCTTTTCGGTCAGGATCATCGCAGGACCTCCCTAAGACTGTGATATAGTAATGAGAGCTTGATTTACCTGGTCGAGAACACTTTCAGCCATAAAAGGCTTGTTAATGTAACCCACTGCTCCAGCGGCTTTAACTGCGGCGCGAGTCATTTCTTGAGCATCGGCACTGGCAATAATAACCCTAGCTGTGTTATCCATTGCCATGAGTTGATCTAAAACTTCTGTTCCCTGCATATCTGGCATAGCCAGATCAATTAAAACCAAGTCCGGTTTATCGATAAAGTAGCGTTCCAGCGCAGCCAGTCCCCCTGTAGCTTCAATTACTTCGTGTCTATCTGTTTCTAAGATACCACGCATAATCCTACGGGAGAGACCAGAATCATCAACGATTAAAATTTTAGCCATTGCCAAGTCTCCCAAGCCCTGCGGTTGATTACGGTGGAGTATAAACAGGAGCTATATTTGAACTCCTATACGATATATAGTAACCGGAAAAAATGGGTTTTATAAAATTTTTGTACAAATTTTAACAATCTAGTTAACTATCTAGGTGGTCTGCTAAAATCGAGAATATGAGGACATTAACAAGGTGCCGAAACACCTTGTATAAATCAATTATCGTCTGTTTTGACCATCAATTTTGATCAGTAGGCATATCTCGTGATGCCACCACATCGACACCTAAATCAAAAACATTAGATAAGATGGTATCGCCGATATGAATCGGCGCGGTAACATTAACTTGCCGCAATTGCTGACATAATTCTATCACTTTTTCTTTCGGTATGGCAGCGGTGGTTTTTACGGGTAATTTTGCCCAAATACCATTATTAACTCGGACTGTAGTTGTCACCATGCGACGGGGTTCGGTGTGTTCCTGTTTGGCATATTCTTCGCCTCGTTTACAGGTGAAGCCTCGCACTTCGACAATGTGGCCATTATCTGCCTCGACTTCTAGGCGACATCCCAAAGGACAACCAATACATAGATAATGAGAAATGGTGGTTTCTGTGGTGGTTTCTGTGGTTTGATTCATGGCTTTTTATTTATCCTAAAATTAGCTAAATTTACTCAAGGGGGAGGATATCAATTGTTAAAGCCTCTCCGTGGAAATTCTGCAAAAACCGGGGTTTGACTTTCAGGTTGACCATTTCGGCGGGGAATACATACCGGAGTTTTTTCTCGTATATATCCCCAAGTTTTAAAATGCTTTCTTTGAGAGGACGACGCACTCGCATATAAACGGTATGCTCCCGATCGCTCGAAATGGTTTGAGGTACACAATAGGCGACATTTTCACCAGGAATTAAACGGATATTATCCGTAGGGGGTCGATTTCCGGTTACATAGAATCCGGCATTTCGACCAGCTAATATGGCTTCTTGGCTGACAAAATCAACTAGATCGTGAATGTGGACAACATTACCACAAGCAAAAACTCCATTTATAGAAGTTTCCATGGTGCTGCTAACCACTGGACCGCTGGTAACCGGATCAATTCGCAGTTGTAATTGACGAGATAGTTCGTTTTCGGGAATTAATCCAATCGATAATAACAGGGTGTCGCAGGGAACATACCAGCTTTGGTCGGCGAGGGGTTGTAGGTGTTCATTAACTGGCGCGACGGTGACTCCTTCAATGCGATCGCGTCCATGAATTTCTACTACTGTGGTAGATAGATATAGGGGGATATTAAAGTCCTGTAAACATTGCACAATGTTCCGGTTTAATCCGTTGGCGTGGGGCATTATTTCAAATACTCCCGCCACTTCTACCCCTTCCAGGGTTAGCCGTCTCGCCATAATTAATCCGATATCCCCAGAACCCAGAATTACGGCTTTATTTCCTGGTAAAAATCCTAGTAAATTTACAAATCTTTGGGCTAACCCGGCGGTTAAGACTCCTGAACAGCGGGTTCCGGGGGTGCGAATAGCGCCACGAGTCCTTTCTCTCGCACCCATGGCTAAGACGGTGGCTTTGGCGGAAATGACCTGCACTCCCTGGCTTCCAGACATTAATTTAACTCGCCGATCGCCATCTATATCTAAAACATAGGCATCTGCTATAATGTCTATATCCTTGGCGATCGCTTGTTCTAAAAAACGTTGAGCATATTCAGGTCCGGTCAACTCTTCTTTAAAGTGTTGGAGTCCAAAACCGGGGTGAATACATTGTAATAAAATGCCTCCCGCTTCCTTTTCGCGATCGACAATTAAAACTCGTTCAGCGCCAGACTCTTTCGCGCCTAACGCCGCCGCCATCCCAGCCGGTCCGCCGCCAACAACTACTACATCATAGTTGTTATTTAGGTGCTTAATACTCTCAGTAATCATGATAATTTTGTCAATTGCTAACAACAAAAAAAGACTAAATTTTTGGCGGGTTATATAGTCAATTTTTGTCGGTAGTAAGTAACCGACATTAACCCGCCATTTTTAGGCACAATAGGCTATGGGTTGTAATCAGTGTTAATTAGTGGGTATTTATGAATGCTGTTCACGCACTACCCAGGTATCGCCGCCACGTTTGGTAATTGCCGTCATGGGAATGTTATATTCCTCGCATAAAAGTTGCATACAGCGTCCTGTACAAAATCCCCCCTGACAGCGACCCATTCCGGCGCGGGTGCGGAATTTAATGCCATCTAATGTTTTTGCGCCTCGGCTGATCGCATCGAGAATTTCACCCTCGGAAATTAACTCGCACCGACAGATAATTCGACCATAGCTAGGGTTTTGCTTCACCAGTGCAATTTGTTCTTCTGTAGAAAGAGAGGCGAAATGAATGGGTTTAGGGACTGAGGAAATAAAGCTATCTTTGGGGGCTAAGGATAAGCCTTCTTGTTGTAAAATATCCCTAACCATGGTGGCGATCGCTGGTGCTGCGGTTAGTCCTGGTGATTGAATTCCCGCCACGTTAATAAAGCCGGGTTTCGCCGTAGTCCCAATGATAAAATCTTCTCCGTCTACTACGGCGCGGAGTCCCGCAAATTCAGCGATACAGTCCCTAGGACTAATCCCTGGGACGGTTTGGGTAACTGCATCAAAAACTTTTTTTCCCCCTTCGTGGGAGGTAGTTAAATCGGTCTTATCGTCCACCATTTCGGCCGTGGGACCCACCATTAAAGTGCCGTCATAGGTGGGGATGACTAAGATGCCTTTAGAAACGGCAGTAGGACAGGGAAAAATTACTCGTTTTACCAGTCCAATTAATCGCTTATCTAGGAGATATTCTTCACCTTTGCGGGGTTTGATGGTAAAGGTACGCACTCCCGCAAATTCAGCGATCGCATCTGCATAGAGTCCAGCCGCATTAATCACAAAACGAGTATTAAATTCCCCTCTGGGGGTATGGATAACCCAGTTATGATCAGGGGTTTGATTAACTGCTGTAACTGGGCAATTTGTAAATAGATTTAAGCCGTTTATACAGGCATTTTCAATTAAGGCAAAACAAGCCTCGTAGGGATTAATTACCCCAGTTGTGGGCGCATATAAAGCAGCGATCGCCTCTGATGTTAGGTGAGGCTCTTCTTTTCGTAGGCGTTCTTGTTGCCAAATTTCTAAGCCGGGAACTCCTTTAGATTCCCCTTGTTTTTGCAATTTTTCTAGTGTCGGTATTTGGTCTTCTGTCAAGGCGACAGTAAGTTCTCCAATGCGTTTAAAACCAAACCCTAATTCTTCGCATAGGGTATCCCACATTTGGTTTCCTTCCCATTCTAGCTTACCTTTCAGGGTATCAGGGGAACTGTGATGTCCACCGTGAATAATACCGCTGTTGGCTTTGCTGGTTCCGAAACCGACCTCTGCTTCCGATTCAATTAGGGCGACTCGAATCGCATACCGCATCAATTCTCGCGCAATGGTGCATCCGGTTACACCACCACCGATAATGATTGCATCATACAACATGATCCTATCCTGTAAGTGTTTGCTTGTGGGTCATACAGTGTTTAATCAATTGAAATTTTTAGTCAATCAAACTGCTAAATCTGGTTAAGCTGTGGATATCAGTTTCTGGCTGCTACAGCCGCGATCGCATGGATCTTAAAACTGAATCCTCTATCTTCAGTGTAGGATCATATTGATGATTTGTCATCGGTATTTAGGTTAAGTATTTTTAAGCGCCATTATTCAACCCGAGTTAGTTTATATTGTCATTTATGGTATAATTAATCCTGCAAAATTCATCAATAAACAAATTTAATGTGCATTAATATTAAAAACATTAACTCTTTACCGGCACTTAATTCAGCCATGGATCAAGGTCTTTATCCTACTGTATATGAGTGTTTTTCCGCCCCACCTTTTAACGAAAAAGTAACCCAAAAAAAAGTAAAATTTTACTTCCAAAAATATATCGAATCCGGTATTTTATACTTAGCTTATTCTGACGCAACCCCCATGGGATTTATTGCCACCCTTCCCTTAACCGAAACCGCCAACATAGGAGAGTTAGAATTTTTTGAGACTTGGGGATATATAAACAACCAAAAAGTTAATCTAAATTCGGATTTATTTACTCAGCAAACCGGACTCAGCATTGATAAATTATACTATATCGCTGATTTAGGTGTAGCCATTAATTACCGTCAGCAAGGCATCGCCAAACGACTGTTTAAAACCTTATTTGGTCATTTATCAGATAACATTGGTTATATATTGAGAACTACGGCTAACCCTGAATATGCTTATTTACCTGATTTTTA
Organism: Limnospira platensis NIES-39; assembly: GCF_026000695.1. GTDB lineage: Bacteria > Cyanobacteriota > Cyanobacteriia > Cyanobacteriales > Microcoleaceae > Limnospira > Limnospira platensis. The sequence goes on from NZ_AP026945.1 coordinate 2,581,869, forward strand.
TCAAAAGTTGGGGTTTGAAATGATGCCAATTACTCAAAGTGTTGAGTATTATAATTGTCAAAATCAATTAATCCAAGATAGCCGTTTAATTTTAGTCAAATTACCTAACGATTAATTAAATTTTTGATTTCCTTAAAAAGTGGCGGTTCTTTAGATATCTTAACCGGGTGGGTTAGCAGTCCTTCACTGGGGCTAAATAAAAATGCCATCAGGAATAAACCAGAAGCCACTAAGACAATGGCTGGACCGGAAGGCAAGTTATAGAAATAACTCAGATACATTCCACTGATACTAGAACCCACGCCAATTAACACGCCTAAAATCATCACATGATGCAAACGATTAACTAATAAATAAGCTGTGGCTGATGGTGTAATTAATAAGGATAAAACTAAGATGACTCCTACAGCTTTAAGACTGGCAACAATAGTTAAGGAAATTAACATCATTAACCCTAAATTTAACAGGTTTACAGGTAAGCCAGCCGCCTCTGCGCCCTGGGGGTCAAAGGTATAAAACAATAATTCTTTATAAATTAGGAACACGACGAATAAGACAATGGCAGCAATAATGATTGTATCCCGGACATCGGAGGCTGTAACTCCCAAGATATTGCCAAAGAGAAAATGATTCAAGTCGATTTTATTATCTTTTTGAATGATGGTAATTAGGGTAATTCCCAAAGCAAAAAAGCCGGAAAAAACAATCCCCATGGCTGCGTCTTCTTTGATTTTGCAGTGGGTGCGAATTATTTCGATTAATACTGTACTTAATACCGCAGCGACAAACGCACCTACAAAAATATTAAACCCTAAAATAAAGGCGATCGCTAATCCAGGCAAAACTGAATGGCTGATGGCATCCCCTAATAAAGCCAGCCGCTGCACCATTAAATAACTACCCACTACGGCACAAATTAACCCCACCAATATAGCAATAGTGAGCGATCGCTGCATAAAACCATATTGCAAAGGTTCTATTAATATTTCCCAAACTATCATATTTATACTGTCTCTTATATCTTCGGAAACCGGTTTTTTTGAACTGGATTAAGATATCAAAAAAATCGGTTAATCCCCTTTAATAGATAATTAAAAAACGCCATCAAGCTGCATGGTCTGAGAAAAACATGACCCTACCACCATAGGCATGATCAAGATTTTCCTGAGTTAAGACAGCTTCCCTAGTTCCGGCGGCGATTAGTTCTTTGTTTAGCAGAATCAAATCATCAAAATTGGTAATTGATTTACCCAAGTCGTGATTAATTACTAACACAATTTTACCGGAAGCGGCTAACTCCCTAAAAATACTAAAAATCACATTTTCAGTTTTTTGATCAATACCCGCAAAGGGTTCATCAAAGCAGAAAACTTCCGCCTGTTGCGCTAAAGATCTAGCTAAGAAAACCCGCTGCTGTTGACCTCCCGAAAGTTGACCAATAGGACGCGCGCTATAGGTTTCCATTCCTACCCGTTGTAAGGCTTGGGTAGCCAAGCGGCGACTGACCCCCGAAAAGCCTCGAAACCAACCAGTTTGGCGTACTCTTCCCATCATTACTACATCCCAAACTGTGGCAGGATAAGTCCAGTCTATCTGCGATCGCTGAGGGACGTAGGCGACGCGGTGGCGTTGTTGACTCAGGGGACGCTCACCGAAAATTGCAGGGCTTCCTGTGGCAGGAATCAGCCCCAAAATAGCTTTTAACAAGGTACTCTTACCCGCACCATTGGGTCCAATAATTCCGGTTAGCCGTCCTGGGTTCACTTGTAGGTTAATGTCCCGCAGTGCTTCAACCCCTCGGTACTGTACCCCAAGGTTACTGATGATAATACTCATATCCGCTGAAACCTTCTTATTCAAGGAGTTGTGGGCAATTTTGAGAGTATCCATAACTATGATTTTCGATCGCTTCATGTCAAGAATAGCACAAAAATGAAATAATTATGAAATAATTTATGAAAACAAAATGAAAAGGAGTAAGTACAAATGGCTAGACCAATGGCTAAGGGGTTAGGTGTAGTTGGGTTGTTGTGTGGGCTGTTGCTGGGGGGTTGTCAGTCGCCGTCGGTGGTTTCTACTGGGGATGAAATGCCGAAAGTGGTATCTACTACGACTATTATTGCCGATTTAACTGAAGCGATCGCCTCTGAGCAAATTCAACATACAAGCCTTTTACAGCCGGGGGTAGATCCTCATATTTATGAACCTGTCCCCCAAGATAGTATAGCCTTAGAAAACGCTGACCTAATTCTGTATAATGGCTATAATTTGGAACCCGGTTTAATTAGGTTAATTGAAGCGGTGGGACAAAGAGCCAGAAGAGTGGCAGTTGCTGAGTTTATCACTCCCTTAAATACTGAAGAAAATGGAGAGATCGAACCGGATCCCCATGTGTGGGGAAATGTGCAAAATGCGATCGTCATGGCTGAGGTAATTCGGGATGAATTAATAGCACTATCCCCAGATGATCGGCAGATATTTACAGATAATGCAGAACAGCTTATTGAGGAGTTGGAAAAACTGCATATTTGGATTGGTGAACAAATTGCCACAATTCCTAGCGATCGCCGTTATCTGGTCACCACCCATGATGCTTTTCAATATTACGCCGCCGCCTATGGTTTAACTGTACCCGGAACCTTAATAGGTATCAGCACCGAAGAACAACCTAGCGCCCAAACTGTGCGGAATTTAGCAGAGGAAATCCGCCGCCACCGAGTCCCTGCTATTTTTGCCGAAACCACACTTAATCCCCAATTAATTAGGGCGGTCGCAGAAGAAGCCGGGGTGGAATTAGCCCCCCAAGAATTATATTCCGATTCTATTGGCGCACCTGGTTCCCAAGGGGATAGTTATGTTAGAATGATGGAAGCCAATACTAGGGCGATCGTAGAAGCCCTCGGCGACAACTAATTCACTAGGGCAGGTAGGGGCAGGTTTCTAACCCGTCTCCGCCTGCTGCTGGTCGCTATTCTCCTAAACCGCTGGTTCCGTGGCTGGGCCAATAATCTCCTGGAATTGAATCACGTCTTGGCGTGGGTCAGAATGGGTCACTTTTACCTCAAAGCGATCGCCAAGTGCTATGTCGCGGTTAAACCGCATTGGTAACTCTAACCCTAATTCCTCCAGCATCACCAAACCTAAATTACTATCCTCCCGCAACCACCGCAGCAAAATAGCTTCCCACACCTCATCAGCTTGACGACGCAAATATTCCAAACTCCAATAGCGGTTCGTCTCCCGTTCCACCTTCGAGGCTTCCTTCACCGCCGGACCAAGGCTCATCACCATTTCCTGCATTTGTTCCACCGAAAAAGCTGGCTCTTCTCCCCGTAAATGAGCCTTAATCTGGAAGTGAGCCAATAGATCGCTATAACGCCTAATGGGGGAAGTCACCTGCGTATAAGTTTCCAAGGCTAAACTTGCATGGCGAGCCGGAGTCAAGCTAACCTCACTACGAGGCATATAACGACGCAATGCACAGGCTCTTACCGCTCCGGCTGGTAGTTGCAGCAGTTCCTCTTCCGGGGGTAGTTCTGGTTGAGGCTGGCTGCGATAGGGTAATGCTAAATTATGCTCCTGACCGTAGCGAGCAGCTACCTCCCCAGTTAAAATCATCATTTCTGCCACCATTTGGCGAGACAGAGAATCATCAAGGAGTTTAACAATTACCTCATCCCCGTCCACCTTAATCATAGATTCAGGCATATAAATACTAATAGCCCCTTGGGAGGAACGCCATTGTTGCCGAAGTTTCGCGAACTTTCCTAAAATCTCGATTTCTGGTTCAGCCTTAATACCCAAGTGCAGCATCTCATCGACATCATCATAGGTGAGGCGGTAGGTAGGTTTGATGATGCTGGTATGAATGCTATAATCCTTCACGCTGCCATCTTCATTCAGCACTACCCCGAAGCTCAAGGCACAGCAAATTTTACCCTGCACCAAACTCATCGGCCCAGTGGCCAGTTCTGAGGGGAACATGGGAATCATCCCCGTGGGTAGGTAAACGCTGGTAGTCCTGCGCCGCGCTTCTAGGTCTAGTTCATCTCCCGGTTGAATTAGACGGGTAGGATCAGCAATGTGAATCCAAATCTTTTGGGTTCCGTCTTCGAGAAATTCTAGGCTAACTCCATCATCAATTTCGCGGGTGCTTTCGTCGTCAATGGTATAGACCTTCAGATGAGTTAGATCGAACCGACGATCTTGATCTGGGTCAGGTTGGGGAGATTGGAGATAATATTGAGCCACGTCTAGGACCTTTGCGGGAAACTGGGTTGGGATCTGACTGCGCCACAGGGAAAGGTTCTCATGCAGACTCCATATCCCCAAGTCTACCAACAATTGAAAAGAGGCACTGGGAGTTTGAGGGCGATTAAGACTGCTTAGGGTTTCTAAGGCGGGTCCCGTATGGGATGCTTCCTCCCCGTACAGAGCAAAACGTTCCAAAGCATCGAGGCGGGCGCGATCGCTCCCCTGCCATTCTACCACCTCTCCCCCTAGACATTGTTCAACTCGCTGCCAAAATAGTTGGGTTTCCTGTTCCCGTTGCTGTTCAACTTCCTGTTGATGTTTGATTTCTGCTACTTGGTTAGGAGGGCGAGGTTCATAGCGATCGCCCTTCTGTTTAAAGTAGAGTTTATCATTGCATAGCAACAAGTGGCTGGCATAACATTGAGCCGGAGTTTCCTCCGAAAATAGCAACAATGCCATTCCTGTGGGATCGACTGTTTCCCCCTCTTCAATCAAAATCTCCCAGGCTATCTCTAAACTAGCTGGATCTAGATAGGGTTGTATTTCTTCATAAAAAGAGGGAATATCAGCAGGACGATAAGTCGTTCCCCCTACCTCATAGGTAATTTGTCTGGGATGAACGGTATGGGAATTTCCCTGGTCATCAACTAAGATCCAGTGCTTTTTTCCTTCAGGGCGAGCTACCACAGCGAGACGGCGCTCCCCATGTATACGGAATTCAACTAAAGTTCCCTTTTCCACCAATTCAATCAGCCTTCTTTATTGACAAAGGGCAGCATGGCTAAAATTCTAGCCCGTTTGATCGCTTTTGTCAGGTCTCGTTGTTGTTTACAGGTTAAACCGGTAATGCGCCGGGGTAGAATTTTGCCCCGTTCGGTCATAAACTTTTTCAACAACTCGATGTTTTTATAATCAATGGGGGTTTTCGGATCAATCGGCGAAACTTGGCGACGGAAATAGCTCATGGGCTTTGACTCCTGTTGGTTTAATGGATGATTCTAGGTTCATGGGGATGACTACTCTCCCACCAGTCATCTGAAAGCACTATTTGATTTCTTTGTGAACCGTATGTTTGTTACAGTGGGTGCAGAATTTTTTGAGTTCCATCCTCCCAGTTGTATTCCGACGGTTTTTGGTCGTTGTATACCGTGACACACCCTTAGAACGCTTATCGGTATTGGTGCGACACTCAGTGCATTCCAGCGTGATTACAATGCGAACACCTTTAGCCATAATCCTAAAAGATTTCTTAATAAAGCACAATCATCTATTATTTCAGGTATTGCTGCATTTTGTCAATCCAATTTTTGACTCTAATATCCAAAGAATAGCCTCGTTGCACACCAATAACGATAGTTTCGCCAAAGCGATCGTGAAAAGTTTGCGGATATTGACTCAGATCAAACAGCACCACTCCACCATCAGCGATCAGGGGAACTAGTAACAGCACAACACCCGCATGGCCTAAAGCCAGATTCCCTAATCCATTTAGAGCCAAGAACACAAAAAACCCTAGGACACCCTCACGCTTAGATAATTCTAACAGTTGCGGTGTTCGGTGGAATCGTGTATCAATTACCCTCATATTCAAAGCCCACCGCCCTAGGCTCTGTCCATAGTTTCGATAAACTACAAACACCCGTGAGGCTATCCAAAGCAGCATAAATATCAAAAATCCGACTAAGCCACTAGCCCCTAATAAACCAGTAATCAACAACACTAGAAATCCGTCAATCCCTAATGCGATCGCCCGACACCAAGTAGGAACCCTTGGAAAAGCCGGGGCTACTAACTCAGATAATTCAGACCTTTCAGAACTCATGGTGAATACCAGATTATCAAAAAACAAAGCCTCAATCGAAAGAAAGAGGCAGAGTAATAAGATTAAATTGTAGTGTATAAGCAAAACCCTAAAGGCTGCATAGAGAAAAAGCGAGTGTAAAAGAGGTCAAGCCCTCGGTCTGTTAGTGTGCCTCGGCTACATCCATTGCTGGACTTCCACCTGACATCTATTAACGGGTAATCTTCCCGTGACCTTACCTGGCTAACCCAGTGAGAGCACTCATCTTGAGGTGGGCTTCCCACTTAGATGCTTTCAGCGGTTATCCGCTCCGCACATGGCTACCCTGCGTATACCGTTGGCACGATAACAGGTACACCAGCGGTGCGTCCTTCCCGGTCCTCTCGTACTAGGGAAGGCTCCTCTCAATGCTCTTACGCCTGCACCGGATATGGACCGAACTGTCTCACGACGTTCTGAACCCAGCTCACGTACCGCTTTAATGGGCGAACAGCCCAACCCTTGGGACGTACTACCGCCCCAGGTTGCGATGAGCCGACATCGAGGTGCCAAACCTCCCCGTCGATGTGAACTCTTGGGGGAGATCAGCCTGTTATCCCTAGAGTAACTTTTATCCGTTGAGCGACGGCCTTTCCACGCAGTACCGTCGGATCACTAAGGCCGACTTTCGTCCCTGCTCGACTTGTAGGTCTTGCAGTCAAGCTCCCTTATGCCTTTGCACTCTACGGCTGATTTCCAACCAGCCTGAGGGAACCCTTGCGCGCCTCCGTTACCATTTAGGAGGCGACCGCCCCAGTCAAACTGCCCCCCTGAAACTGTCTCTTTCCCGGATAACGGGAAAAGGTTAGAATTCTAGCCTCGCCAGAGTGGTATCTCACCGATGGCTCAGAATCCCCCACAAGGAATTCTTCACAGCCTCCCACCTATCCTGCGCAAGCGAAGCCCGAACCCAATTCCAGGCTACAGTAAAGCTTCATAGGGTCTTTCTGTCCGGGTGCAGGTAGTCCGTATCTTCACAGACAATTCTATTTCGCCGAGTCTCTCTCCGAGACAGCGCCCAGATCGTTACGCCTTTCGTGCGGGTCGGAACTTACCCGACAAGGAATTTCGCTACCTTAGGACCGTTATAGTTACGGCCGCCGTTCACCGGGGCTTCGGTCATCAGCTTCAGATTACTCCTGACCGACTTCCTTAACCTTCCGGCACTGGGCAGGCGTCAGCCCCCATACATCGTCTTGCGACTTAGCGGAGACCTGTGTTTTTGGTAAACAGTCGCCTGGGCCTCTTCAGTGCCACCTACCTTTCGGCAGGCACTCCTTCTCCCGAAGTTACGGAGCCATTTTGCCGAGTTCCTTAGAGAGAGTTATCTCGCGCCCCTTAGTATTCTCAACCACCCCACCTGTGTCGGTTTAGGGTACAGGCATTTACAGTTTAAGATGTATAGGGCTTTTCTAGGAAGCCTGATGACTATCACTTCCCCGCCGTAGCGGGTCGGACTCGTGCCTCAGCTCAGTCTGTTTTCACCAGACCTCAACACCTCGAACACTTGCACCGGTAACCAACATCCGGATGACGAACACCTACTCCGTCCCCCTTCATCAACTGCAAACGGTACGGGAATGTTAACCCGTTGTCCATCGACTACGCTTTTCAGCCTCGCCTTAGGTCCTGACTAACCCTCCGCGGACGAGCCGTCCGGAGGAACCCTTAGGGTTTCGGGGTGTGGGATTCTCACCCACATTTTCGCTACTTAAGCCGACATTCTCACTTCTGCTTCGTCCACACCTGCTTGCCGCTAGTGCTTCACACTACCACAGAACGCTCCCCTACCAATAGTTGCCTATTCCACAGCTTCGGTACACTACTTAGCCCCGTTCATTTTCGGCGCAGGAGCGCTTGACCAGTGAGCTATTACGCACTCTTTTAAGGATGGCTGCTTCTAGGCAAACCTCCTGGTTGTCTGGGCACTCCCACCTCCTTTATCACTTAGTAGTGATTTGGGGACCTTAGCTGGTGGTCTGGGCTGTTTCCCTCTTGACGATGAAGCTTATCCCCCACCGTCTCACTGGTTGAGTGTACCCCTGGTATTCAGAGTTTGTCTCGATTTGGTACCGCTCTCGCAGCCCGCACCGAAACAGTGCTTTACCCCCAGGTTTAAACCTCAACCGCTGCGCCTCAACGCATTTCGGGGAGAACCAGCTAGCTCCGGGTTCGATTGGCATTTCACCCCTAACCACACCTCATCCGCCGATTTTTCAACATCGGTCGGTTCGGACCTCCACTTGGTTTTACCCAAGCTTCATCCTGGACATGGTTAGATCACCCGGGTTCGGGTCTACAAATTATGACGTAACGCCCTATTCAGACTCGCTTTCGCTTGGGCTTCAACCTATTGGGTCTTAACCTGCCATAACTTGTAACTCGCCGGCTCATGCTTCAACAGGCACGCGGTCAGACGTTAAATCGTCCTCCCACTGCTTGTAGGCTAACGGTTTCAGGTTCTATTTCACTCCCCTTCCGGGGTTCTTTTCACCTTTCCCTCACGGTACTGGTTCTCTATCGGTCACACAGGAGTATTTAGCCTTACCTCGTGGTCGAGGCGGATTCACACGGAATTTCACGGGCTCCGTGCTACTCGGGATACAGTCGAGCCGTTTTGGCTTTCGACTACAGGACTTTCACCTTCTCTGGTGCAGTATTCAACTGCTTCGTCTAGCCTCGGCGGTCTCTGATGACTGTCCCACAACCCCAACGGGAAATCCCATTGGTTTAGGCTGTTTCCCGTTCGCTCACCACTACTAGGGAAATCGCTATTGCTTTCTCTTCCTCCGGCTACTAAGATGTTTCAGTTCACCGGGTTCGCTCATACTCGCCTATGGATTCAGCGAGCTGTTTATGGGTTGCCCCATTCGGACATCTTCGGATCAAAGCTTGCTTCCTGCTCCCCGAAGCCTTTCGTGGGTCGCCACGTCCTTCATCGCCTCTGTGTGCCTAGGAATCCACCGTTAGCCCTTTGTAGCTTGACCTACATTGGAATTGTCTTTACGACGTTTTCCTACACCATTATGCTTTTCTCTATGCAGTTTTCAAGGTTCTGACTGGAACAGATGTCCAGCTATCCAATCTCAGACTAACATCTAAAGATTTAGGAGCTGTACAGTGATAAATTATCTATCAGAGGTCATCTCATCTCATCTCACCCCAACTAGCACCATCACAAAGGAGAGTGGAGGTAAGCGGACTCGAACCGCTGACTTCTGCCGTGCAAAGGCAGCGCTCTACCAACTGAGCTATACCCCCAGTTTGGGGTGGATGTGGGCCATCCTGGACTTGAACCAGGGACCTCACCCTTATCAGGGGTGCGCTCTAACCACCTGAGCTAATAGCCCATAACACGAACCCTAAAGTTTGAAAGCTCTCTGACCGCCCCATCCGACCTAAGGATGACCTCAAGACACGGCTATAGTTGTTAAGGCGCGATATCTCGAAGTAGGTCTCCCTAAAAAGGAGGTGATCCAGCCACACCTTCCGGTACGGCTACCTTGTTACGACTTCACCCCAGTCATCAGCCCTGCCTTCGGCATCCTCCTCCGCGAACGGTTAGAGTAACGACTTCGGGCGTGGCTAACTTCCATGGTGTGACGGGCGGTGTGTACAAGGCCCGGGAACGGATTCACCGCAGTATGCTGACCTGCGATTACTAGCGATTCCTCCTTCATGCAGGCGAGTTGCAGCCTGCAATCTGAACTGAGGAGAGGTTTACGGGATTGGCTCAGACTCGCGTCTTGGCTACCCTTTGTCCCCCCCATTGTAGTACGTGTGTAGCCCAGGACGTAAGGGGCATGATGACTTGACGTCATCCCCACCTTCCTCCGGTTTGTCACCGGCAGTCTCCCTAAAGTGCCCAACTGAATGATGGCAACTAAGGACGAGGGTTGCGCTCGTTGCGGGACTTAACCCAACATCTCACGACACGAGCTGACGACAGCCATGCACCACCTGTGTTCCGGCTCCCGAAGGCACTCTCGGCTTTCACCAAGATTCCGGACATGTCAAGCCCTGGTAAGGTTCTTCGCGTTGCATCGAATTAAACCACATACTCCACCGCTTGTGCGGGCCCCCGTCAATTCCTTTGAGTTTCACACTTGCGTGCGTACTCCCCAGGCGGGAAACTTAACGCGTTAGCTTCGGCACAGCCCGGGTCGATACAGGCTACACCTAGTTTCCATCGTTTACGGCTAGGACTACTGGGGTATCTAATCCCATTCGCTCCCCTAGCTTTCGTCCCTCAGTGTCAGTTACGGCCCAGCAGAGCGCTTTCGCCACCGGTGTTCTTCCCGATATCTACGCATTTCACCGCTACACCGGGAATTCCCTCTGCCCCTACCGTACTCTAGCTGTTCAGTTTCCACTGCCTTTCAGTAGTTGAGCTACTGTCTTTGACAGCAGACTTGAACTGCCACCTACGGACGCTTTACGCCCAATCATTCCGGATAACGCTTGCCTCCTCCGTATTACCGCGGCTGCTGGCACGGAGTTAGCCGAGGCTTATTCCTCAAGTACCGTCATTGTGTTCTTCCTTGAGAAAAGGGGTTTACAACCCAAGAGCCTTCCTCCCCCACGCGGTCTTGCTCCGTCAGGCTTGCGCCCATTGCGGAAAATTCCCCACTGCTGCCTCCCGTAGGAGTCTGGGCCGTGTCTCAGTCCCAGTGTGGCTGATCATCCTCTCAGACCAGCTACTGATCGTCGCCTTGGTGAGCCTTTACCTCACCAACTAGCTAATCAGACGCGAGCTCATCTCCCGGCGATAAATCTTTTACCTTTCGGCTCATCCGGGATTAGCAGAAGTTTCCCTCTGTTGTCCCCGACCGGGAGCCAGATTCTCACGTGTTACTCACCCGTCCGCCACTAGCTCCGAAGAGCCCGTTCGACTTGCATGTGTTAAGCAGACCGCCAGCGTTCATCCTGAGCCAGGATCAAACTCTCCGTGTTGTCAGTCTTTCGACTAACTTTTGGATTTCACGAGTTCAGCTTGCTTTTTCTGAACTCCTGGCTTATACTGTGGCTAACTCTCAGATTTACCTGAGTAGTAGCCGATAAATTCATTGACCTGGGGTGGTCATTAAGCTTTCAAACTATTAGTTTTTCTAGGTTCGGGCGCGTTCCGGTTCGTTGCCTTCCCTTCGAGCGCATTTACCAATGTATATTACCTAACTAGGTTTGTCAACCCTTTTGGGAAAATTTTTTTGACTTTTTTTGACGAATGCCTGAAAACCCCTACACCACAAGGGTTTGGGCTGAAAAAAAATTTTGGGAATCAGGGATAGTTGAAGGTGGCGGAGCGGATAACTAGGGACAAGGGTACGTGGGGCTGGTTGGTTGGCTGATAGTCTCGGATCGAATAGGCCACATAACCAGGGGCTATATTATTGGACGGGTGACTCATATATATAGAGAGGGAGGGAGGTAGTGACAGACGAGAATAGTGACTTCCCGAGGATACAGACAAGTAAAAAGCCCAAGTGGTAGAGAAAAAGACTCTGATCGAAGTCAACTCTCTACCACCGGGCTGGTTGTAAATAATGATATGGATGCTAGTTGTAGCTAACAGGAAGCTAATTAGCTATTTTTCCGAGACTTGCGGGAAGAGGCTGCAAACAAACCGCCAACAGCCATCAGACCTAACATAGTGGAAGGTTCAGGAACAGAAGGCACGTTACCTGTAGGAATGTAGACTTTGTAAAGGCCGTTGTGGGAAGTTCCATCAGTGTACTCAGTTAGTCCAGTAGCAGTAGCACTGAAACTCCACAGATAATCAACTACTCCGTTATATTCATACCTGAGAATTTCACTAGCCTGCCAACCTGCAAACCAGCTTCCGTAGACATTACCTAAGTCCATATGTCCGGCTAAACCGATTTCAATGCCGTTGCTGTTACTGTTGATGTAGGAGATGTTGGGGTCGCTGGCGCGTTCAAAACCATACATACCGAAAAACGAATTAAAGGCATTTCTTCTACCGATTCTTCCTAAATCAGGTTGGTAGTTGTCCAATAACTCACCAAACCAGCGGTTAGCTAAGTTGTCAGAGCCATATTGGTTCGTGAAATTACCATCAGCAGTTGTGAACCAGTCGAAGGCGTTGAGACTACTGATAGTCAGGGTTTGACCGTTAACTTCACCAATCAGGCTGGTTCTTGCACCACCATAGAAAGATGAGTTATAGTCCCACCCATACATACTTTGATCATTAATGTGACTGCTGGAGAACAATTCAATGTTACCGCCGGGAGTTCCGTCTAGCTGGCGCAAAATGTCGTCGATGTTTGCAGAAGGGTTTGCATAGGTTTGGTCAACTAAACCGTCACCAGTAGTGTCTCGGGCATCGTAGAGGATATAGTCGTTACCTTCAATTCTGAAGTTTTGGGCTAGGACAGGAGCGGCGACTATTGCGGTCATACCGGCGGCAAGGGAGGCACTAACTAAGAATTTGTTGATAAGTCCAGCCATGATTGAAGTCTCCTAAAGTTAATAGTTGAGGGTTGAGTTAGTCCTTTTGGGGAAGCTGTAATCAGCTTTACCTGAAAAGGGATTTTGTTTAATTATTATTAGTTTTTCGTAGATGACACCGCTTTTTTCATCGGTTTCGCGCTTTTAAGTTAGGGCGCAGAGTCTTTAATATAGACATAAATTTAACGCCTGCTGTTTTTTGACTCTGTGTTCATTATAGTTGACGGTCTGGGAAAAGTCTATAAAGGTTCTGTAAAGTTATGGTGATTTTATATAAAGTTATCGGCAAATTTGATGGTGTCTAAGATTGGTCTGATGATGGTTAAAAATACTCCGTATTTCTACGAAAAATTACAGTTTTTTGGGGGTGATGTTTAAGAGATTGATCGGTATATTTAAAGGGGGCCGGACTCGATGAAACCCAGAGTAGTGCTGGGAATTGTCGAGAACCGGCCCCTATCATTAGTTGTAGTAAGTTAGGTGTTAGCTGGTTTAGGGCTGGTGGGACTGCAAGAATTGGGCAATCCGGTCTACGGCGACTTTTAAGACTTCTGGGGGATGAACGAGAGCAAAGCGGACATATCCTTCGCCGGATTTGCCAAAGCCAACGCCGGGAGATACGGCGACTCCGGTTTGTTGGACTAATTGGGCGCAGAAGCGGATAGAATCTTGACTCCAGGGTTCGGGGAGTTTTGCCCAAATGTAGAGGGTGGCTATGGGGGTAGGTACATCCCAACCGATGTCATGGAGGGCTTTAACAAAGACATCGCGCCGCTCTCGGAAGGTATCAACGGTGTAGCTAATTAATTCTTGAGGGCCGGTTAAAGCAGCGATCGCACCATTAAGAATGCCACGATACTGATTAAAGTCGATCGCCGCCTTGACCTGTCGCAGAGCGAGAATCAATTGAGGATTTCCGACGGCGAAACCGATACGGAAGCCTCCCATATTATAGGACTTGGAAAAGGTAAAAAACTCTATGGAGACGGTTTTCTGGGGGTCTGCTTGCAAGATAGAGGGGGCAATGGCATCATTATTGACGGCATTGCCTTCTGGGAAGACAAAATCCCCGTAGGGGAAATCATGAACGAGGACGAGATCATTTTTTTGACAGAAGGCTACGGCTTCCTGAAAAAATGATAAGGGAGCGATCGCGGTTGTGGGATTATGGGGATAACTCAAGACCATCATTTTGGCTTGAGACAATACGGCTTGGGGAATTTCCTCAAACTTGGGCAGGAAGCCATTTTCAGCCAACATGGTCATGGGGTAAATTTGTCCGCCAGCTATATATACTCCGCCGGCGTGGGAAGGATAGCCCGGATCTTGTAATAGGGCAAAATCTCCGGGGTCAAGAATAGCTAAAGGCAGATGTCCTGTTCCTTCCTGACAGCCTATGAGTTGGAGAACTTCGGTTTCCGGGTCAACTGGCACGCCATACTTTTGGGTGTACCAGTGAGCGGCGGCATCTCGAAAATCCTTAGTATTGCGGAATAAAGCGTAACCGTGGGTTGTAGTATCGTCGAGGGAGTCCCGAATGCGATCGATAATGTGATTAGCCACAGGTACATCAGAAGAACCCAAAGACAAGTCAATCAGATCTTGTCCGGCGGCCAATGCTTTGGCTTTGGCTCGATCCATATCAGCAAATACATTAGACCGTAGAGGTTCTAGTCGCTTAGAAAATTGCATAGCATTCAACTCCGACGCAAACGGGACTCAATAAGAGATTTACAGATTCTACAGGTGAGGGTCAATCCACTCAATTAGTTTGTCTTTGGTAATTGCTCCCTCAAAGGAGGCGATAATTTCTCCGCCCCTAAATAGTCTCAAGGCTGGGACTCCTTCCACTTGACAGAGTTTAACTGCTTGGGGGTTGGGGTCGATTTCTAGTTTAACTACTTTTAGGCGATCGCTGTAAGTATTTGCTACAGCTTCGACGGAGGGGGAAACCAAACGACAAGGGCCACACCAGCCAGCCCAGAAGTAGGCTAAAGTCGGCTGTCCAGTATTACCTAGGACTTCGGTTTCAAATTGGGAGTCTTGAATGACAATGACGTTGCTACTCATTAAAGCTGCTCGGCTAGTACGACTTCCTGATCACTAATTAGATTACCATAGTGCAAAATTGTGACGAGGGCAGTCCTGAATGGGGGTGCGATCGCCCAAATGCAACAAAATTTAACTTTTGAGGGGGACAGAAGGGTGGGAGAGTCGGCGGAGGGTGATTTACCAAAGATCCTGGGTCACTAGCCCGGTCGCTTCGGCTTTGCTCAACAAGCCTTGTAGGACGGCTTTTTATGTTATACTATTATGCTTAGGCGTGTTGTCCCATATAAATGATTGTACTGGAGTTTAAAGCCAAAGGGAAGTCAAATCACGTGCATTACCATTGATGAGGCGATCCGAACTGCTCAGTTCATCGGCAATAAATAAAGCGATCGGTTTCTGGATGGATAATTCAGGAATTGGACAGAATAATTTGTATGGTCTAGGGCAAAACACGCTCGAGATGAATTTCCTTTTGCTAAAAACTTAAACTCCAGCGCCTGTCAAGCGTCCATTGAAAGAGCATATTCGGCAATAAGGAGGTTCTACGAGAACTGCCGGAAAGCCATTCGAGGAAAGAAAGGTTTTCCCAAGTTCAAAAAGAACAGCCGTTCAGTTGAATACACAACTTGTGGTTGGAAGTTATCAGAAACTCGTAATCAAATCACCATTCCCGTCGATTAATGATGCAAGTTGGTATCAGTTCAGGAAGCTAGAGTATTTTGGGGTGAAGTTTGGCAAGGTGACGGTTGCGGTTAACCCGGCTTATACTTCCCAAGAATGCTCTAACTGTGGTGCAGTGGTCAAAAAAGCCCTATCCACTCGAACTCATGTTTGTCAATGTGGGTTAAACTTGGATCGGGATGGGAGTGCTGCGCTCAACATCCTGTTCGCGCAGCGTTGCGCAGCAAAGTCAGCCTTGTGTACGCTAGGGCAAGCGCGAAGGGTCTTATACCCGAACGCTTCAGGAGATTCGACCATTACTCGGGCTGGAGCAATCCTGTCAAAGCAAGTTGGGTCTATGAATGAAGAATCCCCTCGCCTTTAGGCAGGGGAGTGTCAAGATTTGTTAAGATTATTAAGAGGATTTCAATTCCCTGCATATAGGCTCTCAATAACCTGATAGACTTGAACACTGGGAGTGCTTAGGGACGGGTTCACGAATAACGGGCGTGCAAATCGAGGCTGTTTACTGAACCCACCCTTACAATCAGGCAATCTCAGATGTTGGGAGGATAAAACTCGTGGATAACGCTATTGGTTTAGAGATTATTGAGGTAGTCGAGCAAGCGGCGATCGCTTCGGCTCGATGGATGGGTAAAGGCGAAAAAAATACCGCCGACCATGTGGCTGTGGAAGCCATGCGCCAACGGATGAATCAAATTCATATGCGCGGTCGTATCGTCATCGGTGAAGGGGAGCGCGATGAGGCTCCTATGCTCTACATTGGTGAAGAGGTAGGTATCTGCACCCAGGAAAATGCGGGGGCATTTTGTAACCCAGAAGAATTGGTAGAAATTGACATCGCGGTTGACCCCTGCGAAGGAACTAACCTGGTAGCCTACGGTCAAAATGGCTCGATGGCTGTGCTGGCTATTTCTGAGAAGGGGGGACTTTTTGCGGCTCCTGATTTCTACATGAAGAAACTAGCAGCCCCTCCGGTAGCTCGTGGTCATGTTGATCTTAACAAATCAGCTACAGAAAACCTCCAGATTATCTCGGACTGCATGGGTCGCGCGGTTGAGGAATTAGTGGTTGTGGTTATGGATCGCCCCCGCCACAAGGAACTGATTAAGGAAATTCGGGAAGCTGGTGCTAGGGTTCGTCTGATTAGTGATGGGGATGTGTCTGCAGCTATCTCCTGTGCTTTCTCTGGAACTAATATTCATGCTCTGATGGGTATTGGTGCGGCTCCTGAAGGGGTGATTTCGGCTGCGGCTATGCGCTGTCTGGGAGGTCACTTCCAAGGACAATTGATCTATGACCCAGAAGTTGTCAAGACTGGTCTGATCGGGGAAAGCAAGGAAAGCAACATCGCTCGCTTGAAAGAGATGGGGATTGAAAATCCTGATAAGGTCTATAATGCGGAAGAACTGGCTAACGGCAGAACTGTTCTATTTGCTGCCTGTGGTATTACTTCTGGTACTCTGATGGAGGGGGTTCGCTTCTTCGGTGGTGGGGCTCGGACTCAGAGCTTGGTAATTTCGTCTCAGTCGAAAACAGCTCGCTTTGTAGATACTATCCATATGTTTGAGAAGCCGAAAAATATTCAGCTTCGCTAGTTTCCCCAGTGGAAACGGGATCAGGGAAATTGCACAGATTTTGGTGAATTGATGTGAGTTGACAGCAGAAACACCGGAGATGGCTTCGACCTGATCCCATACACTAATAAAAAAACCGAAACACTAAACCGTTTTATGAATATTGCAGTCGTAGGTCTTAGTCACAAAACGGCTCCAGTTAACGTCCGTGAAAAACTCAGTATTCCAGAACCTCAGATAGAAGGGGCGATCGCCAGTTTGTTGAGCTATCCTCATTTGGAAGAGGTGGCGATTCTTAGTACCTGTAATCGCTTGGAAATCTATTTGGTCACAGTTGAGGCTCAACCGGGAATTAGGGAAGTAACCCAATTTCTGTCGGAGTCGAGTCAACTAACCCTGGCTGAACTGCGTCCCCATCTATTTACGCTTCTCCATGATGATGCGATTATGCACCTAATGCGAGTGGCGGCGGGATTGGATAGTTTGGTTCTGGGAGAAGGACAGATCCTCGCCCAAGTTAAGCAAACTCACAAGTTGGGTCAGCAATACAAGGGAATAGGGCGCATTCTCAATCGTTTATTTAAACAAGCCTTGACGGCTGGGAAACGGGTGCGGACAGAAACTAGCATTGGTACGGGGGCGGTTTCTATTAGTTCTGCGGCTGTGGAATTGGTGCAGATGAAAGTGGAGGATCTGTCTGATTACCGAGTGGCTATTGTTGGGGCGGGTAAAATGTCTCGCCTATTGGTACAACATCTGCTCTCTAAGGGGGCTAACCACATCTCTATTATAAATCGTTCGTTAAAGCGATCGCAAGAGTTGGCGGGTCAATTTAGAGAGGCGGATTTGAACTTGTGTCCTCTGTCGGAAATGATGGCTGTTGTGGCTAATTCCGATATCGTCTTTACTAGCACAGGTGCGACGGAACCGATTTTAGATAGAGCTAAATTAGAGGAGACTTTAGCCCCTAACCAGTCTCTAATGTTGGTTGATATTTCTGTTCCTCGCAATGTGGCGGCTGATGTCACGGAGTTACCAGGAATTAAGGCGTTTAATGTGGATGACTTAAAGGCGGTGGTAGCCCAAAACTATGAAAGCCGCCGGAGAATGGCGCTGGAGGCGGAGGTTCTTCTTGAAGAAGAAGTGGAAGCCTTTGATGTCTGGTGGCGGAGTTTGGAAACAGTCCCGACAATTAACTGTCTGCGCGATAAGATTGAAGGGATTAGAGAACAGGAACTGGAAAAAGCGTTATCTCGTTTGGGATCGGAATTTGCGGAAAAGCATCAGGAGGTGATTGAAGCCCTGACTAGGGGTATTGTCAATAAAATCCTTCATGATCCTATGGTACAATTGCGATCGCAGCAGGATATTGAAGCCCGCCGCCGGGCTATGCAAACCCTGCAAACTCTGTTTAACCTTGACCCAGAAGCAGTATCTGGTCAACAGTACAGTTAGACTCTCAAGATTACCAGTCCCCCCCATCCTCCATTAAGGGGGTTCGGGGTGGGTCTGGGCTGCCAAGACAAGAGGAGAGGAAAAGCAGGTAGGCGGGGCTGAATAGGATTGGGAAGGCGGTTAAGATACTTCCCATGGCGATATGGTAGCGGCTAGGATGACGGCGAAGCGCGACGATAACTAATAATCTAAT
The DNA here is from genome assembly GCF_026000695.1 of Limnospira platensis NIES-39. Taxonomy (GTDB): domain Bacteria; phylum Cyanobacteriota; class Cyanobacteriia; order Cyanobacteriales; family Microcoleaceae; genus Limnospira; species Limnospira platensis. Next base: position 2,600,392 of record NZ_AP026945.1, read on the forward strand.
CATCTACTGTAATTTAAGCCTTGATGTGGCAAAATATTTAGGAACGAGCAATCAGCTTAAACTGTCGATATAATCTGCTATGACTGCAACTATTCCCACCCTAGCACCCCAATACGACCCTTTCTCCACTGAAGCCAAATGGCAGCAATACTGGGAACAGAAGCAGGTCTTTAAAGCAGACCCTAACCATCCCGGTGAACCCTACTGTATCATGATTCCGCCTCCGAACGTGACGGGAAGCCTGCACATGGGTCACGCTTTCAATAATTCTTTGATTGATGCGTTAATTCGCTATCATCGGATGCGTGGTTATAATACGCTATATTTGCCGGGAACTGACCACGCTAGTATAGCAGTACAGACTATTTTAGAGCGACAATTGCGAGAAGAAGGTAAAACTCGCTATGATTTGGGAAGGGATAAGTTTTTAGACCGGGCTTGGCAGTGGAAACAAGAGTCGGGTGGTAAAATTGTTAATCAATTGCGACGTTTGGGGGTGTCCTGTGACTGGACTCGTGAACGGTTTACGCTGGATGAAGGATTATCAAAAGCGGTAATTGAAGCGTTTGTGCGTTTATATGAAGATGGCTTAATTTATCGTGGGGAATATCTGGTTAATTGGTGTCCCGCCAGTGAGTCGGCGGTGTCGGATCTGGAAGTGGAAAATAAGGAAGTTAATGGCAAGTTATGGCATTTTCGCTACCCTCTGAGTGATGGTAGTGGGTTTGTGGAAGTGGCGACTACTCGCCCAGAAACTATGTTAGGTGATACGGCTGTGGCGGTTAATCCTAATGATAAACGCTATCAAAATTTGATTGGGAAAACTCTGACTTTACCAATTATGAATAGGGAAATTCCTATTATTGGTGATGAGTTAGTTGATCCAGAATTTGGGACGGGCTGCGTTAAGGTTACTCCCGCCCATGACCCCAATGATTTTGAGATGGGTAAAAGGCATAATTTGCCGATGATTAATATTCTAAATAAAAATGGTTCTTTGAATGAGAATGGGGGAGAGTTTGTCGGACAAGATAGGTTTGTGGCGCGCCAAAATGTGGTGAAACGTTTGGAAGCGGAAGGGTTTTTGGTGAAAATCGAAGACTATAGCCATTCTGTACCTTATAGCGATCGCGGAAAAGTTCCGGTTGAACCGCTATTATCTACTCAGTGGTTTGTCAAGATTAGACCGTTGGCTGATGGGGCTTTGGTATGTTTGGATAATGACCATAGCCCTAATTTTGTCCCCCAAAGATGGCAAAAAGTCTATCGTGACTGGTTGGTGAAATTAGAAGATTGGTGCATTTCTCGTCAACTGTGGTGGGGACATCAAATTCCGGCTTGGTATGCGGTTAGTGAAACTGGGGGAGAAATTACTGATGATACTCCGTTTATTGTGGCGCGGACAGCAGCAGAAGCCCAGGAAAAAGCGATCGCTTCCTTTGGAGAAGGGGTAAAACTTCAGCAAGATCCTGATGTTCTCGATACCTGGTTTTCCTCTGGTTTGTGGCCGTTTTCGACTTTGGGATGGCCGGAAAAAACGGCAGATTTGCAAACCTATTACCCGACGAATACTCTGTCTACGGGGTTTGATATCATCTTTTTCTGGGTGGCTAGAATGACGATGATGGGGGGATATTTTACGGACAAAATGCCTTTTCAAACGGTTTATATCCATGGGTTAATCCTGGATGAAAATGGCAAAAAGATGTCGAAATCAGCGGGAAATGGTATCGACCCTTTATTGTTGATTGATAAATATGGGACTGATGCGCTGCGTTATACTTTAATGCGAGAGGTGATCGGTGCAGGACAGGATATCCGTTTAGAGTATGACCGCAGCAAGGATGAGTCGCCGTCGGTGGAGGCTTCCCGGAATTTTACTAATAAACTCTGGAATGCGGCCCGGTTTGTGTTGATGAACCTGAAAGGACAAACTCCGGCACAATTGGGAACACCTAATTTGGAGGAGTTGGAATTAAGCGATCGCTGGATTTTGTCTCGGTTTAACCAAACTGTCAAGCAAACTTGTGATTATATGAATGCTTACAGTTTAGGGGAAGCAGCTAAAGGCTTATATGAGTTTATTTGGGGTGATTTTTGCGACTGGTATATTGAGTTAGCCAAGTATCGTTTACAGGGAGATGGCGGCGTTTCTCAGAAAGTAGCCCAGCAGGTACTCGCCTACATTTTAGAAGGCATTTTAAAGCTATTACATCCTTTTATGCCACACATTACCGAGGAAATTTGGCATACTTTAACCCAAACCGGGGAACAAGATTGTTTGGCGGTGCAGACTTATCCAGTATTGCAAGAACAGATGATCAGTTCCGACTTAGAAACCGATTTTGATTTAATTATCGGCACAATTCGCACTCTCCGAAATTTGCGCGCTGACGCTGATATTAAACCCAAAGTCAAAGTTACGGCGATTCTGCAAAGTGAAAATGCCAAAGAAAGGGAGATTTTGCAACGGGGAGAGGTCTATATTAATAAAATTGCTGGGGTGGATAACTTGGTGATTACAGAAGCATTAACGGGAAATGAAGGTCAAACTATCGCCGGGGTGGTGGGTACTATTCAGGCCTTAATTCCTTTGGCTGGGGTGGTTGATTTAGAAGCCTTGAAGCAGCGGACCGAGAAGAAATTGGCAAAAATTCAGAAGGAAATTGATAGCTATACCAAGCGTTTAAGTAATCGTAATTTTGTCGATAAAGCTGACCCCCAGGTTGTACAGGGTGCGCGAGATGCTTTAGCGGAAGCTGAGAAACAAGCGGAAATTCTCCAAAGCCGTTTGAGTGGTTTTTAGGGTTTTCCTAACTGTGGGGAATTTTCCCCACTTACCATCATCTGGGTTAAGTTTAACTAATATATACTGGCAAAGTATTTTGGATTTCCAAGGATTGTTAACAGATGCAATCCCGGAGGCTGAGACTCCCAAGACCCGTACCATAGCAGAGTCATAAAAATCTAAAACTCTCACACTTAAATTATTCATGAAAATCAAGGTTCAAAATTTAGGTGTTATCAAACAAGCCCAACTAGAATTAGGAGATCTAACGATTATTTGTGGGCAAAATAACTCTGGGAAAACTTATGTGACCTATGCTTTGTTTGGATTTTTATCGACATGGAGAGATGGCTTTGAGGTGGAAATTGCCAATGATATTATTGACCAGATTTTAAATCAAGGATTGGCGACGATCAACCTCCTAACTGATATTGATTCCCCAGAAAAAATCCTATCCCAAGCCTCCCAAGCCTACGCAGACAGTCTGGGGGAAATCTTTGGGACAAACGGAGCCAGGTTCGCCCAGACAACCTTTGAAGTTTTTTTAGATTTAAATAGAGATTTTTTTGATGATGGCTATGAAACCAATATAGGAGCCAGAGGTTCTGATCAGCAAATCTTTTCACTAATCAAACCTGTAAATAGCCCAGAATTGACGGTTACACTCCTAGCCACAAAGGAAAATCTGAATTTTCCTCGACAAATCATCAATAAAATTATTAGTGATTCGATTAAAAATATCCTGTTTTCTCGATTTTTTCCGCGTCCTTTTATCGCGAGTGCGGAAAGAACAGGTGCGGCTATTTTTCGGAAAGAACTCAATTTTGCCCGTAATCGCCTCCTAGATGAACTGAGCCAAGTTGAAGGGGAAAAAGATAGGTTTCAACTGCTGCTTTCTAAGGGGTATGGAGATTATGCGTTGCCGATTCATAAAAATGTTGAGTTTCTGCGTAATTTAGAGGGAATATCTAAACGCAGCAGTGATTTAAGCGAAATCAATCCTGGTATTTTGGATGATTTTGATGATATTATTGGCGGTCGTTATGTGGTGACCAAAAATGATGAACTCTATTATATTCCTATGGGTAATAAAAAAGCTCAGTTAACGATGGATGAAAGTTCTAGCGCAGTTCGTTCTTTACTGGATATTGGCTTTTATTTAAAACATATTGCCAAAATCGGTCAATTACTAATTATTGATGAACCCGAACTAAATTTGCACCCGGAAAACCAACGTCGAATCGCTCGTTTAATTGCTCGGTTAATTAACAGTGGCATCAAAGTATTGATGACGACCCACAGTGATTATATTGTCAAGGAATTGAACACCCTAATCATGCTCAATTCCGATAAACCCCACATTCAGAAAATCGCTCAACAAGAAGGCTATAAACAAGATGAAATTCTCGATGCTAGTCGTGTTAGAGTTTATATCGCGGAAGAAGCCCTTGTTCAACTACCCGGTAAATCGAGGCGGAGTCGCTGCCAAACGTTAACTGTTGCCAAGATTACACCGGATTTCGGTATAGAAATTTCCAGCTTTGACACTGCGATTGAAGCCATGAATAAAATTCAAGAAGCGATCGTTTGGGGAGAAGAGTTCTAGTGTGGAAGAGAGATTATAAAATTCTGTCAGAGTTAATTGATGAATCAGCACAAATTAAAGCGATCGCTCTACCCTATAACAGTCGAGAAGTAATCCTAACTGAAGCAGATCAAGATGTTAAATATTCCATTAAAATTAAGGGATTTCCACCAGAATTTTTCATTATTAAATCCGATAAGTTTGCACCACCAGTAGGATTTATTCAAGGATTACAAGGAGAATGCAAACGTTCAGATTATATCATTTTGGTTAACATTTTGCTTAACCAAAAATCACAAAAAACAGCTATTTTTTTAGAACTCAAGCGAGGCAACCCAGATAATCAAGATATTATTAAACAACTTAAAGGTGGTTTTTGTCTATTTAAATATTTGCAAAAAATCGGGCAAGTTTTTTGGGGAAAGCCTGATTTTCTCAAGGATTATGATATTAAATTTGTGGTGATTAAAAATATACCCATGCCAGGTAATTTGAATAAACGTTCATCACAATTCAAACGAGAAAATCTGGTGAAGTCCCTTAAAATAGACGGTGACAATATAGAAGAAATACCGAAGCACTATTTATCGGTTAAGCATCAGAAAGAAATTTATTTCCGAGTTTTCTTAGAAAAAGCATGATTTGAGATGCGATCGCCTCAATACCAGTAACCTCAAATACTTGACGACAGAATGGAGGTTTTGCTATACTGACGGAAATCGCTTCCGAGGGGTTATTGTGCCTACACCCAAAAAAAAGCCGGAAACCCTATATAGATCGTGAAATATTAATATTTTGTGGCTACAATTTAAAATGGCGATGCACGAGTTTTTGAGGATTTAGTCCAGGCTGAAAATTAGGCTATTGACAAAATAGACATTTTATGAAATTACCGTTGTGGTGGGCTAATAATTAACTATAATTATCGATATAATCTCATGATACTTGAGTCCCAATCAATTTATCAAGTTGGTGGTAGCCTTCATAGGGACTCACCGACCTATGTGGAGAGGGCGGCGGATAGGGAACTCTATCAAGCCTTGAAATCCGGGGAATTTTGCTATGTTCTCAATAGTCGTCAAATGGGTAAATCGTCCCTGTTGGTGCGGACTTCCTATCGGCTACAACAGGAGTCGCTGAAATGTATCAGCTTAGATATGACTTGTATTGGTAGTGAAAATGTGACACCTTTACAGTGGTATAAAGGGATTTTAACATTTTTATGGACAGGTTTTAAGCTGACCAGTAAATTTCCACTGAAAAGCTGGTGGAATGAACGAGAAGACCTATCTTTATTGCAGCGTTTAAGTCAATTTATTGAAGAGTTATTAAAACATTTACCAGACCAACGCCTGTTTATATTTGTGGATGAAATCGATAGCATTTTAAGTTTACCATTCCCGGTGGATGATTTTTTTGCTTTCATTCGTTATTGTTATAATGAAAGGGCTGTTAATCCCGAATATAATCGGATTACTTTTGCGATTTTTGGAGTAGCTACACCTTCGGATTTAATTAAAGATAAAAATCGCACGCCGTTTAATATTGGGAAAGCTATACAGTTATCAGGATTTACTTTAAAGGAAGCTGAACCTTTAATGACAGGTTTAATTATTCCGGGTAAAAATTCTCGTCGTTTGCTGAAAAGTATATTAAATTGGACGAGAGGACAGCCTTTTTTAACTCAGAAAATTTGTAATATATTATGTGTGGAGATATTGAAAGAAGGTAAACATAAGTTCTGGGAGTCTAAATCCGAAGAAAAGATTATCTATAAAATTGTTCAAGATTACATTATTGATAATTGGGAATATCACGACGAACCGGAACATTTACGAACTATCTCTAATCGGTTATTAGATAATCACAAAACTCTGGCAAATTTGCTAAGTCTTTATCAGCAAGTTTTAATAGGTATAATAGTTGAAGCTGATGGTAGTGCTGAACAAACGGAATTAATTATGTCTGGCTTGGTGATTAAATACCATAATTATTTAATTGTGAAAAATAAGATTTATAAAAGCATTTTTAATCACGATTGGGTAGATAAAAAGTTAAGTAATTTACGACCCTATTCTCAAACTCTTGAAGCCTGGGTGATTTCTGGTAAAACTGATGAATCTCGACTGCTGCGAGGACAGGCTTTCAAAGATGCTCAAAAGTGGATGGTAGGTAAGGTTTTGAGTCCGGTAGATTATCAATTTTTAAATGCTTCGGCTGAACTGGAACAAATGCAAGTTAGACAGCAACTAGAAATTGAGCGATCGCAAGCTATTGCCAACCAATTAAAAGAACAGCAAATCAGATTATTAGAGCAACAAAAAAATGCCCAAAAACAAAAACTTTTTATAGGAGTTTTAACTATTGGTTTTGTGATAAATTCTCTGTTGGTATTTCAGACATTTAATTTATATATGAGAGCTTCAATTAATGAAAAACAAGCTAGAATTAACGAAATTAGTGCTGTTTTAAATTCTGCAAATACTTTATTCACTCAAAATTATCACTTGGATGCTTTATTGTCGGCTTTAGCAGCACATCAAAAAATTGCAACTATAAAATCACCTAATCCCGCCATTATCGAGAGGGTAAAGCAGACGGTTAGCCGGGCATTTTTTAGGGCTGATGAGTTCAATAGAATTGTAGCCCATGACCATTTGATTTGGCGAGTTACTTTCTCTCCTGACGGTGAATATATCGCTACTAGCAGTAATGATAATACTATTAAACTCTGGGATAAGCGAGGTAATTTATTACAGGTTTTTGCTGGTCATGAAGGGGACGTTTTTGATGTGGCTTTTTCCCCAGATGGTCAATTTTTAGCCTCAGCGAGTTTAGACAAAACGGCTAAGATCTGGACTGTTGATGGTAATTTAGTTACTACCCTAAGTCTCCATAAAAATGGTGTCAGGGCGATCGCTTTTTCTCCAGATGGTCAGACCATAGGAATAGCTAGTCAAGACAAAACAGCGCAACTGTGGCGACGGGGTGACCAGGGATGGGTTGATGCTTATCTTCACCTGACTTTAACAGGTCATGATGATGCTGTAGAGGCGATCGCTTTTTCTCCAGATGGTCAAAATATCGCCACCAGTAGCAAAGACCACACCGTGAAACTATGGGGAATAGATGGCAGTCTAGTTAATACCTTTAGCGGACACCAAAACCCGGTCTGGGACGTGGTATTCTCCCCCGATGGCAAAACTATCGTTTCTGGTAGTAATGACGGTACAGCTAAAGTGTGGGGACTTGATGGCAGTCTGATTACTACTTTACCCTCCCAGGAAGGTTGGGTTTGGTCTGTGGCTATTAGTCCTCCCGATAGCATTATCCGCCGTTTAGGTATTGTTTTCGCCACTGCTGATTTAGCTAATAATATTAAGCTGTGGGATATAGATGGTAATTTGCTATACACCCTAGAAGGTCATCAACAACAGGTCTGGAATGTTAGCTTTAGCCCTGATGGTAAAACGCTGGCTTCGGTAAGTAATGATAAAACTCTTCGACTCTGGGGTTTTGAACACCCTAGCCTCACTATTTTGAGGGGACATAATAGGGGTATTTTAGATGCGGTATTTTCTGAGGATGACAGTTTTGTGGTAACTGGTAGTGATGATAAAACTCTCAGAATTTGGCGACCTAATGGGGAGTTATTACAGACTATTCCTACTAGCGACGGGGGAGTTTTGTCGGTCAGTGTTGCTTCTCAATATCAAATTTTGGCTACTGGTAGCTATGACCAAATCATTCAACTGTGGCAAATTTCCCCTGACGGAACCAACATAACTTTACTAAACACTTTAACTGAACATACTGGACCTGTTTGGTCGGTGGCTTTTAGTCCCAATGGTGAATTTCTGGTGAGTGGTAGTGGTGATAGCACTATCAAACTTTGGAATAAAGACGGGGTTTTGCTCAAAAGTTGGTCTTCACAGGGACAGACTATCCGCACGATTGCTATTAGCCGAGATAATCAGTTAATTGCTTCTGGTGGTAGTGGTGGAATGGTGAAAATTTGGGGAGTTGATGGTAGCCTGAAACGGGAACTAAGTCCATACCACAGGGGAACTATCTTAGGCTTAGATTTTTCTCCTGATGGTCGCTTTTTGGTTTCTGCTGCTGAAGATGATATGGTTATGCTGTGGGATATAAATGGCAATCTAATTAATGATTTTAAAGCTGATCATAATGATATTGTATCGGATGTGACTTTTTCCCCAGATAGTCAAATACTGGCGACAGCGGGGACAGATGGAAGTGCGAAAATTTGGAGTCTTGATGGGGAAAATTTGGCGATTTTTAATGGTCATCGTACCCATCAAACTCGGGTTTTGTCGGTGAATTTTAGCCATGATGGTCAACGGTTAATTTCTACTGATATTGATGGGGTGGCTATCCTGTGGAATATTAAGGATTCTATTAATTATCAAACAGTGCGTAATTATGCCTGTGACTGGATACGGGATTACTTACAAATTCATGCCGACACTGAAAATGGCGATCGCCAAATATGCCAAAATTGAATATATCCGGTTTTGGATACCCTGACCCACAGCCTTTAAATACCCCAATCAATAATTTTTACTAATATCTTCATCAAAAGAGTTTTAATTTTCAAAATAATGTTAAGATTTAATACAATTTAATTGATAACTTCTCTCAAATACTTGACGACAGAATGGGGGTTTTGCTATGCTTATATAAATCGCATCCAAGGGCTTATTGTGTCTACACGCCCAAAAAAAGCCGGAAACCCTATATATATCGTGAAATATTAATATTTTTTGGTGAAAGTTTAAAATTGCGATGCACGAGTTTTTAAGGATTGAGCCAGGGTCAAAAATTAGCCTCTTGACAAAATAGCGATTTTGTGCGTATCATGCTTTGTTTACAAAAATTGAAGATAAAGCTGTTGATTATTTTATTAATTGTAAGAGGAATTGCAAGAGTGAGATAATTATCAGAATTGACGATGAGATTTTAATTATGATAACTGAATATCGGTCAATTTATCAAGTCGGAGGTAGTCTGCATACCGACTGTCCTAGCTATGTTAAGCGACAAGCAGATACAGACCTGTATGAAGCCTTGAAGCGGGGAGAGTTTGGTTATGTTCTCAACTCTCGTCAGATGGGTAAATCTTCTCTGTTAGTGCAAACCCGCCACCGTTTACAAGCAGAAGGAATACGTTGTGCGACGTTAGACATGACGGTTATTGGTAGTGAAGATGTTACCCCAATGCAGTGGTATAAGGGAATTTTTGTAGAACTTTGGCGAGGGTTTGGGTTATTAAAATCTATGCCATTTAAAGTATGGTGGAAAGAACAAGGCGAACTTTCATTGGTACAGAAATTAAATCAGTTTCTAGTTGAGGTTTTACTGCCAACTTTTCCCCATGATATATTTTGCATTTTTATTGATGAGATCGACACTATTTTAAGTTTACCATTTCCGGTAGATGATTGGTTTGCATTTATTCGATTTTGTTATAACCAAAGGGCAACTGAGGCAGCATATCAACGGTTAAATTTTGCGATTTTCGGGGTAGCTAATCCCTCCGATTTAATTAGAGACCGCACCCGAACCCCTTTTAATATTGGCACAGCGATCGCACTTTCTGGGTTTACCCTAGAGGAAGCAAAACCCCTACAAAAGGGATTAAATGTTCCGGGTTTTAATGGGGAAATTTTGCTGCAAGAAATCTTAAACTGGACAGGAGGACAGCCGTTTTTAACTCAGAAGTTATGTAATCTCATATATTACCAATATCATCAAGATATTAATCCGCTAAATCGTGGTCAAATAGCATCGGAAAAAGAGTTTATAAAAACATTGGTGATTGACCAGATAATTACTAATTGGGAAAAGCAAGACGAACCGGAACATTTGCGAACCATTAGAAATCGAATTATTAGCAATCCTCAAATCTGCTCAAGATTATTAGGTATTTATCAGAAAATACTCCTAGAGACCGAAATACCCTTTGATGGTAGTCGGGAAGAAACGGAGGTTTTACTATCGGGATTAATTGAAAAATCCGGGAGTGTGCTAAAAGTTAAAAATCCCATTTATGAGCATATTTTTAACTTAGAATGGACGCAAAAACAGCTAAATTTACTACGTCCATATTCCCAAAACTTTGAGGCTTGGATAGCTTCTTGTCAAACAGATGATTCTCGACTTTTACGAGGTCAAGCCTTGTTAGAAGCGCGAAATTGGGCGTTAGGAAAAAGTTTAAGTGATGGTGATTATCAATTTTTATCAGCTTCGGAAAAATGCGATCGCGCTGCCATGCAACAGGCTTTAGAAGCGGAAAAATTAATCGCGGTAGAAGCGAGACTTTTAGAAGAATATAAAAACTCAAGACTACAGCGGCGACTGTTAACCACGGTAGTTTTATCACTATTGTTCTCCCTAGGGTTAGCGGGTTTAGCTTACTCCCAATATCGTCGAGCGATCGCCAGCTACGAAATCACCAAAGTCCGAGAAATTGAGGCCCTAATTTCCGCCACAGAGGGTCAGTTTTTATCACAAAATAGCTTCAATGCTTTAATTAATGCTGTACGGGCAAAAATGAGGATTAAGGATGTCAAAAATCCCGATTATAATATCCAAAATAAAGTAAATTCTGTCTTGATTCAATCTGTTTATGGGATGAATGAATATCATAGTTTTGGTCGTCAGGAAGACCGAGTTTGGTCTTTAGATTGGAGTAAAGATGGTGAACAGATAGCGATTATTACCCGCACTAATTCTCAAGATGTTGACCGAAGGGATAAAATTATTACAGACAATAATCAGATTCTGATTTTTAATCGGCGGGGAAAACTACTGAATATTATCCCAAATTTTGCCTATGAATTACGAACTCTAGCTTTTTTCCCAGACGGCTATATAGCCACGGGACACAGCAATGGGGAAATCAGAATTTGGTCAAATCAAGGTGATTTGGTGTTCACGTTTTCCGCCCATGAGGAAGAAATATGGGATCTGATAATTCGGGATCAAGACACCATAGCCACTTCTAGCAATCGTGGTTCTATAAAACTTTGGCGCAGAGATGGCACTTTATTAAATGAATTTGTGGGTCATACTCAATTGGTGAAAAAGATAGCCTTTTCTCCAGACGGTAACCGCCTGGCTTCTGTGAGTGATGATGGTACAGTGAAACTGTGGGACATAACAGGAGAATTATTAGCTGATTTTGAACATTCTCAAGAACCTGTGGAGGCTTTGGCTTTTTCTCCTGATGGTCAGTATCTAGTGGCTGGAGGTCATAATAGAGAATTGAAATTATGGTCTATTAATGAAAGGTCTGCTATTGTCCTTGGAAAACATGACAATAGTATTAGGACTGTGGCTTTTTCTCCTGATGGTAATATAATTGCTTCTGGGAGTTGGGATCAGACTATCCGTTTATGGAGTCCTGACGGTAGACACCTGCAAACTTTTGTTTCCCATACTGCGCCGCTTACTCAACTCGCCTTTAGTCCTGATGGTGAAACTCTGGCTTCTGCTGATTTCAATGGGGAGGTTAAACTATGGAAAGTTAAGAGTCCGTTTTTGACTGTGTTATCAGGACATGAAACCCATCTGCGGAGAGTAGCTTTAACTCCAGACCATCAGCAAGTTTTCTCTGTTAGTTGGGGTGGAGAAGTTTATCGCTGGGATATGCAGGGTCGTTTACTGGGAAGACTAGAAGGTCATGATAAGGGTGTAATTGGTCTAGGGGTTTCTCCTGATGGTGAAATTGTGGCGACGGGTAGCTGGGATGAAAGTATTCGCCTCTGGAATATGGAGGGAGAGTTATTAAAGGTGATCAATAATGCTCATTCTATGGGGGTAAATCAATTAGCTTTTTCGCCAAATGGTGAGGTGATAGCTTCGGTGGGAAATGATAAGAAAGTGAAATTGTGGAGTCGAGTTGGGGAGTTTATACGGGAGTGGGAATATTCGGAAGTGATTACGGGGGTTGCTTTTAGTCCTGATGGTAAAATGGTGGTTACGGGTAGTGAGGATAAGGAGGTCAGAGTTGTATATATAGACGGGTCTGGGACGCGGTTAATTGGTAATCATCAGGGTAGTGTTTGGGGGGTGGCTTTTAGTCCCCAAGGTGATATTATTGCTTCTGCTAGTACAGATAACACGGTCAGATTATGGTTTTTAGATGGTAGAAAATCGATAGTTTTGCATCATCAGGGAATTGTTGATCACGTGGCTTTTTCGCCAGATGGTGAGATGATTGCTTCGGCTAGTTGGGATGGCACTATTCAACTTTGGACTAATGAAGGGGTGAAACTCAAAACGTTAATCCGACATCAAGGACCAGCGCGGACTGTGGCTTTTAGTAATGATGGGAAATGGATTATTTCTGGGGGAGATGATCATAAGGGGATTATCTGGAATGTGGCTGAGATTATGGCTTTGGATGAGTTGAGTTATGCTTGTTATGTCATCCAAGACTACCTTAATTATCACCCGGGATTAAAGGATGAGGAAAGAAATTTGTGCGATCGCTTTAATTAAAGTGGGATGAAAGGTTAACTTAGCCCCTAAAATTGGGGCTATTGGGCTATTCTTCTGGCAGATCCCAATCAGCGATCGCCTCCCATCCTTTTCCGCGCCGCACCAGGACAGGATCATCAGCACTTAAATCAATAATTGTCGAGACTTGATAATCCAAATCAGCGCCATCATCAACAATAATATCAACCAAATTCTCCAAGGCATCAAAAAGCTGAAACTTATCATAATTTTGGGGAATTTTCCGAATTAAAGCCGAGGGTTCATCTTCTTCTTTAATATGTGCAGAAGTAGAGATGACCGGATTTCCTAGAGATTCCAAAATCGCTAAACACACGGGATGATCAGGAACCCTAATTCCGGTGGTTTTCCGCTTAGGTGACATGACCAATTTGGGCACTTGTTTAGTGGCGGGAAGCACAAAAGTATAACTCCCCGGAATCAATTTTTTGATGGTGCGATAAGCCTCGTCAGTAACTATGGCATAATCGGCAATATTGGATAAGGATGAACACAAGAAGGTGAGAGGTTTATCATTGGAAATCTGCTTAATTTGTCGTACCTTTTGGACTGCAGATTTAACGGTGAGGTCGCAACCGATCGCATAAACAGTATCAGTAGGGTAAAGCATCACCGCCCCACGTTTAAGGGCATCGTTAATTTGTTCAATGGTGCGTTTTTGAGGATTTTGGGGATGAATTTCGTACAGAGTAGCCATATAATAAAGTCCATGAACTCGAATAATTATCGAACAATTAAAGTTTAAAGTCAGAATGACGATCTGATCATGCCCAATTTTTGAGTAAAATAACTTTAAACTAAAATCGATACCACTTAAACCAGACCGCCGAAAATGATCAATATAGCCTACCTTCAATGCCCCACTGGAATAGCTGGGGATATGTGCCTCGCCGCCTTAGTTCATGCCGGGGTCCCTCTGGAGTATCTCACGACACAGTTAGAAAGGCTGGGAATGGCTGAGGAATATCGGCTATGGGCTGAAAAGGTAACTCGCCAGGGTCAACAAGCGACGAAGGTTCATGTAGACCTAACTCGCCACGATCATCACACTCGCCACCTACCAGATATTGAAGCCATTATCAAAGCTGCAAAACTTCCCCCAAGGGCAGAAAACATGAGTTTAGCTGTATTCCGCAAGCTGGCGGAAGCGGAAGGGGCGGTTCATGGTATTGACCCGGAAAAGGTACATTTTCACGAAGTGGGGGCTACAGATGCGATCGTGGATATTGTCGGAACCTGTTTGGGGTTGGACTGGTTAAAAATCGATCGCCTCTATTGTTCTGCTTTTCCGGTAGGTGGGGGCACATTCCGGGCTGCCCATGGAATTTTGCCAGTACCTGCCCCTGCTGTTCTGAAACTCTGGGAAATGCGTAGTGTTCCAGTTTATAGCAATGGCATTGAACGAGAATTAGTTACCCCAACGGGGGCGGCGATCGCTGTAACTTTGGCTACAGAATTCGGACCGCCACCGCCGATGATTCTGAAACGGGTGGGACTAGGGGCCGGTTCGTCAAATTTTCCCATCCCTAATATTCTCCGCCTATGGTTAGGGGAAACTGAGGACACAGATAAACCCAAGGCGGAAAGTCATGGTTTGGGGGGGACTTTCCATGATCATGATGAGGAAATGGTGGCGGTATTAGAAACTCAAATTGATGACCTTAGCCCCCAAGCGATCGCCTATGCTTCTCAGGCTTTATTATCGGCGGGGGCGGTGGATGTTTTTGTGCAACCTGTGACGATGAAAAAGTCTCGCCTTGGGGTATTATTAACTGTGATTTGTCACCCGGAAGCTGTGGATACTTGCCGGAATATTCTGTTTGCAGAAACCACTACTTTAGGGATTCGTCAAAGTTGGCAATGTCGGACTATTCTTAACCGCGAATTACAGACGGTTGACACTGAATATGGTTTGGTGAGAATTAAGGTGGCTTTTTCAGGCGATCGCATTATTAATGTGCATCCCGAATATGAGGACTGCGCTACCCTCGCCCAACAGCATCAAATCCCCTGGTTAGATATTCATCAAAAAGCCATACAACATTGGCAGTTAATACAACAACAGCAAGCCGAATCAATTGCTCCTCAATTATAAAGGATTTCTGGCTAGTTTGTCAACCCCCAAATCAAGGGGGTTTCTGTTTGTCCTAGGAAGTTGTTAAGACTTGTTTTAAATAAATTCCGGTGTAGGAATGGGGGTTATTAGCGACATTTTCAGGGGTTCCGGTGGCGATAATTTGACCACCGCGATCGCCTCCTTCGGGTCCCAAGTCCACCACCCAATCAGCACAACGAATCACATCTAAATTATGTTCAATCAAGATAATAGAATTACCCTTATCGACCAACCTTTGTAAAACATTCAATAACTGATGAACATCATAAAAGGATAAACCGGTAGTGGGTTCATCAATTAAATATAGAGTTTTACCAGTAGCGCGCTTTGACAATTCAGAAGCCAATTTAACCCGTTGTGCTTCTCCCCCAGAAAGGGTAGGCGCGGGTTGTCCTAACTGAATATAACCCAAACCGACATCAACCAAAGTTTGCAGCCTAGTGTTAGCGCGGGGGATGTTTTCAAAGACTTTTAAAGCCTCGTCAACCGTCATATTCAAGACATCAGCGATAGAATAGCCCTTATATTTAACCTGGAGAGTTTCCCGGTTATATCGTGCGCCTTTACATACTTCACATTGAACATAAACATCAGGGAGAAAATTCATTTCAATCACATTTACGCCCTGTCCGCCGCAGGCTTCACAGCGTCCGCCTTTAACATTAAAAGAAAACTGTCCTGGCTTATATCCCCTAGCTTTCGCCTCAATGGTTTCTGCAAATATTCCTCGGATAATATCAAACACTCCCGTATAGGTAGCGGGGTTAGAACGTGGAGTGCGTCCAATGGGAGATTGATCAATGACAATGACCTTATCTAAAGCATCTAATCCCCGAATTTTATCTAATTGTTTAGGAAAGGCAATTTTCCCGTAAAAATGATGTTGGAGGGCGGGATATAATAAGTCATTAATTAAGGTAGATTTCCCGGAACCTGATACCCCAGTAATACAGACAAATTTACCGAGGGGTAATTCAACATCGATATTTTGCAGATTATTACAATGGGCGTTTTGGAGAAATAGCGATCGCCCATTTCCGGGACGGCGGCTGGTGGGAGTTTCAATTTTTTTGCGTCCAGAAAGATAAGCACCCGTGAGGGATTTTTCAGTAGTTAATAAAGTTTTAAAATCTCCTTGGGCGACAATTTCCCCCCCATTAACTCCCGCCCCCGGACCGATATCAACCAACCAATCAGCGGCGCGGATAGTTTCCTCGTCATGTTCAACTACAATTAAGGTATTGCCTAAATCTCGCAACTTTATCAAGGTCTTTAATAGTCTGCCATTATCCCGTTGATGTAAGCCAATACTAGGCTCGTCTAAGACATATAAAACACCGGTTAAACCCGCGCCAATTTGAGTAGCCAATCGAATCCTTTGGGCTTCTCCCCCAGACAAGGTAGACGCGGATCTAGCGAGGGTCAAATAATCCAAACCGACATCTATCAAAAACTGTAATCTTGCCTTAATTTCCCGTAAGACTAAATCCCCTATTTGGGCTTGGCGATCGCTCAATTGTAGCTGATTAATTTTAGCCAAACAATCCCGAATGGAAACCTCTGTTAAATCTGCTATATTATACTGTCCCAAATAGACAGATAGCGCCTCTGGCTTCAATCGTTTACCGTGACAAACTTCGCAGGGCTGGTCAATCAAATAAGGTGCTAATTTCTGCTTTTGCGCCTCGGAACCTGTTTCCTCATATTGTCGGAGTAACATGGGAATTGCACCGAGATAGGGGCGGTAATAACTGCGACTTTCTTGGTAGCGGGAATCAGTTTCTATTAAAATGGGTTCCTCACTCCCATAAAGAATAATATGCTGTTGTTCAGATGTCAGTTTTTTCCAGGGTGTCGAAATCTCGAAATCGAAGGCTTGGGCGACACTATGAAGTAGGGATAAATAAAAGGAATTGTCTTTATCTGACCAGGGGGCGATCGCATTATAAACAGGTTGTGAAGGGTCAGGAATAATCAATTCTGGGGAAAAAGTCCGCCAGTGTCCCAAACCATGACAAGCGGGACAAGCGCCATAGGGAGAATTAAAAGAAAATAGACGGGGTGAAAGTTCTTCCATAACCGCGCCATGTTCAGGACAAGCAAAGTTTTCGGAAAAGACCAATTGCTGAGGTTTGGGGAAGTTTTCTTCTGGTGATATATTGAGGTTATCCAAAATCTGAATAATGGCAATACCTTCGGAATGGCGTAAACAGGTAGTTAAGGAATCAACTAAACGTTCCTGTAAACCTGGTTTTACAATGAGTCTATCAATGACAATTTCAATATCATGGAGATGATTTTTGTCTAAGTCTATATGGTCAGACAATTCGAGAATTTCCCCATCAATTCTGACCCGGACAAAGCCTGAAGATGCTAAACTAGATAAGAGTTTGCGATGAGTGCCTTTTTTCCCTCGGACGACAGGCGCAAGAATGAGAAACTTAGTGCCTTCAGGAAGTGCCATAACTTGATCGCACATTTGGTCAATAGTTTGGGGGGCAATATTGCGATCGCATATAGGACAATGAGGGGAACCCGCCCGACCAAATAATAGACGTAAATAATCATAAATTTCGGTGACTGTTCCGACGGTAGACCGAGGGTTATGGGAGGTAGATTTTTGGTCAATAGAAATGGCGGGACTCAACCCCTCGATCGCATCAACATCAGGCTTATCTAATTGTCCTAAAAATTGTCTCGCATAGGCACTAAGGGACTCGACATAACGCCGTTGTCCTTCGGCAAAAATGGTATCAAAAGCGAGGGAAGATTTCCCAGAACCTGAAACGCCAGTAAATACAATGAGGCGATCGCGGGGAAGTTCCAGATTGATATTTTTGAGGTTATGTTGTCTCGCGCCAATAATTCTAATAGTGTTCAGACTAGCGGGGGATATGGTAGATTGGAGATCGGAAAATTTCGCAGGTTTAGCCATTAGGTTAAGGTAGGATAATACAATAATCAGAGAAGTGATAATTTGAGGGCTAGGAATTTATCTATGCTTAGAAGTATCGAGGTAGACTATCGATTTCCCCCGGGAATAGATCCAGAACGTCAAGGGAAAGTTATCGCCATTGGACAAACAGCGGGAACTTGGGATGCACGTTTTCAACACCGGGAAGAGGTGATGCGATCGCATTTAGGAGAGGTGATCAATATCCAAACTGATAATCAAAAATATAGCATTGTTACCATTGCTTTTCCAGAGGCTAATGTAGAAAACGATATCCCCAGCCTACTAACGATGATTTTTGGTAAATATTCCATGGCGGGTAGTGGAAAGGTAATTGCAGTCCGGCTGGGGGAAAATTACGGGAAACGCCCCAAACTAGGAATTACAGGAATTCGCGATCGCCTGGAGGTCCCGAAGCGACCCCTAATTATGGCGATTTTTAAACCCGCCTTGGGGTTGTCCGCCGCCGACCACGCGGATATTTTGGAACAGGTGGCTTTTGCGGGATTAGACCTAATTAAGGATGATGAAATCCTGCCAGACTTGCCCACAGCGCCCACTCTTGAACGCTTAAAGGCTTGTCGAGGGGTGTTAGATAGGGTGAGAAGCGAAACGGGTCGCAACGTCCTCTATGCGGTAAATATCACGGGTTCTGCGATCACCTTAATCGAAAAAGCGAGGACTCTAGTTAAGGCGGGCGCAAATGCCCTATTATTAAATGTCCTAACCTACGGATTTTCGGTATTGGAGGCGATCGCCAGTGACCCAGAAATCAATGTTCCGATTTTTGTGCATCCTGCGTTTGCTGGTAGCCTCTGTGCATCACCGGATCACGGTTTAGCTTATTCTGTGGTTTTGGGGACTCTCATGGCCCATGCTGGGGCGGATGCGGTTTTGTATCCAGCCCATTATGGTAGTTTACCGTTTGACCCCACGGAAGAAGCCAAAATTCGGGATACTTTGCGATCGCGTAATATTTTCCCAGTCCCTTCTGCTGGTATCCATGCGGGAATTATTCCCCAGGTTTTAGCCGACTATGGCAATGATGTTATTCTCAATGCTGGAACTGGTATCATGGATCATCCAGATGGTCCCGCCGCTGGTGTTCAAACCTTCAAGGAAGTAATAATGGATAATTTATAATTGATATTGATAATGGATAATCGTAGGGGCGGGTTCCGCAGTTAATTAGAAGACCCACCGACCATATTAATAAACCCGCCCCCCCACCCGGTAATTAATTTATAATTGATATTGATAATGGATAATCGTAGGGGCGGGTTCCGCAGTTAATTAGAAGACCCACCGACCATATTAATAAACCCGCCCCTCTCACCGACCATATTAATAAACCCGCCCCTCTCACCGACCATATTAATAAACCCGTCCCTCTCACCGACCATATTAATAAACCCGCCCCTCTCACCGACCATATTAATAAACCTGTCCCTCTCACCGACCATATTAATAAACCCGTCCCTCTCACCGACCATATTAATAAACCTGTCCCTCTCACCGACCATATTAATAAACCTGTCCCTCTCACCGACCCGATTAATAAACCTGTCCCCACCCACCCGGTAATTAATGGATAATGGATAATGTAATGAATACAGACCCCCGTGAATCTTTAATTGAAGCATCTCGCCAATTTTATCAGCTAGGATGGATGGCTGGGACGGCTGGCAATTTGTCGGCTAGGGTGGAAGATGGCAGTTTTTGGATTACTGCTAGTGGTAAACAAAAGGGGAAATTAGCGGCGGATGATTTTGTGCGGGTTTCTCTCACGGGGGAATTGCTAGAAACCCCTAAGCCTGAGAATAAACCCTCAGCGGAAACGAGTATCCATCAGGCGATTTATTCCTGTTTTCCTGATGCTAAAGCCTGCTATCATGTCCATTCGGTTGAGGCGAAATTGGTGACTAATTTTGTGGAAGGAGACCAATTGCCTTTACCTCCGATTGAGATGTTAAAAGGTTTGGGGGTGTGGGAGGAAAATCCCCAGGTGTTTATGCCGGTTTTTAAAAACCATTTACAGGTTCCCAAAATTGCTAAAGAAATAAGCGATCGCTTTCACCAAGAACCCCCGCAAGTCCCGGCTTTGTTAATTCGTAATCATGGGGTGACAGTCTGGGCTAATTCCGCCGCCGAAGCGGAAAATCATGTAGAATTAGCCGAATATATCTTTAGATATATTGTAGCAGCCCGTCAGGTAGGCATCAAGTTTTAAAACATCGCCATAATCCCCCCATAGATGATACCACTAATGGTAGCCATAGCGACGACCAGCGCCACAAAGACGACAGTTTTTTGGGTGCCGATAATATTACGAATAACCAGCATATTAGGAAGGGATAAAGCCGGACCTGCTAATAATAAAGCCAAGGCGGGTCCGTCTCCCATACCATTACCAATTAATCCCTGTAAAATGGGCACTTCTGTTAAGGTAGCAAAATACATAAAAGCACCAGCGATCGCCGCAAAAAAATTCGCCCAAATGGAATTACCACCCACCGCCGTAGCGACCCATTGAGAAGGAATTAAGGCTTCCTGACCGGGACGACCTAATAAAGCGCCCGCAATTAATACCCCTAGCAATAATAGGGGTAAAATTTGTTTAGCATAATCCCAGGAAGACTCAAACCATTCTCCCGCCTCATTTTTATCGGTACTGGTCAACCAAGATAAACCGACCACGGCAAAACTAAAGGCAATCAAAGGGTATTGATGGAACTGTAATGATAATACCACAGTGACAGCACCAATTAACAAAACTTTTCCCAGGTTGAGATTTAACCAAGCGACTAAAATGGCAGCCAAGGCGATACCAAACAAGCCAGTTATCCACCATTTTAAGGAATAGATAAGATACCACAAACCAGTATTAACATCTGGCGGACTCCAATTAGCAAAAACTAGGATACCGACCAGGACGGCAAAAAATACGGCATTTTGCCATAAGGGGCGAGTCTCTTCGGGTTCAGACAACAGGGAAGCGGCTTTGACTTTTTCGATTTCTTCATGGCGGAAAAACCACTGCATTGATAAGCCGATAATAATGCTAAAAATAATGGCACAAATTGCCCTGGCTAGACCTAATTGCCATCCTAAAACTCTAGCAGTGAGAATAATGGCTAGAACGTTAATGGCGGGTCCTGAGTACAGAAAAGCGATCGCCGGACCCAAACCGGCCCCCATGCGGTAAATTCCGGCAAATAAAGGGAGTACAGTGCAGGAACAAACTGCTAAAATAGTACCGGATACAGAGGCGACACCATAAGCCAGCCAAGGGTTAGCCTTGACTCCCAGATATTTCATTACTGAGTCTTGGCTAATGAAAACGGCGATCGCACCCGCAATAAAAAACGCCGGAATTAGACACAGCAAAACGTGTTCTTGAGCGTACCAGCGGACTAGATAAAGAGACTCCCAGAAGGCATTTTGTAGCCTTTCCGACTGTTGTATGGCTTCTACAGGGAGATAAAAGCACAGTAAAAATATAGCGATAATGAAGGCGAGAGGCTGCCACTGTTCCCGCCAAAAAGTGGAAATTCTCATGTGTTTACTCCGGGCGATTTTCCGCAGTTTAGATGTATAAAAAAAACCTGGTGGAAGGGGTAAAATTGTGGGCAATTTTCGGCAAGACATGGTATAATGAGATGGGATAATCCCAACGCACCAGGTTTCCTAGGGTATAGACTTAAATTAAGGTTTGAGATGAGTTTGGATCTGTTCAGGGGTGGCTACTTTCCCCTGACTGACTACCACATCATTAATCACCAAGGCGGGAGTTTTCATAACTCCTCGTTCAGCTATTTTGATGGGTTCGGTAATGTGTAAAACTTCCGCGTCGATATTTAGGGAGGCGATCGCCTCTTTAGCGTTGGCTTCTAGTTGCTGACACTTTTTGCAGCCAGTCCCTAGGACTTCGATTTTGACAGCAGTCATGATTTGAGTTCTCCTGAACTATAACTGATGCCGACTATTGTAGAGCTTATACTTAGGTATAATGTCAAGGGGTAGGCGGGTGTTTGTGGCTATAATTATCTAGGATGACACATTGTTGGTCGGAATTAGTGCGATCGAGATTAGTCTGACATTCCTGCACTAGGGGCAATAATTCATCATGTAAGGCCTGTAATTGGTCAATTTTATCGCGAATTTGAGTAAGTTTACAATTCAAACGTTCATAAACAGCCTGACAAGTAAGCGATCGCTGATTTTTCAGTTCTAAAATATCCTTAATCTCCAGCAAAGTTAACCCCAAAGACTTCGCCCTAATAATAAAGCCAATTCTCTGCAAATCCTCCTGAGTAAATAGGCGATAACCCGCCTCATTCCGTTGAGGAGAAGGGATTAATCCTCTCCGTTCATAAAAATAAATCGTTTGTGGATTAATTCCCAAAATATCAGATACTTCACCCACCTTAAACATAAGTATTTCCCCCCTAGCCGACAGAAAGCGAATTTTTGCAATACTTGACCAGAGCCAGCCATGTCCTTAATAAAGTTATCGATAAAACTGCCCTAAATCCCAAATCTTTGATAAGATACCCCCATAACCGATAATAAAGAGGCGCAACCAGCGCCACTGTGGTTCTGGCTAACACCGGAACCAATTATAGGACACCCAACAGCGGCGAGTCAGGATGGAATGGCATATCACCGATGCCCAAAGTTTGGGTATCATCGATCGCGAAATCGGTACTCATGTGTTTTCTCCCGCAGAGTACGAAATTGTCCGGCGGGTGATTTACACCACAGCCGATTTTGAATATAAAAGCCTTGTGCGCTTTTCAGACCAAGCCCTGCAAGCCGGAGCAGCGGCTCTAGCTGCCCGTACTACAATTATAGTAGATGTACCCATGGTGCAGGTGGGTATCACTCCCCAAATTTTGTCAACCTTTGCTAATCCAGTGTACTGTTCCCTGGACACAGTGACTCGACCCCAACGGGAAAAAAGTCGCACGGCTTGGGGTATTCAAACCCTAGCCAAACGTTATCCAGAGGGAATTTTTGTCGTGGGTCAGGAACAAACGGCCCTATCAGGGTTAGTAGATTTAATTGAGGCTGAGGAAATTAAACCCGCCTTAGTCATTGCTACGCCATCGGGGTTTGTGGGGGCGGATGTAGCCAAATCGCGCTTAAATGATTCTATGGTATCTCATATCCGTATAGACGGCCGCAAGGGTAGTTCAGTGGTCGCTGTAGCCATAGTTAATGGCTTGGTAGACCTAGCTTGGCAAGCCTACGGCAGAAATGAGTCAGGAGGCGGTTAATCATAGGCTTGCTGACGGGGAGAGGGAGTCCGACGAGGCGATCGCGATTGGGGACGGCCATAACGCGATCGCATCTCCCGGGTAATTTCCATAAACATATCCCGCCGTAAATAGGGATATGACCCCACCCAAATATTTTGACTAGGAATATACACATCAGATACCTCATTAATGCTGCTGAGGTCATCCAGATAGGAAGTTACCAACATCACCGCCACCTGACCCCGACTAAGTCGTTTATGGTTGCGGTTAAGGGGGGCTTCAATTTTCACCACAAACCCGGTCTTATCCCCCACTTCTACATTAATCCGCCGCTCTAAGTTTTCAATGATAATTAAATCACCCTTAGAGTTAACAGATTCCTGCTCATTAGTTACCGCTTCGGAAATATAATAATCCAAAACTTTACCCTGCCAAAATCCACAATAGGGATATTTGCGAAACTGGCGATTTCGTATACTAGCGTCCCAAATGGGACCCCACAGCCAATATAAAGCAAACATCACCAAAGGAATTAACAAAATTTGCCGGCCTTCAAATTGTACTGATAACTCCACTAAGGCGAGAATTAACGTCCCCACAGCGGACACTAACAATCTTCTGATAAATTGCGATGGTTTCCCCCAACAGTGTTGATACTGTTCGCTAGTAGCCACAGCCGGGACGAGTTCATGGAAAGTTTGACGGGTGAGTGGAATTAGCATAGAATCAACGCCTAATATGAGCAATGCCTAATCTGAGACACAATCCAGGGGCGGGTAGTCATTAATCATCCATTATCCATTATCCACGATTAGAGAATTTTCTCTAATCCATACACCAAACTTTTCAGGGATAAGACTTGACGAATTGCCAGCAAGACACCGGGCATATAGCAACCGCGATCGGTGGTATCGTGGCGGAGGGTATAAATTTGACCAGCCGCCCCAAAAATTACCTCTTGGTGAGCAATTAAACCAGGTAAACGTACACTATGAATGCGGATTTGTTCATCAGCGATCGCACCTCTAGCGCCGGGTAGTTGTTCGGTTTCTTTAACTTGGCTTTGGTTATAGGTTTTCCCAAACTCTGCCAACATTTGGGCAGTTTTAACCGCCGTGCCGCTAGGTGCATCAGCCTTTTGATTATGGTGTAACTCAATAATCTCTACATGGTCAAAATATTGAGAAGCAGCGATCGCCGCCTGTTGTAAAAGTACAATGCCAATGCAAAAATTAGGAATCAATAAACATCCCATGCTGGCTTTATCAGCAAATTCGGCCAAATCCTGAATTTGGGCTTCACTTAACCCAGTAGTCCCCACCACCGGACGGACACCATAGGCGATCGCCGCCCGAATATTGTCATATACTGACTCTGGGTGGGTAAAGTCCACCATCACCGCTGGCTGCTTTTCCTGGGCCGCCATAGCCAGCATTCCTTCGCGATCGTTTGTAATGGGAATCTCTAAAGGTTCCATCCCCGCCAAGGTTCCAGCATCTTCATTCAGATAAGCCGGATTTCTATCAATCGCCCCCAACAGGGTCATATCCTGTGCAGCAGCCACCGCTTTGACCACCTCGCGACCCATTTTACCGCCAGCACCATTGACCACCACTGGAATTGGAAATTGACCTACCATGACTTTAAACCAGAAACATCCTTGATTAGACTATTATTAGACTATCCAACCACTTTCTGTCTATAGAAGCTAGAGAACTGCCCCATCTAAATTGGGTATGATAGAATGGGGTAGTCCATTTCTGCTGATTAATGCTGCGTCACAACTCTGCTTCCCAATGGTCACGGCTATCTCAATGGCGATTGCTGGTCTTACGAATTACTCCCCCATTGTGGTTGATTATTAGCCTCACCAGCACCTTATTACTAACTGGGATTAAACTCAGGGGAGATTTGCAACCAGTAGAATTGAGGTTGTTTGACGGGTTAGTTCGCCTCCGACCCGAATCGGAACCTGATGACCGCATTTTGATTGTAGCCATTACCGAATCAGATATTGCCGCCCAAGAACAATGGCCTATGTCCGATGCCGTATTAGCCCAAGTTTTAGCTAACCTACAACAGCATCAACCGAGGGCGATCGGTTTAGATATATATCGGGATCTACCTCACCCACCAGGTAGCGCCGAACTAGGTCAACAGTTCCAGGCTCCTAATATATTTGGCATTACCAAAATTGGCAACCCCGACAATCCCAGTATTCCCCCCCCTCCTCAACTACCACCCAAGCAAATTGGCTTTAATGACCTAATTCTCGACCCAGACGGGGTAGTGCGCCGCCAACTGTTATTTGCTGAATCCCAGGGAAATACCTTTTTTTCCCTCGGTTTACGATTGGCATTACATTATCTCAAATTTGAGGATATCGAACCCAAAAATTATCACAAAAAGCCCGAATATATGGAGTTAAATAATCGGGTATTTGTGCCTTTAAGGTCTCATAATGGGGGCTACTCCAATATTGACGATCGCGGTTATCAAATCCTGCTCAACTATCGGGCAGTTCAACCCGCCCCCGTCGTCACCTTGAGCCAAGTCTTAGCCGGTACAGTTTCCCCGGATTTAATTAATGATAATATTGTCTTAATCGGAGCCACTGCACCCAGTATTAAAGACGAATTTTTTACCCCCTATAGTGTCAGTGAATCCACAGCACCGAAAATGCCAGGTGTTTTTATTCATGCCAATATAGTTAGTCAGATTTTAGGGGTAGATTCCGGTAATTCTCAGACCTCTAATTTATTCTGGTTTGTGCCTCAGTGGGTAGAAATTATCTGGTTGAGTCTTTGGGGAATTTGTGGCGGTTTCCTGGCTTGGCGTATCCACCATCCAGGAATGCAAGGATTGTACTTTTTCCTAGGGATATTCACAATTTTTGGCACTACCTACGTCCTGTTTTTGTTTAATGCTTGGATTCCCCTAGCTTCTCCGGTTTTAGCCCTGACTTTAGCCGCCACTGGGGTAATTGCTTATAAACAAATTCATAACTTCCTTCATGATTCCTTAACTGGATTGCCTAATCGTTCCCTATTTCTCGATCGCACTCAACAAGCGATCGCCAAATCTCAACGGAATAAATCTATCTGTGGCGTATTATTTATTAATATTGATAATTTCCGCCTAATTAATGACAGCTTAGGAGACTTGGCCGGTGATCAACTGCTACTCCAATTAGTAGAAAGACTCAACAACTCTGTCCGATTAGGGGATACTATAGCACGTTTGGGCGCTGATGAATTTGCCATTTTGCTGAGGAATTTACAATCAGTAAATAATGCGACCATCGTGGCTGAACGCATCCAAAAAGACTTAACTTATCCCTTTATTCTCAATGGTCATGAGGTATTTAAAACCGTGAGTATTGGCATTGCTTTAGCCGATACAGCCGAAACTCGCGCCGAAGATTTACTCCGTAATGGTAACACCGCCATGCTGAGGGCGAAGTCTCTCAAAAATATTCGATATCAAGTATTTGAACGCACTATGCAGGTGGGTGGCTTGGATCGCCTGCAATTAGAAACTGACCTGCGTTTAGCCGTAACCCGTGGGGAATTTGTCATGTATTATCAACCTGTCATTTCCTTAACAACTCGGGAAATCGTCGGTTTTGAAGCCTTAGTACGTTGGCAGCATCCTCGTCAAGGCTTGGTGACACCAGAACGGTTTTTAAAAGTCGCTAAAGAAACCGGATTAATTATTCCTATTGGTCGCTGGGCTATGCAAGAGGCTTGTCATCAATTGGCAATTTGGCAGCAGTCTTTAAAATCTGATTGTCAGATTATTGTGGGCGTGAATTTATCGGGCAGACAGTTTATTCACCCTGATTTAGTTACTGAAATTCAGGGAATTATTCAAGATTCGGGCATTGACCCCAGTGGCTTACGATTGGAGATTACCGAAAGCGTGATTATGGATGATGTGGAAGCTACTATTCGCCTCCTTCATCAGTTAAAGAATTTGCAAATCAAGTTAAGTATTGATGATTTTGGCACCGGGTTTTCATCCCTGGGTTATTTACCTCGTTTTCCCGTGGATGTCCTGAAAATTGACCGCTCATTTATTGCTCATATTGGGGAAGCCACAGAGGTGGAAAATTTGGCAATTGTCAGAACTATTTTGATGTTAGCATAGGCTTTAAATTTAGATGCGATCGCCGAAGGAGTAGAAACCCCTGAACAATTGGAACAATTGCGATCGCTCGGTTGTGAATATGCTCAAGGCTACTATTTCCAAAGACCTATATCGGCTGACCATGCTACACAATTCTTTACATCTCATCCCCATTGGTAAATACATTTTTGGGAACCAATGCCCTAATATTTACGTCACCAGTTGAGTCGATTTTGTGATCACCTCTTTGATTGAGGTCAAAAATATCTAGGAGTTTATTCTTTTGATGTCATGGTTCATTCTACTTCTATTCTCACCGTAGGCGATCCGGCTCCCTGGTTCAGTTTACCGGACTCCAACGGCAAAAATATTGTCCTCCGTTCCCATGCTGGGAAACCAATTCTGTTAGTATTTTATGCAGGGGATCAAATCTCAGAATGCGAAAAAATCGCTTGTCGATTGCAAGATATTATGTCCCTGTGCGATCGCTTTGATCTTCAGATTTTTAGCATCAGTCTCAACCCCCCCTCAACTCGCAAAACCTTCGCCGAAAATCATCACCTTAATTATTCCTTACTCTCCGATTTCAAAGGAGAAGTTAGCACCAAATACGGAGCCTATATTTGCGACGGCAAAAATAGCAACACCATCGTTTATAACCGTGTCGCTTTCCTGCTCGATCGCAATCTTCGCATTCTCAAAATTTACCCATTACATCCCCTCGAAGAATTTACCCAAAAATTCCTAGGAGAAATTCAAGATTTAGTCGCCCAAGAACCTCCTCGCCTCATCAAAATGCAGGCTCCTGTGTTGCTAATCCCTAAAGTTTTGGATTTACGTTTCTGTCGGGAACTCATCCATATTTGGGAAACTCAAGGTAATGATGAATCAGGGTTCATGAAAAGAGAAGGAGAAAAAACCGTCGGCTATGTTGACCCCAGTTTCAAGCGACGGCGCGATCACTTTATACAGGACGGACCCGTTAAAAATTACATCGATTCTATTATGCAGCGCCGGGTATTTCCCGAAATTCTGCAAGCCTTTCAATTCCAGCTAACTCGCCGTGAATGCTACAAAATAGGCTGCTATGATAGTGAATCAGGGGGCTTTTTCCGACCCCATCGAGACAACACCACTGGGGGAACATTGCATCGGCGATTTGCCATGACTATTAACCTTAATGCTGAAGAATACGAAGGTGGTTGTTTAAGATTTCCTGAACACGCACCCCATTTGTATAAACCTGCCACAGGGGATGCTGTCATCTTTTCCTGTTCGACCATGCACGAGGCTACTGATGTGACATCAGGGCGACGTTTTGCCTTGCTTTCTTTCTTCTATGGTGATGAAGATGCCGAAAAACGCAATGCTTACGAAAACCGGGTCAGAAATGATTACAGTCGTGTCATTAAGCTGAATGCTTAATTAAGCATCATTTGGGGGGTTAAGTTAGCCCCCTATTTTGTGAAGTTTAACCAGGGTGAGAATTAATTTTATGAAAGTTCTAAAGCAGTCGCCATCTCTGAAAGCTAAATTTAAGCAAAATATTAATCGCAAAGTATCCAGCCAACGGGAGGAAGCTAGTCAGGGTTTGGGTGGTGGTTTCTTGGGGATGATAGGCGCAGGAGTATTTGAATTTAAGCAAATCCGAAATCAAGTTAAGGGTAGTTTAGGGGAAAATTTAATTGCTCTGTTGCTGATGACCTTTCCTGATAATTGGGTATTATTTAAAAATGCCCTGATTCCTGCTACTTCTGGCAGTTTAACAGAAATTGATTTGCTAGTGATTGGGAACCGAGGTATTTTTTTAATTGAAGTGAAAACCTGGAAGGGTTCCTTGGCGGCTAATCAAGATAACTGGAAACGGCGTGAGGGTTCCCAGTGGGTTCCTGTATCTAACAGTCCTACTTCCCAAAGTCTTTATCATCAACAGATGTTTCAGCGGTGGATTTTTTCAGAAATACCTGACTTACCTACTGATTGTATTACTGCGCCGGTGGTTTTTCCTATAGCTAAATGGGTGGGGGCTAAAAATTGTTCTGTGCCAGTTTTAACGAGTATGACAGATTTAATATCGATGATATCGAAATCTCCCGCATATCTCACAGATGAACAGGTTTTTAGGATTAGTAAACATATCCAAGAATATGAATTGTCACCCTTATCTAAACCGCAACCGCAACCGCAACCAGAAACGAAGCCTAAGCCTAAGCCTCGCAATTCTCAACCGGAACCGGAACCGGAACCGGAACCGGAACCGGAACCTAAGCCTAAACCTAAGCCTAAACCCAAACCTAAGCCTAAGCCTAGGTTAAAAAAAGATATGTAAATCAATTTTTAATGATGATATCACCACTGCTACAAGTTAAAAATTTAGAAACTCGTTTTATCACGACTGATGGGGTAGTTAAGGCTGTTAATGGCATTTCCTATCATGTTAATGCTGGGGAAACTCTTGGCATTGTCGGAGAATCGGGTTCGGGGAAAAGTGCGGGAGTGTTATCAATTTTGCGGCTAATTTCTGCCAATTCTGGCCGGATTTCTGGGGGAGAGATTTGGTTTGAGAAGCAGGATTTACTTAAAGTCAATAAATCGGCATTAAGAAGGATTCGGGGTAACAAAATTTCGATGATTTTTCAAGACCCGATGACTTGCTTAAATCCGGTTTTAACTATTGGTAAACAAATTACTGAGGCTATACAAGTGCATTCTGGGGCTACTAAATTAGAGGCACAACAACAGGCGATCGCCCTTTTAGAAAAGGTCGGTATATCGTCAGCAAAACGCCGACTTGGTAGCTATCCCTATCAATTCTCTGGGGGAATGCGACAGCGAGTTATGATTGCTATGGCATTAGCCTGTCATCCACAATTATTAATTGCTGATGAACCGACAACCGCCTTAGATGTAACTGTGCAAGCCCAAGTTATTGAGATGATTAAACAGTTGCAAAATGAAATGGGAATGGCGGTAATTTGGATTACCCATGATTTAGCACTTTTGGCGAGATTTGCCGATCGCATTTTAGTCATGTATGCAGGTCAAATTGTCGAAGAAGCGCCCGTTAATCAACTCTATAAGCATCCTCGTCACCCCTACACAATGGGATTGTTAAAAAGCCTCCCCCGTCCTGACCGCGACATGGGAGAGACTCTCCCGGCTATCCCAGGGACTCCCCCAGATTTGATTAACTATCCTCAAGGTTGCCCCTTTGCGCCTCGATGTCAATATGCGATCGACCGTTGTTTTCAGGAAGATCCGATTTTAGAATTAGTCGCCACCCATCATCAAGTCGCCTGTTGGGTTAAACCATGACTTGACAAAAGGATGATTTTATGCTACCTAAAATCTATCTATTTTCTTGGAATTTTTGATACCTGATGGTTGCCAAAACACACCCCAGTAAGCCAGAAACAGATACCCTATTAAGGGTTGAGAATTTGCAGGTACACTTTCCAGTCAGTGGGGGTATATTTCGACAGAAACAGGTAGGGATAATTAGGGCAGTAGATGGTTTAACATTTGAGATAAAACGGGGTGAAACTCTTAGTTTAGTTGGGGAGTCTGGCTGTGGGAAAAGCACTACAGGTAGGGCGATTTTACAGCTTCAAACTCCCACAGGTGGCCAGGTTTATTTTAATGATATTGATCTGACTAAATTAGATGCCCAAAAGTTGCGGATCATGCGCCGCCAAATGCAGATAATTTTCCAAGACCCCTACGCTTCCCTAAATCCGCGAATGACCCTAAAAAAAATCATTGGGGAACCCCTATTAATTCATAGATTAGCTAAGGGTGAATCCCTGATTAATCGAGTGCAAGAGTTATTAGAATTAGTGGGACTGAATCCCCAATTTATTAATCGTTATCCTCACGAGTTTTCGGGTGGTCAAAGACAGCGAATAGCTATAGCTAGGGCTTTAGCAGTTGACCCGGATTTTTTGGTCTGTGATGAACCGATCGCCTCTTTGGATGTT
Organism: Limnospira platensis NIES-39; assembly: GCF_026000695.1. Classification (GTDB taxonomy): domain Bacteria; phylum Cyanobacteriota; class Cyanobacteriia; order Cyanobacteriales; family Microcoleaceae; genus Limnospira; species Limnospira platensis. The sequence goes on from NZ_AP026945.1 coordinate 2,631,744, forward strand.
TCTATTCAAGCACAGGTGGTTAACTTAATGCGATCGCTACAAAAACGCCTGAATTTAACCTATCTATTTATCGCCCATGATTTAAGTATAGTCCGCTACATTTCCAGCCGGGTAGCAGTCATGTATTTAGGTAAAATAGTGGAAATAGGGGAGTGCAATTCTGTCTATGATTATCCCCTTCATCCCTATACTAAAGCGTTACTTTCTGCTGTTCCTATTCCCGACCCAGAAATCGAAGCCAAACGGGAACGAATTATCCTGAAAGGAGATGTTCCCAGCTTTTTATTACCCTCGTGTGGATGTCGATTTTATAGCCGCTGTCCCTCGGCGAAATTAGTTGGCGATCGCTGTCGGGTCGAGGAACCCCAATTGCGAGAAATTAACCCCGGACATTTTGTTTCCTGTCATTTATGGGATTCCCAAAACCCTCTATAAATCCTATGATTCTGTAGTGTGACCAGCTTTAGCGATCGCCGCCCTTAGCGCCGACTCAGAAGCAGTTGCTTCCACAGTCACCACCTTTGTATTTAGGTCAATATTGACAGTAGCATCACTATCAACAGTATGAATAGCCTTGGTTACACTGTTAGCACAAGCATCACAAACCATTGAAGAAACCGTAAGTTTTATAGTCATAACTAGCCTCGTAAAATACCCGTATAGTATAGCATTACAGTAAGATTTGAGAATTGTATTAAGAGAAATCCCCTCAAATCCAGGTAAATATCATAACCTGAGACCTCCCGAATCACACTGATAGGCTATAATCGTAAATATCCATACTTAATCAATGTTCCATTATAGTCTTAGTTAACCCATGTCTCTAGTTCCTCCTAACAATCTCAGGCAAAAAATTATCGAAATGGTCGAAAATTCTCAATCCCATCCTACCGCATGGTTTGAAAGCCTTTATGCTGAATCCCAAGGCGATCCGTCTTTGATTCCTTGGGCCACATTGGTGGCTCATCCCCAACTGCAACAATGGCTAGAAAATCATGCAATTGAGGATGATAATAAAACCGCTGTAGTGTTGGGTTGCGGGTTAGGAGATGATGCGGAAGCCTTAGCAGATTTTGGCTTTCAGGTGACAGCTTTTGATATTTCTCCCACAGCGATCGCTTGGTGTCGCGAAAGGTTTCCCAATTCTCAGGTAAATTATACAGTCGCCGACTTGTTAGACCCCGATCATAATTGGCGAGAAAAGTTCGATTTTGTACTCGAATCTAGGATTACTCAATCCATGCCTTTACAAGTCCGATCCCAAGCAATTAAGGCGATCGCCAATCTGGTAGCTCCCGATGGTATTTTATTGTTAATTACCCGATTTCGTGACACCGAAGCCGCACCGGACGGCCCCCCATGGCCTTTATCTGAGGCAGAATTATCAGCCTTTAAAACCTGCGGCTTGACCGAAATAAATCGCCATGAATTTGTAGCCGAAAACCGTCCTGATGCCCGGCAATTATGTATTGAATATAAATCAATAAATGAACCCTTCAGTTAATCCCGAAACCCAATCATTTCTCAATCATGTATCAGCATCTAATCACCCCCCAATTAGTGCCATGGAACCCGCCGAATTGAGAAACCTTAATCAGATGTTTGTTAAAGCCAGTCACCCACCGGAAGCGATCGCCAAAGTCGAAAATCGCACCATTGCGGGTCTCGGTGGAGAATTACCAATCCGCATTTACACCCCCAAGGGAAACCAACCCTTTCCGGTTCTAGTTTATTTCCACGGTGGCGGTTATGTGATCGGTAATTTAGACATGGTAGATAGTATTTGTCGCAGCCTCGCCAATGGCGCAGAATGTGTGGTTGTCTCAGTAGACTATCGCCTCGCACCAGAACATCCATTTCCAGCCGCCATTGAAGATGGTTTGACCGCGACGGAGTGGGTGTTTAATCAGGCTAAAACTTACAACTGGGATAGCGATCGCATTGCGGTTGGGGGAGAAAGTGCGGGGGGAAATTTAGCGGCGGTGGTAGCCTTAAAACGGCGAGACAAAAAACTAGCCCCCCTAGTTTATCAATTGTTAATTTATCCTATAACTCAGGTAGAAATTGACAGCGAATCTCGCCGCCTATTTGCCGAAAATTACTTTCTGAGAACCGATGATATTAGGCATTTGTGTAGTTTTTATATCACCAACCCTGCTGATAAAAATAATCCCTATGCTTCCCCCCTGTTAGCCGAAGATTTATCAAATTTGCCTCCCGCTTTGATTATCACTGCGGAATTAGACCCCCTACGGGATGAAGGACAGGCTTATGGCGATCGCCTCAAAAAAGCCGGAGTTCCCGTGAAAATATCTTGCTATTCAGGAACCATTCATGCTTTCATTAATTTAGCCAAATTTATCAGTCAAGGACAGGAAGCACTAGCCGAATGTGCGATCGAATTAAAACAGGGATTTTCCCATAAAAGTTAATCCCATCTATTCTGCGCCCATTTACCCGAATTTAATCATCAGCCAGAGGTGATAATTAATCATGGCAACCCTAAATTTCCACACCACCAACACCACCTTCCGCCAACTTCTGGGTAATGGCTTAATCTATCATGTACCTCCCTTTCAGCGTGACTATTCCTGGGGAAATGACGAATGGGACGACCTGTGGCAAGATCTGACTGCTTTATTTGAAGAAGATAGCGAACCCGCTCATTATATGGGCTACCTCGTGCTACAATCATCTGATAGCAAACACTTCGATATTATTGATGGTCAACAACGAATGACTACCATCAGTATTATGATCCTGGCTGGTTTGTCTTATTTACAAGATTTAGTGAAGGCGGACTTGGATGCACTCAACAACAGTCGTCGCCAATACCAACTGCAAAATAGCTACATTGGTTATGTCGATCCTGTCACCCTCATTCCCCAATCAAAACTCAGACTAAATCGCCATAATGATCGTTTTTATCAAACCTACCTAGTCCCCCTAGAACCCCTCCCTCAACGAGGTCTAAAAGCCTCTGAACATCAACTACGCCAAGCATTTATTTGGTTTAAAGAAAAAATCAGACTCCGACTGGGAAATCAATCTGATAGTGGACAAAATTTTGCGGCTTTTATTGATTCCCTAGTAGACAAACTCTTTTTTACTGTGATCACCGTTACAGATGAATTGAACGCTTTTAAGGTTTTTGAAACTCTTAACGCCAGAGGGGTGCGTCTTTCCGCCACGGATCTACTCAAAAACTATTTATTTTCACTCATTAGTAACGCAGATACCCATGATATAGAAATGCGTAGCCTCGAAGATAAATGGGAGCGGATTGTGGGTTTATTGGGTAGTGAGAGTTTCCCGGAATTTCTGCGTATTTTTTGGAATAGTCGCCATAGACTTGTCCGTAAATATGATCTGTTCAAAATCATTCGACGACAGGTGAAAAGCCGTAAAGATGCCTTTGGCTTAGTCCGCAGTTTGGAGCATGATGCTGGGGTTTATGCGAGTCTTGGAGACCCATATGATGCTAGTTGGAAACCCGATGAAAAACAAGCCTTAAAGCAACTGTTAATGTTTCGTGTGCGTCAGCCTTTGGCAATACTGTTAGCTTGTTATCATCAATTTTTTGACAACGATAGAGATGCCTTTACCCGCATTCTGAAAGCGATCGCTGTGATTTCATTTCGCTATAATGTTATTTGCAACTTGCAGACCTATGAACAAGAACGTTTGTATAATGAGATTGCTGTGAAGGTTTCCCATGGTCACTATAAGACTGCTGAGGAAGTTTTGGCGGCGCTGGGTGTTGTGTATCCAGATGATCATCAGTTTAAGGGAGCTTTTACTCAAAAAGAACTCCGCACTACGGATACTCGCCATAAGAAAATTGTCCGCTATATTCTCTTTGAAATTGAGAAACAGCGCTCCGGGAAAGCGTTTGATTTTGAGAGTTCCACCTATAATTTAGAGCATATTCTCCCGGAAAATCCCTCGGATGCCTGGGCTTATATCGAGGAAAGTAAACAGGAACGCTTAATCTACCGCCTCGGTAATATGACCCCCCTCGAAGCGACTAAAAACCGTGAAGTTGGCAATCAGGATTATGGGACTAAGCGGGATGTTTATGCCCAGAGTAATTTTGAAATTACTAAAGCGATCGCCGAACATTATGATACCTGGGATGAACATAAAATTGAGTCTCGGCAAAAGCGATTAGCTGCCATAGCTGCGGGCATTTGGCGCATTGGGTAAATTGAGAATATCAGCGACTAAACACTTGAACGTAAAATTTGCTGAATCATCTGATTGGCTTGGGAACCATAACTGCCACCAAATAGGTTAAAATGATTCAAAATATGGTAGAGATTGTAAAGAATTTTGCGGCGAGAATAACCTTTATCTAAAGGGTAAATTTGATTATAGCCCTGATAAAATGCGGGGGAAAATCCGCCAAATACTTCGGTCATGGCGATATCAACTTCTCGATCGCCAAAATAGGCAGCCGGGTCAAAAATCACAGGTTCTCCATCATGGGTAACAGAGGCATTACCCCCCCATAAATCCCCATGCACTAAAGCGGGTTTAGGGTGATGACCGGACAACAATTCTGGTATTTTGTCAAGGAGGCGATCGCTATTTTCAAAAGTTCCTCCCCGCCGTCTGGCGAGTTTCAGTTGATAACCAATGCGATGATCTCGCCAAAACTCTCCCCAGTCAGTAGTCCAGGTATTAATTTGAGGAGTTGATCCGATCGTGTTGTTGATATCCCAACCAAACTGTTGATATCCCCGATAGTCTGGCTGGGGAGTCCACTGGTGTAGTCGCGCCAATTGCCGCCCCATTTTCTCCATAGCCTGAGAATTGCTACGACCCCCTAGCTCTAACCATTCTAGGACGATATAAGCAGAATTGCCAGCAGTACCCCAACAAATGGGTTTAGGGACGCGGATAGTTTGGGTTTCCCACATTTGTTTAACTCCCCAGGCTTCCGCTTCAAACATGGCAACCTGAGAGGCGCTATTGAGTTTCACAAAATAGCTGCGATCGCCATCATTAAGGCGATATCCCTGGTTAATGCAGCCACCACCTACAGAAGTAGGGTTATTAGCTGTAAAGGTGTGGGAGGTAGCAGTGGTTATGTGTTCGCAAATTTGATTCCACATGGTAATTTTTAGCGATCGCTTCAGGCTATATTTTAGATCAACTGTGACTCGGCTCTGAACAACCCCATGGGATTATCGGAATTTCCGCCATGAAATCGGGGGTCATATTTTAGGCGATCGCTTTAATTCCCCATAATACCAAAGGCAGAGTTAGGAACGATAATATAGTAGAAACTACCACCACGCGGGCGGTGCGTACTTGGTCGCCGCCAAATTCATTAACCATCAGAAAAGCCGTGATAGCTGTCGGCATAGCACTCTGTAAAATTAACACCTGTAAATCCAAATCACTGAGTCTTAATAGGGAACCCACACCATAGGCAATAATCGCACCACCGATTAATCTGAGAAAACTGGCTCCCACTTCATAAAGGCTAATTTTCCAGTGACTTTCGGCAATTTCTAACCCCAGCAATAATAAGCCGAGGGGAATAGCCGATTCCGCTACTAAATTCAATCCCTCATCAATATTAAAAGGCAATTTTATTGGAAGTGCGTAAAGTACCAAAGCCGCGATAATTGACCAAAATAGTGGTAATCTGAGGGTGAATTTTAAGGATGATTGCCAACCTTCCCCTTTGATGATAGCTGGCGCTGTGATTAAAACTACTAAATTCCAGGCGATTAAATAAACAATCGCCCTTTCTAGTCCGGCTTCTCCTAAAGCTAAGAGGGTGACAGATAACCCCATATTGCCAACATTTGATAGGGAGGTGGTGGCAATTAAACTTTTTTCGGTTGACCGAGACAGGTTTAAATAACGTGCGATCGCCCAAGCTACCAAACACAATGATATATAAGTCAAAATAAACCCTATTCCCATTCCTGCCATATTTTGGGGGGTAAGACTTGTCCGATATAGTGTATCAATAATCAGTATGGGAAACAGAACATACAGCAGCAGACGGGATATGGTTTGGCGATCTATAATCAGGGTTTTACCGGCAATAAAACCAATCAGAACAATGCACCCAACGGGGATAACAGCAGAAAATAAAGCAATCATCAAAGGTGGTAAAGGCTGCCAAAAACCAGCCAGATATGATCTGACTGCTATACTTTTGCGATAGTCTAACGCAACTCCAGACAATTGGGGAAGGTATCAGACTAATACATTCCCTCAAAGGGTCCTAGGAAGGTGGGTTTAGGGCGAAGAATATGGACTTGGACAACAGCTTTGACAACGGCTAGAAGTTCTCGGCGGGTATAGAATCGCATGGAATCATCCCGAAATTTGCCCCAGTCCGGTGTGCCAAAACCGATCGCATCAATCCCTAAACGATTGCATATATACACCGCGCGGGGTAGGTGGTATTGTTGGGTGATTAGTACCGCCGTCTCGATGCCAAAAATTTCCCGGGCGCGATAACAGCTTTCGTAGGTACTAAATCCCGCATAGTCCAGGCGAATGTCGTTTGAGGGAACTCCTTGGTCGATCGCATATAGCTGCATGGCCACCACTTCGTTATATTCGGGAGTGCCATTGTCTCCGGTCATTAAAATCTTTTCAACCCGTCCCAGTTTGTACAGGTCGATCGCCCCCTGAATGCGATCGGCTAACATCGGTGTAGGGGTTCCATCAGCCCAAAGTCCCGCCCCAAAGACGATCGCCACAGGTTTTTCTGGAACATCGGCGATCTCAGTATAGCGACGAGTTTGGGTGAGCAAGTTAATATATAAGTTCAGCACAAATGGCGTGAGCAGTCCGCCAATAACTGATAACACCAATAATAAACGCCAGTGTATTATTAACCATTTAGGGAACATAGTTTGGATCTGAGCGTAGAAGTTCAACATTTTACCAAAAAATTGCAGTAGCCGGGGAGCCTAGCTGATTTTTATAATTTACCCCCCCAGTTGCCTAGTTTCGGCAACATTCCCGAAATATAAACTATTCCCAGATACGGGAAAAATCCCTGTGGGAGAGGGTTTGACATAAATTTGCCAAAAATTTGCTCAAAGGGGTTGACATATATCTGATAACCTACTACTATTATTAATTGTGCGAGGGAAACAAGCAAGAGCGACAGCGAGAGCGAGTTTCCGGCAACCTCGAAAGATTTTAAGTCTTTCCTGGTGTCTATGGCTCAGTGGAACCACACCGATCCATCCCGAACTCGGATGTGAAACGCTGAAACGGCGAAGATACTTGGCGGGTAGCTGCCTGGGAAAATAGCAAGATGCCAGGATTAATATAAACTATAGCTTCCTTCCAGTGATAAACGGAGGGAGGCTTTAGTTTTTAAGGAAAAATCCCATGAAGAAACCCAAATCAGCAATTTTACCGCCCTGGATAGTCCTAGACCCTCTGCTAAAACAGTGGTTAACGGAAGATATTGGTAGGGGCGATCGCACTACTGATGGTCTGTTGAGGGGGGAAAATTTATGGGGAACAGCCCATTGGGAGGCGAAAGCCCCAGGAATTGTGGCGGGGTTACCAGTGGCGGCGCGGGTTTTTCAACTGTTAAGCGATCGCCTTCAGGTGAAACCAACGGTTAAAGATGGCGATCAGTGCGATCGTGGACAAGTAATTCTACAATTAGAAGGACCCCTAGATGCTTTGTTGATGGGGGAAAGGGTAGCCCTAAATTTGGCGATGCGACTGAGTGGGGTAGCCACTTCCACAGGTGAATATGTCGATGCGATCGCTGATTTACCGACTCAACTGGTGGATACCCGCAAAACTACCCCAGGACTGCGACTGTTGGAAAAATATGCCATTCAAGTCGGGGGGGCGAAAAATCATCGCATGGGACTTGATGATGCGGTTTTGATTAAAGATAATCATATTTTGGCGGCTGGGGGTATTGAAAAGGCGATCGCCCTAATTCGCGAAACTATGCCTTATCCTCTGACTATTGAGGTGGAAACCGAAACTATTGAACAGGTGAAAACGGCGGTAAATGCGGGGGCGGATATTATCATGTTAGATAATATGTCCCTAGCTATGATGCAAGAGGCGATCGAGATTATTCGCCAGTATAATAGCCGCATTAAAATTGAAGCATCGGGAAATATTACCCTACAAACTATTCGCCAAGTTGCCGAAATTGGTGTTGATTATATCTCCACTAGCGCCACTATTACCCGTTCCCCCTGGTTAGATATCAGCATGAATTTGGGACCTGGAAACTTGGGGATTAATGACCCTTCCAAAATTAGAATGATTTAACCTCAAACATCACAGCGCACTTGACAGGATGTTAAACCCAGATCCTCTAGCATCTGGGTGATTTCCTGTTCATAAATAGGGTTCATAATAATCACCACATCTGGTTTATAGTCTACTAAAAATGCAGGAGGGACAATTTTTTGACCAGTTCCCGCTACATACATTCCCTGTTTGCGAGGGTTAATATCAACAACATATTCAATGGCTGTCTTGGCGGCTTTCATAAAGTTTAAGAATGTCACACCTTTGGAACCACTGCCCCAAATCACCACCCGCTGACCTTGATTAACCATATCTCCTAGTTTTTGTTCCCACTCTGATAACTTATCCTCAAACTTTTGTGAAAATTCAGCAATGGTGTTAGCTAACTGATTAACCTGTTCGGTTTCGGGTTTAATGGTGCTATGGGTATCAAGATTAGGCTGGGCTTCCAGACATAAAAATTGCCCTCGGAATTCCTCCGTTATTTGTTTAACCTCAAAACCACAGGATGAGAAAGCATAGCCTAGGCTGACGGGCGCAAAATAACAGCAATGTTCATAAATAATATCCCAAACTGCCAGATTACGAAAGATATCTAAGGCATTGGGAACCTCAAAGAAAATTCCGGTTTCTGGTTTATTTCCCACTATTTGTGCGAGGGATTTTAGCAGGTTTGTGGGGGTGGGTATGTGTTCTAATGTGTGGCGACAGCAGATAAAATCTCCTTGGTAATTAGCATATTTTTCCGAATATAAATCCTGAATAAATGTCAGGCGATCGCTAAATGCTTCATGGTCAGCTAAAGGCACATAAGTCGGGTCAAAACCGATGCCGCGATTGTTCCCTAATTCACACAATAGGCTAAGAAATTCACCTTTACCACATCCAATCTCAATAATAATCTTTTCCTGTAAATTGTAGGTATTGATTAATCTGGTAGCTAAATTATGAGCATACTGCTGAAACCGAGGGGAAAAATCCAGAGCATTTTCATAAACTTGGGTATATTCTAAACGTTCTGGATCAAAAGCTATATTATCAATAAAACCGCAATCTTGACAAAAAGCCAGTTTCAAGTCGCCACGATTACAATTAATAGCCCCATCACGCTCCGACCATAATATATTACAAAAAACCGGAATATCCAACATTTCCCAAAATACTTGGCGATGTTCCGAACCGCATACCGGACAGATAGATTTTTCTAGCATAGTTAGAGGTGCTAATATTTACCTACTAACATATCATTGTCCTCATGATTTGCCTAGTCAGGTTTCCTAAGAAAGATACAAATCACAATCTAAGTTAATCAAACTTGATTTGCCAAAAAGCTATGGAGTCGATTATACTGGCAGTAAACCTATGGCTTGATTTTTTTTAAACTTAGTTATATTCAAGTTATATATCAACTATGAGCTTACCTATTCGCCAAGTTAAAGTTGTAGGATCTTATATTACAGCTCTCCAGTTCAGCGACCAAATCGAAACTATTTTGGAGTGGGGTTCTCGGCGACAAAGCCGAGTCGTTTGTGTAGCAAATGTTCATATGCTGATGGAAGCCTATTGGAATCCTGTATTTGCTCGGATCTTAGAAAATGCTGATATGGTGACTCCTGACGGAATGCCTCTAGTCTGGATGATTCGGCAAGTAGGTATTCCTCAAGACCGGGTAGCAGGAATGGATATGCTCCTTAGTCTGTGTAACTTAGCACCTTTATATAACGTCAGCGTTTTTTTCTTAGGTTCTAAACCAGAAGTGCTGGAAAAAATGCAAACCAAGATGAGCCATGAATTTCCCCGTTTAAAAGTCGCGGGGTTTAAATCTTTGCCATTTCGCCCCCTGACTCCGGCCGAAGATGAGGCATTAATCCAAGAAATTCACAATAGTGGGGCGGGGTTAGTCTTTGTTTCTCTGGGATGTCCTAAACAAGAAAAATTTATTCATCAGCATCGCGGCAAAATTCGGGCTGTGATGATCGGAATTGGGGCGGTATTTCCGGTTTATGCTGGTTTTCAGACTCGCGCCCCAGAGTGGGTGCGAGAGTCCGGGTTAGAATGGTTTTACCGATTAGTTCAAGAACCCAATCGTTTGTTTGGTCGCTATGCTAAGACAATTCCGCCGTTTATGTTATTAGCAACTAAACAACTATTAACTGAGTATCATTGGTTAAACCGGGTTAAAAAACAATACTCGGAAATTCCTAGTAATGTATTGATTGAATCGCCTAGGGGTTTAATTTATCGACCTGTGGGGCGTGTCTTACAAAGGGCGGGTTTACTTTCCCCAGATCAAGTACAGATGGTTTTACAAACTCAGCGAGTCCGAAAAAACCTGCGTTTTGGAGACATTTTAAATTCTCAAGGTTTACTGAAACCGGAAACGATAGAGTTTTTCACTGAGAAGTTACCAGAATTAGCTCTTAACAGAGAACAGCATCCTTTAGGATACTATTTAAAATCAGCGGCTTTATTAAATGAAAAGCAAATTGATATGATTTTACAAAACCAACATAAAACCGGACTCAAGTTTGGAGAAATGGCTATTAATAAGGGATGGGTTAAACCGGAGACTGTGGACTTATTTTTAGAGTTTATGGAACCGGAAATTTAATTAATAGGTTATGAGCATCAAAGGGGGAAAGTCTTTGATGGCTTGAGCCAATTTAAGTGTTTTGGGTTTTTTGGAAATATACACTAGGGGCTTGGACAGCAGCTTGCATCAACTCAAAACCGAGCCTTTTCCACTTCCAAGAGACCCACCTACCCATTTGACCATAGCAATATAGCTTTTCGGAAAATTTGATAGGAACCCGATTAATCACTTTGATATATTCCCATAAAAGCGTCCAATTTGTGAGTGCAAACTTTCTAGTTGTCTGAGAGTTATACCAATTCAAAAGAGCCGAACTACCAGCATCTTTGCGGATGGCTCGTGAGGTTTGGGAATGCTCTCTATAAAAGAAAAGAGGTTCGGGAATTTCATAAAATTCTCCCCGCAGTGCCAACTCAGCCGCCAAGGGTAAATCTGCCCATATATAATCTCCAATTAGCTGAGTTTTTCTAAGTTCATCACTTCTCATTAAGCCAAATACCATGTGTCCTGGCATATACTTACGTTGTTGCCAAAGGTCATGATATTGTTTAAATCGCTCCGTTGGTTTTGGCGATCGCAAATTGAGAATATCAGCATGAGATTTCAGCGGATTTCCTTGTTCATCAATCCAGTATTCTTGAGGGTAACACAAAACAGTAGACGGGTGAGTATCCAAGGCTTCTACACAGCGTTCTAAAAACTCGGGAGCATATAAATCATCGTGTGCTGCCCACTTAAAATATTCAGCGGTAGACAATTCAAAAGTTCGATTATAATTTTTAGCAGCACCCAAATTTTCAGGATGGCGATAATAACGGATACGCTTATCCCTAGCGGCATAATCTCGGCAAATTTCCTCGGTCCGGTCTGTGGAAGCATTATCACAAATAATCAGTTCAAAATCATCAAAAGTCTGAGACAATAGACAATCTAAAGTTTCCTGTATAAAATTTTCCCCATTGTAGACAGGTAGACCAATGCTAACGCGGGGATGAGGAGGATAAGTTTGTGCCATGTTTTACCTGTAGCCTCTTATGTGAACAACCGTCAATAAACCAGGAATGCTGTAATTAGGGATTACACATAGACAAACGAGGAACTATTCAAACTGATATTGTTGACTCCTTGCACAATACCAATAAGTTCATCAGTAACATCACCTTTATAGAAGATAGCCAACCCAGTAGGTAAACCTTGGGGACTATCTGCCAGGCGATAATCTTCTGAGCTACCGTGAAGCTGAATCACATCATTGTTAAAATCAGTAATCAGAGCATAATCTTGCCAACCGGGTTGGTCATCAATGCCATCATCATAGTAAACAGAATTACTATCACCTAAGACAAAGGTATCAAAACCGCCATTTCCTGTCAATATATCTATTTGTCCGCGTCCCGGAGTGGCGGAATTGGGGTCTGTTCCATTCAGCCAATCATCGCCTTGAGTACCAACTATGGTATTAATGGGAACGCGATTTAAAGAGGTAGAACTGTAGTAGCCAGGAAGTCCCACAGTTCGTCTGGTTTCCAGGTTCTGAATTTCCTCTACTCCGACAGCGGGTAAAGGCTCACCCTTGAAAGTTCGGAAACTGGCTGCGACATAGCTTAGAGAGGATTCATTATTAATAAAAACGGGGATATCTCCAAATTCTCCATGGAGGATATAAGCGCCCAAAACTTCAGTTTTTCCACCATTAACAGTCTCAACTAATGTCCCCTCATCCTCAGTTTTGTAGCCAAGAATCCACAAATTACCGCCATCATTCTTAATGCGGGGAGTGTGAATATTCTCTGGGTTAATCTGACGTGCCCAAACATTTTGATTAGTGAAAGACCAAGGACCGCCACTGATATCTTCAATATATAAATCCCCAGTTCCTTGACTGGTATTAAAATACTGATTAATAATCATATTGGACATAACCATAGTCCGATCGCTGTCTTGAATAAAGGTAATATTTGGGGCTTCCAAACGCTCCACAGAGACGACATCGGCACTGCCATCAGCGACGGTAATTGTGCCACTACCTAGAATAGTAGCTTCCGTGCCAATAAAGCGCTGTAGATTATTTCTTAACTGAAGATTACCGCCAATATTCCATACCCCATTAGGTAGGTAAACGGTACTAGCACCAGAATCGATCGCCGCCTGAATTGCCAGGGTATCATCAATGCCATCATTAGGTAAACCACCAAAAGCCAAAGGACTGACCCAATCAGATAAATCATCCCAAGGGACTACGGGAGTCGGCAAAACTTCCAGTTCAAAAGCCTGATTGGGAGCATCAAATAGGGTATTAAAGCCACCATTCGCCATCCACTCAGCCACATAACCATCAGGTTGAGACAAGTTACCTCGTCCATTATCATCCTGTCGAATAGCGAGTTGATAACCAGAGGTATTCAGATTATTAACATACATCCCTTTTTGATTATAAATAGCTGGTTGAGTGGCGGCTGCACCGACCCCGGTTAAGTTAGCATCCATAATCGTAAAATCACTGGAACCATCAGGCATATTCCAAATGACGGGAACGGCATTAGTGCTTTCTAAGTCTCGCACAAACAGAGTTTGATTAAAATTCTGCCAACCATAAACATTTTGATTAACAAGTTTAACGCCTTCGAGTGTTTGAGTAGCGGTAGGATTCCAAGTCCGAATACCGACATCAAATCCGACGACTTCGACATCCTTAACCAGTAGAGGTCCATTTTCATCGGTAGCGAGATCAAGACCGATCGCACCTTGTCCATCACGGGAAACTATGCGAACATTATTGAGAGTTCCCTGGTTGTTAGCGATAAAACTAATAGCGATCGCATCTGGGTTTCCCTCACCCACATCAACAGTCAAATCCCTGATACTATTACGGAACCGTTGAGCGGGTGGATTTCCGGTATCAATAACGGCAGTATCAAAACCCAAATTATCTTGGAGTCTAATAATAGTGCGATCGCGGCTTTCACCCTGAAGAATATTGCGCTTTTGACTACCAGGGTATGTAATCTGACCACTAACATCATAAACCCCATTAGGGAAGTAAATAATCCGATTTTGACCCGCATTCTCATTAATAGCCTGCTGAATAGCGGCAGTATCATCTATACCATCATTAGGAATCGCTCCATAATCCCTAACATCAACCACACCCGCATCAGCCGGGAACACAATATTTTGAGTTGTATTAGTGCCAAAATCAATAGTAAAACTACCCAAGGTGGCAGTTGGGACAAAATTACCCACCACATCACTAACGGCATTGGGTTCCATTATGACCGTATAAGTTCCGCCGTCGGAGACATCCCAAACGCCGCCAGAAGGTGCAATTTGATAGGTAGCATTCCGCGTGTTTCCATTGTCCTCACCGTAGACACGCACCAAACTAGCCAGTTGCTGAACCCCTAATGGTCCTATAACCCGAATATCGGCATCATCCAAAGTAGATTCTTGAATTTCCCAGTCATCAGAGTAGCTAACCGTGAAAGCATATCCGGTATCACTACCCAAGATAGGAGTCAAATCAGGAGCCAGTAAAGCCGCCGTTGGAGGTAACAGGTCGGGGGTATCTTCTGGAATAATGGGGGCGGCTGTATTGAAAAAGTAATCCACCTGGGAGGTAAACGGCGGAGATGATGAACCTCCCGCATTTCCCGCAAATAACCCCACCTGTTGCACTTGTAAGGCTTCCGTAAAACTCCCGGCTGTCGTCCAACTCACACCATCAGGGGAATAGTTGAGAGTCCATACATCCCCTTCTCGGTTAACTTTCAGGTGTCGGGCTTGTCCGGGTTGTACCCCCATACGAATCATAGACCGGGAACCACCGTTACGGGTTGAAGCTGCAAATAAGGCTAAACCTGAATTAGTCTTAAAGACATCAAACCTGACCCAGTTACTATCATCTTGTTCTACCAAAATCCCCTGTATTTGCTTATCTAAGGCGGGGTCGGCAGCAAATTTGATTTCTAACTCAAAATCTTGGTTTTGAGCGGGCTGCATGAGTCTGGAGGCGCTACGGTTGCGATTCCACATATCAGTAGCACCGGGAACTGATAGTTCTACATAAGCATCTGGTGTACCAGTTCCGGTGAGTAGGTAGGAACTATTATTGCTGGGACTGATAAAATTCCAGCGGGGGTCTAGGCTGTTGGTGTTGAAGTCGTCGGACTGGAAGGCTAAGTCTAACTCGGAAACGGTGAGGGAGACGGTGGCTGGGTTAGAGATAGCGCCATCATTATCTTCTACGGTATAAGTAAAGCTATCCGTACTGGTAGATGAACCGTCATGGCTATAGGTGATTGTTCCATTAGGGTTAACGGTGATATTACCGTAGTTGGGAGAGTCAACTACGGTGACGGTATCTGGGATTAAAACACCATCAGGGTCGCTATCGTTACTAAGGACGTTAATGGTAACGGCGTTACCCATCATCACTATGGCGTTATCATCATTAGCGGTGGGGGGTTGATTTTCTTGGATAGTCAGGGAGACGGTGGCTAGGTTAGAGATAGCGCCATCATCATCTTCTACGGTATAAGTAAAGCGATCGCTATTGGTAGATGAACCGTCATGGCTATAGGTGATTGTTCCGTTAGGGTTAACGGTGATATTACCGTAGTCTGGTGAGTCAACTATGGTGACGGTATCTGGGATTAAAACACCATCAGGGTCGCTATCGTTATCGAGGACGTTAATGGTAACAGCGTTTCCGGTGCGGACCGTGGCGTTATCATCGTTAGCGGTGGGGGGTTGATTTTCCAGTTGTTCATCTTCTGGAATAACAGGCGATTCGTCTTCGTCTGGTGGAATCACAACCTGACCATCTTCTGGAATAATGGGGGCGGCTGTATTGAAAAAGTAATCCACCTGGGAGGTAAATGGGGGAGATGATGAACTTCCCGCATTTCCCGCAAATAACCCCACCTGTTGCACTTGTAAGGCTTCCGTAAAACTCCCGGCTGTCGTCCAACTCACACCATCAGGGGAATAGTTGAGAGTCCATACATCCCCTTCTCGGTTAACTTTCAGGTGTCGGGCTTGTCCGGGTTGTACCCCCATACGAATCATAGACCGGGAACCACCGTTACGGGTTGAAGCTGCAAATAAGGCTAAACCTGAATTAGTCTTAAAGACATCAAACCTGACCCAGTTACTATCATCTTGTTCTACCAAAATCCCCTGTATTTGCTTATCTAAGGCGGGGTCGGCAGCAAATTTGATTTCTAACTCAAAATCTTGGTTTTGAGCGGGCTGCATGAGTCTGGAGGCGCTACGGTTGCGATTCCACATATCAGTAGCACCGGGAACTGATAGTTCTACATAAGCATCTGATGTACCAGTTCCGGTGAGTAGGTAGGAACTATTATTGTTGGGATTGATAAAATTCCAGCGGGGGTCTAGGCTGTTGGTGTTGAAGTCGTCGGACTGGAAGGCTAAGTCTAACTCGGAAACGGTGAGGGAGACGGTGGCTGGGTTAGAGATAGCGCCATCATTATCTTCTACGGTATAAGTAAAGCTATCCGTACTGGTAGATGAACCGTCATGGCTATAGGTGATTGTTCCATTAGGGTTAACGGTGATATGACCGTAGTTGGGAGAGTCAACTACGGTGACGGTATCTGGGATTAAAACACCATCAGGGTCGCTATCGTTACTAAGGACGTTAATGGTAACGGCGTTACCTATGAGGACGGTGGCGTTATCATCATTAGCGGTGGGGGGTTGATTTTCTTGGATAGTCAGGGAGACGGTGGCTAGGTTAGAGATAGCGCCATCATCATCTTCTACGGTATAAGTAAAGCGATCGCTATTGGTAGATGAACCGTCATGGCTATAGGTGATTGTTCCGTTAGGGTTAACGGTGATATTACCGTAGTCTGGTAAATCAACTACCGTCACCGTATCTGGGATTAAAACACCATCAAGGTCGCTATCGTTATTAAGGACGTTAATGGTAACGGCGTTTCCGGTGCGGACCGTGGCGTTATCATCATTAGCGGTGGGGGGTTGATTTTCTTGGATAGTCAGGGAGACGGTGGCTAGGTTAGAGATAGCGCCATCATCATCTTCTACGGTATAAGTAAAGCGATCCGTACTGGTAGATGAACCGTCATGGCTATAGGTGATTGTTCCGTTAGGGTTAACGGTGATATTACCGTAATCTGGTAAATCAACTACCGTCACCGTATCTGGGATTAAAACACCATCAAGGTCGCTATCGTTATTAAGGACGTTAATGGTAACGGTGTTTCCGGTGCGGACCGTGGCGTTATCATCATTAGCGGTGGGGGGTTGATTTTCTTGGATAGTCAGGGAGACGGTGGCTGGGTTAGAGATAGCGCCATCATCATCTTCTACGGTATAAGTAAAGCGATCCGTACTGGTAGATGAACCGTCATGGCTATAGGTGATTGTTCCGTTAGGGTTAACCGTGATAGTACCGTAGTCTGGTGAGTCAACTACCGTAACCGTATCTGGGATTAAAACACCATCAGGGTCGCTATCATTGCTCAATACATCAATGATAACGGACTGGCTTGGTTCTACTCTGACTGTATCATCGTTGGCTATGGGTGGCTGATTTCCGAGGGAGACATCTTCGGGGACAATGGGAGCCGCCATATTGAAAAAGTAATCGACCTGGGAGGTAAACATGGCTGGTGATTTTCCAGCATGACCTGCAAATAACCCCACTTCTTGGACTTGTAAATCACGGATAAAACTGCCAACTGTATTCCAATTTATACCATCTCCAGAAGATTTGAGAGTCCATAAGTTTCCTTGTCGATTTACATTCAAATATCGAGCTTCTCCCGTAGCCACGGAACCAGAAACCATCACACGGGAACTACCATTAGTGGTAGAAGCACCAAATACTGATAAGCCTGACCCAGTTTGAGATACATTAAACCTTAACCAATTCCGCTCATCTTGCTCTACCAAAATTCCCTGCATTTGCTTGGCTACAGTGGGGTCGGAAGCAAATTTAATTTCTAACTCAAAATCTTCGTTGGCGGCGGGTTGCATGAGTCGCGCAATGGTCCGATTTTGATTCCACAAATCAGTATTAGCGGGGACAGAAAGTTCTAAATAAGCATCACTTGTCCCGGTTCCTGTTAAAGCATAGGAGGAATTGGCTAGAGGTTTAATAAAATTCCATTCTGGCTTGAGGTTGCTGCTATTAAAGTCATCGGAGTTGAAGGCTAAATCTAATTCCGAAATACCCAGAAATACAGTGGCTTCGTTGGAGGTAGCACCATGATTATCTTCGACGGTATAAGTAAAGCGATCGCCACTGATATAGGAACCATTATGATTGTAAGTAACTACCCCATTTTGAATACTAACAGTGCCGTGGTTGGGTTCAGTAACGATAGTTACAGTATTCGGCATCAAGCTACCGTCAATATCTTCATCATTACTAAGAACTCTAATATTAACACTATTTCCTTGGCTAACTCTACTGTGATCATTATTGGCGATCGGTGCGAGGTTTGGTCGCTCTTCTCCATAGGGAACAACTGTAACATCACCAAAAGTGGCATCATAATAGTGAGCAACTAGGAGCAATGAACCATGAGACAAGGCTCTGAAATCTGATGATGATTTAAAGGATTGACGATCCCATTCTGTGGGTTCCGGTTCGCTTTCTTCCCAAACTTTAAAGCTATAAATACTACCATCATCTACCGTCTGCGATCGCATCTTGAAATTGTAGGTATTCCCGGCTTCGAGAGTGATGTTTCTGCCACTATTAAAGAAGGTTGATCCTTCTAAAGACAAGCCACTGCTCATGTGATAAAAACCAATTTCCCCATGAGTGCGCCACTGAACATAAGGCTGGGTTCCACCATCGGGTTGATGTCCTTTCCATCGCATTAACAGACCGATTATCCCATTAGTATTAGTTTCATGAATCGTAATGGGAACAGTGGCTTCGTAATCATCCCATCCAATGTCACCAATAGCAATTAAGCGGTCATAACCTGTTTCAGCGGTGCGGACTCCATCATCTGTTAAAGTCCACAGACCATCTACCACTTGTGCTACATCGTTAATTTGATCAACTTCACTCCAGTCAATGGAATAAGTTTTCGGCCAAGCATTTCCTAATTCATGTTTAATAGTGACAGATTCGGTAGCAATATGACCCAGTGTATCAACTGCTGTAATGACAACTATATCATCGTGATCAGATGCGGGGTTGAGATCAGTGTAAGCAATTTCAACGTTAAAGTCGCCATTTCTTGATAAACGAGGATTCCTCGATTCACCATGAACATTAAGACGAAGAGGAATTTCTGGTCCTCCATTGAGTGAGTAGCTTAGAGAAGATATACCGTCTGGGTCGAAAGCGTAACCAAGGATATTGACCCAAACTAGAGGCTTACCAATATGACCAAAACTCTGTTCTGAACCATACCAGATATCAAGAACGGTGGGATTTGGGTCTGCTGATGGTTCTTGAATGGTGATGCTAACATTCGCTAGGTTAGAGGTAGCGCCATCATTATCTTCTACGGTATAAGTAAAGCTATCCGTACCGCTAGATGAACCGTCATGGCTATAGGTGATTGTTCCGTTAGGGTTAACGGTGATATTACCGTAGTTGGGAGAGTCAACTACCGTCACCGTATCCGGGACTAAAACACCATCAGGGTCGCTATCATTACTAAGGACGTTAATGGTAACAGTGTTTCCGGTGCGGACTGTGGCGTTATCATCATTAGCGGTGGGTGGCTGATTTTCCTCGATAGTCAGGAAAACGGTAGCTTCGTTAGAGGTAGCGCCATCATCATCTTCTACGGTATAAGTAAAGCGATCCGTACTGGTAGATGAACCGTCATGGCTATAGGTGATTGTTCCGTTAGGGTTAACGGTGATAGTACCGTAGTTGGGAGAGTCAACTACCGTCACCGTATCTGGGATTAAAACACCATCAAGGTCGCTATCATTATTAAGGACGTTAATGGTAACGGCGTTTCCGGTGCGGACCGTGGCGTTATCATCATTAGCGGTGGGTGGCTGATTTTCCTCGATAGTCAGGAAAACGGTAGCTTCGTTAGAGGTAGCGCCATCATCATCTTCTACGGTATAAGTAAAGCTATCCGTACTGGTAGATGAACCGTCATGGCTATAGGTGATTGTTCCGTTAGGGTTAACGGTGATATTACCGTAGTTGGGAGAGTCAACTACCGTCACCGTATCTGGGATTAAAACACCATCAAGGTCGCTATCATTATTAAGGACGTTAATGGTAACGGCGTTTCCGGTGCGGACCGTGGCGTTATCATCATTAGCGGTGGGTGGCTGATTTTCCTCGATAGTCAGGAAAACGGTAGCTTCGTTAGAGGTAGCGCCATCATCATCTTCTACGGTATAAGTAAAGCTATCCGTACTGGTAGATGAACCGTCATGGCTATAGGTGATTGTTCCGTTAGGGTTAACGGTGATAGTACCGTAGTCTGGTAAATCAACCACCGTCACCGTATCTGGGACTAAAACACCATCCGGGTCGCTATCATTGCTCAATACATCAATGATAACGGACTGGCTTGGTTCTACTCTGACTGTATCATCATTGGCTATGGGTGGCTGATTTTCAACTGGTTCTGGAGTAACAACCTGACCATCTTCTGGAATAATAGGAGCCGCTGTATTAAAAAAGTAATCCACCTGGCTGGTAAACTGAGGAGATGATGAACTGTCAGCATTTCCCGCAAATAACCCCACCTGTTGGACTTGTAAGGCTTCCGTAAAACTCCCGGCTGTCGTCCAAGTTGAACCATCAGGGGAATAGTTGAGAGTCCAGACATCCCCAGTGCGGTTAACTTTCAGGTGTCGGGCTTGTCCGGGTTGTACCCCCATACGAATCATAGACCGGGAACCACCGTTACGGGTCGAACCCGCAAATAAGGCTAAATCTGAATTAATTTTAAAGACATCAAACCTGAGCCAGTTGTTATCATCTTGCTCTACCAAAATCCCCTGCATTTGCTTATTTAAGGCGGGGTCGGCGGCAAATTTGATTTCTAACTCAAAATCTTGGTTTTGAGCCGCCTGCATGAGTCTGGAGGCGCTACGGTTGCGATTCCACATATCAGTAGCACCAGGGACTGATAGTTCTACATAAGCATCTGATGTACCTGTTCCGGTGAGTAGGTAGGAACTGTTATTGTTGGGAGTGATAAAATTCCACCAGGCGTTGAGGCTGTTGGTGTTGAAGTCGTCGGACTCAAAGGCTAATGTGTGGCTGTAGGTTGCCATTGTGACTTGGGAAAATATCGAATCAGTATCGATAGGGTTTCCTATGCTGGCCTGAAAATCCCAGTCTCCCCCCAATTGGTGATTACCTGTGGGGGTAGTTGAGGCGCTAATATTGGCACCAGTGAGTTGATGCAGTTGTTTGAGGAAGGTTTCCCCCCTGGGTCCGGCGGCGACTCGGCAACCATAGAGGATAATAGAAATATGCTGCCGTTTATGGTTTAAGGTTTCGAGGTGTTGGCTGTAGTGGGGGAGGGTTTCTGAGGTGAGTTCCACATTTCCCAATTTCAGACAACCTGGTGAGCCGTGGCAGATGATGTGAATTTGTGCGATCGTATTATATTGGTGTAGGGTCTCCGCTATCTGTAGGACACCATCTCTGTTGGGGTCTAAAATTATGACATCTACAACTGCGCGAAGGCCCCTAATTAACTCCCGATAATCTTCAACCCCGGAGTCAATTATCACTACCTGTTGACCAGTGTTAAGGCTTTCCGATACTCTGAACGCCGACAATGGCCATTCCACGGGGAAAGACCTTGAGTTAATATCAGTGGCCATGGGGTTAATCATCGGTTAGTTAATAAGAAGCTAAAAAGCTGATGCCAAGCTGCGGGAAGAATCACTCAAGTCCCAGTCTCAACTGACTGATGGGCTTAATTTTTTAAATTTTGTCATATATCCGTGAAAATACGGAGTAGTTTACAGAATCTTTACTTAAAAGTTTAAATAAGGGTGCTGATTGTAAAGCTAGGCTGAGATTTAACCCGTTCTTCCGTCTGGGGTTGACTGTAGGGTAGTATGAGACATCAGTTATCAACTTGATAGTCCGGTGGTTAGTCAGACAGTGGCAGACTTTACATAATATTTTCTATTGCTATAGTAGGGTAAAGTCAATATAATGGGTGGCTATTATCTAAAATATCATGGTACGGGTAAATTTTGGGCATTCCAAATATCCAAGGCATTGGGAGTAAAAGAGAGCGCAAATGCAGAATTTTATCAATCGGTTTTTTTTCATTCTTCCGGCTTCCCCCAAACAGTTAGTAATTTTAGTGATTTTATTTGTCCTAATGTCAGTGCTGGAAGCCTTTGGAATTGGCATGATAGGACCTTTTTTAAATCTGGCTAGTAATCCCGATTTAGTTAAGGAGAGTGAATTTGTCGCCTCTGTATATGCGGGATTAAATTTAACAGAAGCATCCCAAGGCATAGCATTATTGGGATTATTTATTATTGGTTTATTTACGGTCAAATCTTTCTTAAACTGGCAGATTAAAACCTATGTGTTTGGGTTTTGTCTGAAAGTTCGTGGGAAATTGTGTGAAAAATTAATCCAAGAATATCTGTCTGTACCTTATACTTTCCACTTGTCTAAGGATAGTGCCTCGGTAATTCAATGTATAATTATTTATACCCAGTCTTTTGCTCTCGATATTCTAATGCCTATCCTCAATTCTGCTGCTAATTTAATGATTATTATAGCTTTGAGTGGACTGCTATTGCTTACCAGTAAATTAGTGGTAATTGTTTTAATATTTCTGTTTGTACCTTTAATTGTCATCCTGAATGCTTTTAAGGATAAAATTAAATACTGGGGAAAGCGTGTGAGTTATGCTGATGAATCGATTATTCGTATTGTTAATCATAGTTTAGGAGGTATTAAAGAAACTAAGGTAATTGGCTGTTATGACTTTTTTGAAGAACAACTGAGTTATCAATCACGGGAATATATAGAGGCGGGAACTTTATTACTTTCTTTTCAAATTGTCCCTAGAATATTAGTTGAGGCTATTTTAATTGTATTTTTAGTGGGAATCACATCAACTATGATTTTACTGGGACAAGATATTGATGGATTAATTCCGGCATTAAGTATATTCGCTTTATCATCAATTCGTTTACTACCAGCTATTTCTAATTTGAGTAAAGATATGAGTAAATTGCGGAGTATGACCTATGTATTAGAAAGATTAAGTCAGGATTTGCGAGAAATTGAAACTCTCAAAAATAGCGAAGGTTTAAATCGAACCGTAGTTACAGAGGTTAGCCAATTAGCTGCGGATAAATTCCAGCATCATGATTTTAATAATCAGATTATTTTTGAGGGAGTTACTTATCAATATCCTGGTTGTGAATTGCCAGCAATTTCCGATGTTTCTTTGTCGATTAACAAGGGAGAATCGATTGCTTTTATTGGTCAGTCTGGAGCCGGAAAGACTACATTAGTTGATATCATGCTGGGGTTATTAATACCCCAAGGTGGTGATATTAAAATTGATGATATTTCTATTTATAATAATTTGCGATCGTGGCAAAATATGATTGGCTATATTCCCCAGTCTATTTTTCTAATGGCAGATACAATTGAGAGAAATATTGCTTTCGGGGTGGCTGATGATTTAATTGATCAAAAACGTTTACAACAGGCTTTAGAAATGGCTCAACTGATGGATTTGGTCAAAGAACTTCCCGATGGAATAAATACCATGGTGGGGGAAAGAGGAGTGCGCCTTTCTGGGGGTCAACGCCAACGAATTGGTATTGCTCGCGCTCTTTATCATGAACGGGATATTCTGGTGTTAGATGAGGCGACTTCGGCGTTAGATAACGAGACGGAAAGTTTGGTTACTGAGTCGATTAAATCTCTGAGTGGAATTAAAACTATGATTATGATTGCTCATCGTTTGACGACTATACAACATTGCGATCGCCTTTATGTTATGGAAAAAGGCCGCATTGTTAGGTCGGGTACTTATAACGAAATTGTCCTAGGAAATATTCAATCATAACTCATGGAAATACGCAGATGAAACCAGTAATTCTCAGTTCAACTGATGTCGAAGGCGGTGCGGCTAGAGCCGCATATAGAGTACATAGAGGTTTGATTTCTCTGGGGGTTGAATCTCGAATGTTGGTGCGGGGAAAATTTAGCGGCGATCGCACTGTTATAGCTGAAAAAAGTATGATCACTAAACTAGGTCCTGGTGCTAATAGTATCCCCCTGAGACGCTACCCAAAACGCGATCGCCTGCTTTTTTCTCCTCAATGGTTTCCTGATGTCATAGCTGCTAGGGTAGCTAAAATTAACCCAGATGTGGTAAATTTACACTGGGTTTGTAATGGCTTTATCCAGATTGAAACTTTGGCTAAATTGAACAAACCTTTAGTGTGGACTCTCCAAGATATGTGGCCCTTTACTGGAGGTTGTCACTACAGCGAGGGATGCGATCGCTACCAAAATGCCTGCGGTCAATGTCCCCAACTCAAAAGTGATCGCGATCGGGATTTATCCCGACAGGTTTGGAAACGGAAATTTAAAGCCTGGAAAAATCTCAACTTAACTATTGTAACTCCTAGTAGTTGGATGGCGGATTGTGTGCGTTCAAGTTCCCTATTTGGACAGCGACGAGTAGAGGTGATTCCTTTCTGTCTGGATACCCAAATTTATCGACCTATAGAAACCAAAATCGCCCGACATTTACTGAATTTACCCCAGGATAAACAACTGGTTTTATTTGGGGCGATCGCCGCCACTGCTGACACTCGAAAGGGTTTTAATTTGCTACTTCCGGCGCTGCAAAAGCTGAGTCAGTCAGGGTGGCAAAATCAGCTTGAATTAGTAGTTTTTGGATCTGCGGAACCGGAAAACCCAGTAGATTTAGGTTTTAAAGCTAATTATCTCGGCAGTTTCTCTGATGATATTGCTTTGGCTTTGGTCTATTCTGCCGCCGATGTGATGATTGTTCCATCCTTGCAAGAATCCTTTGGACAAACGGCTTCAGAAGCCTTAGCCTGTGGTACTCCGGTGGTGGCTTTTAATGCTACTGGACTCAAGGATATTGTCGATCACCAAGTTAATGGTTATCTGGTCAAACCCTATGAAATTGAGGATTTAAGCGAGGGGATTAAATGGGTATTAAATGATGGCGATCGCCTGCACAAACTCCAGGAAAACGCCAGAGAAAAAGCCGCAAGAGTCTTTCCCCTAGAAAGACAAGCCCAGCAATATTTATCACTTTTTAATCAGATGATAACCTAATTTAATGAGAATTTACAACTAATAATGAGGATTAATTAGGAGAATCAAGTCCTAAAATTTTCAGATATTCTTGGGTTGCCATTTCCTGGCTAAACTGTCCTAGCCATGAAGTGTTTACAGCCTGGGTGTTACCTTCGAGGGTGGCTAAAATCGCCTCTGCCATGGCTGTAGGATCGCCAACGGGAACCAGGGAACCATATCGACCCTCTGCTAAAATTTCCGCTGCCCCACTTTTGCAATTAGTGGAAATTACCGGAGTCCCAACCGCCATAGCTTCAATTAAAACCGTTGGTAAACCTTCCCAGCGAGAAGACAACACAAATACTGCAGCATTTGCCATATAAGGATAGGGATTATCAGCATATCCTAAGAGAGCAGCATCATCTCCTAAACCATGATCTTGGATGAGATTTTCGAGGCGATCGCCATCAGGTCCCCAACCTAAAATTCCCAGGCGAACTTCCCGGACTTTTCGCACTTGAGCAAAGGCTTTAATTAAGGTAGGAAAATCCTTTTGTGCTTCCAGCTTTCCAACTCCTAAAATTACCGGAGGTTCCCCCGGTTGAAACCAAGGATGATCTAAAGTTTCTCGGGCTTTTTGCAGTAATTCCGGCGTGATAACTGGGTTATAAATATATTGAATGCGATCGCTATTTAAACCTGTACTTTTAGCTAAGTCCTCAGCCGCCCCTTTAGAAACAGCTACAATTCCATCCGCCCAGGGGTAGAAATAGCGAACAAACAACGGCAGCAAAATTTTTCTAAGTTTAGTAGTATGTTGTATTGCCTCCGAAAAAGTATTATGTTCAGACACAACCACCCGAGTGGAAACTCCCCCTAGACGTTTTGCCCAAACCGCCATTTCATTAGCATAATGGAGGGCAGAAAGTAGCGACTTTGGTTGTGATTCCTGCAAATAATTTCTCAGCGCCCAAATAGTACCCCAAACCCCAGAAGCCCCCAAATCAATTATCCTTATTTCTGGTGGTACTTTTGCCAAGTGAGGCCCCCAGGCTTTACCTATAACTAAGTCTACTTTGAAGCCTTTTGCAATTAAACCACGACCCAGATTTAGCATAACCCTCTCCGCACCACCTCCGCCGATATAACGAAGGAAAAGTGCCACATCGGGCTGAACTAGAGCCATAGTTAATAATTCCCAACAATGCTTTGATTATTCTATTATAATTAATATGGATTTGATTGTTAAAGATGATTGCATCAGTTTTAATTATCTAAACTCTAATTATATATTAACTATCAATAACTGTCCATAGCTGACTTCCCATGAAAACCGTGCCATAATCAACATAAAATTTTGTTTCTGATAACCGCGCCTACTATAATTCAGCCGAGAACTATAATTTCTCCGTTGTTTGGTTGTTTGAGTCTTAGCAATCTCCATATAAACACCTAAATTTCCGAGATTTAGTTGAATGTTTATCGTATTTTACCTAATTCGTACCACCTCAATTTACCGATTAATTATGACTAAAACTCAGAGCGAAAAAACTCAGGTTTATACTCCCAAAACTGATGCTAGAGATAGCCGCACCTGGGAGCAAATTCAAGAACATTATCAAATTGAACAAGAACTCGCCCGCCAGTTAATGAATTCTAGCAGAGAGGAACGCATTAATGGGCATTTATACACTGAGGTATATAATCAACTCTTCCAAAAAGTCCCGCATCATCCTCAACTTACCCGGAAATCTAGCCCCGAAATTCAAACTTGGATTGTTAACCAGCGTTTGCAATTATTAGCCCGTTTTCTTAACCCAAAAATCACCTATTTAGAAATAGGTCCTGGTGATTGTAGTTTATCCCTAGAAGTCGCTAAACGGGTAAAACGAGTTTATGCAGTTGATGTATCAACCGAAATTACTAAACTACCGAATATTCCCGATAATATGGAAATTTTTATTTCCGATGGCTGTAGTATCCCCGTACCTGAAAATACAGTTGATTTAGCCTATAGTCATCAATTAATGGAGCATTTACATCCTGATGATGCTTTAGAACAGCTTGAAAATATCTACAATACTTTAGCTGCCAATGGTAAGTATATTTGTATCACACCTAATTGGTATTCAGGCCCCCATGATGTTTCTCGCCACTTTGATCAGCAAGCTACTGGCTTTCATTTAAAAGAATATAAACTCAGTGAAATGTATGATATTTTTAATAAAGTAGGTTTTTCTAAGATAATTTGGGTGAAGTCTAACGGCAAAATTTACTTAGAAATTCCCATCAATAGTATATCAATTAATGTGATTAAGTTGGTAGAATATTTATTAAACATTTTTCCTTATAAATTTAGACAAAAATTAGCCAACACTCCCCTTTTATTTAGAGGAATGACTATCATTGGATGTCGATAAATCTAGGGGATAAAATCACCGTGAAAAATTATCCACAAAAATTGATGTTATTTGACCTTTCGATTCGCGGTCATCATCCCACTTATATTCGCCATTTAATTGAATATTGGCAAATCCACAAAATCCCAAAAAACTTGGAGATTGTTGTATCTCCTAGATTTATAGAGGCACATCACGATGTGGTCGAATTGAGTCAAGGTGATCATCATCAAGACATCCGTTTTGTGCCAATTACCCAAGCCGAAGAAGAACATCTTAACTCCCGAAAATCTAGGCTAAAAAGACTAAGCCGCCATTTTCAAGAGTGGGAAATTTTCTGCAAGTATGCCACCAACTTGAGACCCGATCATTGTCTGATTATGTATTTTGATACCTGTCAAATTCCCCTAGCGTTGGGGGCAAAATCACCCTGCACATTTTCGGGGATTTATTTTCGGCCGACTTTTCACTATCACCAATTAGCTAATTACGATCGCACTTGGAAAAATTACCTGCAACAGTTACGCGAAAAAATAGCCCTAAAACGCATTTTGGCTAATCCTCAACTGCAAACTATTTTTTGCCTTGATCCTTTCGCCGTCCCCCAACTTAATCAGTTTCCTAAGTTTCCGAGTCAACCTAAAGCTGTCTACCTTCCTGATCCGGTCAAATTGGATAATTTCAAACCCATTATAATAGATGATTGGCGCAAGAGTCTCCAAATTGATTCTCAGCGCCGAGTATTTCTGTTATTTGGTGCTTTAACAGCACGTAAAGGCATCTATCAGCTACTTGATAGCATTGCTAGTTTACCAGCAGATTT
This sequence comes from Limnospira platensis NIES-39, assembly GCF_026000695.1. GTDB lineage: Bacteria > Cyanobacteriota > Cyanobacteriia > Cyanobacteriales > Microcoleaceae > Limnospira > Limnospira platensis. The sequence continues at coordinate 2,660,096 of NZ_AP026945.1, forward strand.
GTGTCAGAAACTGTGTATTCTCCTGGTTGGAGAGTCTAGCATTGCTAATTCCCTAGACAGCCAAATTACCGAAATTTGTCAAACTAAGCCAATTCAAATTATTAGATATTATCAATTTGTGCCGGAGTCAGAAGTTATGGCTTATTTTCAAATTGCCGATGTAGTTTTAGCACCGTATCAGCGCCATGTGGGGATGAGTGGTATTCTCTTATTGGCGGCGGCGGCTAACAAACCTGTACTATGTTCTAATTATGGATTAATGGGAGAAATGGTGCGACGCTATCATCTGGGATTAACTGTTGATTCTAGCCAACCCCAAGAAATTGCTAAGGGATTAATTAAGTTTTTAGAAATTCCTAATCCTCTGGAAATTTGCGATCCTGTACCCATGCAAAATTGGGTTAAACAAAACTCAGCATCCGAGTTTTCCCGGATTATTTTTGAACAAGTATAGTTAATATTTCGCTACCTGAATGCTGAGGTTAAACAGATGTCTGCCATCCTGATTTTACTTCCACTTATATTTCTGTTTCTGATATTTCGTCAAAGCGGACAAGGTTGGCGGAGTGGGATTTTATCAACTGGACTCGCCTGGGGAACTTTAGTAGTATTAATTACCGAATTACTGAGTATGTTTGGGTGGCTCAAATTTATGCCATTATTTATGGTATGGATTATAGTTAATATTATCTTAGGTTTGACGGTTGGTAAAATTCTGAGGACAAGTCAAATTAAGTTGGTTAATTGGCAATTTGATAATATTTCGGTGTTTCTCAAATTGGCGATCGCCAGCGTCGCAGTTATTATCCTCATAATTGGCCTAACTGCTGCGATCGCACCCCCTAATAACTGGGACTCTATGACCTATCACATGAGTAGAGTAGTTCACTGGATGCAAAATGGTAGCGTTAATCACTATCCCACCTCAATTACTAGACAAATATCCCTTGGTCTTTGGTCGGGTTTTGCTGTGACAAATCTGCAAATTCTTAGTGGTGGCGATCGCCTCGCTAATTTCGTTCAATGGGTTAGTATGGTAGGGAGTATTATCGGGATATCGTTAATTGCTAAACAACTGGGTGGGGGACTGCGATCGCAGGTATTTGCCGCCGTTTTCTGTGCCACAATTCCCATGGGTATTTTACAAGCATCTAGCACTCAAACCGACTATGTGGGTGCATTTTGGATGGTGGCTTTTGTCTATTATACACTCATTTCTATTCAAGATAAAAAAAGAGTTTCCTATCCCTTAGCTATTGGTGCAAGTTTAGGTTTAGCCGTATTAACTAAAGGAACCGCCTATTTTTATCTTTTTCCCTTCGGATTATGGTTTGGCTTAGTTAGTCTCCAGCAATGTGGCTGGAAAGTATGGCAACCCTTTATGGTTATTGGTGCGATCGCTTTAGCTATTAATTTCGGTCATTTTCAGAGAAATTATGAGGTATTTGGTTCAATTTTAGGAACCTCTGGAGACTACAAACTAGAGGTTTTCAGCATCCCGATTTTAATTTCTAACACTATCCGAAATATAGCCCTACACCTAAGCACTTCATCTCGAGATATTAATCTACTATTAATTAATGGTATTGCCGCCGTTCACCAATTAATTGGAGTTGATATTAACGACCAAAGAACCACTTTTCCGCCCGGTCAAAATTTCGATATTCATACCTTAATAAATCATGAAGATTTGGCAGGCAATCCTATTCATATAATATTATTTATGGGATTATCTATTTTATTTGTCATCAAATTACCTAAATTTCCTCAACCACAGCGCTACTATTTAGCCATTTATATGCTGTCGATTATAGTGGGATTTTTATTGTTCTGTACCTTGATTGCTTGGTCTCCTTGGCGCAGTCGTCTACATTTACCCCTTTTCGTCCTATCCTCAGCATTTATAGGAGTAATTATGGACAAATTATTAAAGCCTAAAATTGCCAATTCAGTAGCTATAATTATGATTATTGCTTCCTTATTATGGTTAATTTTTAATGAATCAAGACCTCTAGTTTTTAACAGTAAAATCTTGTCAGAGAATCAGGTAAATAATCTTTGGACTCTTAGCCGTAACGACCAATATTTTATTAATATACCAAAACTGCAAGCACCCTATAGTGAATCAGTAGATTTTATCCTAACTGAAAACTGTAAAGATGTCGGATTGATTCTTGGGGGTGACACCTGGGAATATCCTTTTTGGGTACTGTTTAAGCAAAAAAGCGATCGCCCTATCACACTTAGACATATTATGATAAATAATGAATCTGCCATCAAAGCCAAAATATCCCCCCATCAGGACTTTTCTCCCTGCGCTATTATCGCCAGTGGTGTAGCAGAAATCAACAACCCTGAAATCATTATTGACCAACAAGTTTATCAACCCCAATGGTCAAAAGAGGTGGTGACAGTTTTTATTAAACACAATTAATCAACCAAATTATGACCAAGCTAATTATTCAGATACCCTGTTTTAACGAAGCACCAACTATCGGACTTACCCTATCGGAACTTCCCCGCCAAATCCCCGGTATCGATTGTGTAGAATGGCTAATTATTAATGATGGTAGTATTGATAATACTGTAGAAGTTGCCAAAGCCTGTGGTGTTGATTATGTGGTAAATTTTGACCATAATCAAGGTTTGGCTAAAGCATTTATGGCAGGAATTGAAGCATCATTAAAAGCCGGAGCAGATATTATTGTTAACACCGATGCTGATAACCAATACTGCGCCCAAGATATACCCAAACTCATCGAACCCATTTTATTAGGTTATGCAGAAGTCGTCATTGGAGCCAGACCAATTCAGAATATTAAACACTTTTCTGCTGCTAAAAAGTTCCTGCAAAAACTCGGTAGTCGTGTTGTGCGAGTTGCCAGTAGCACTAAAATAGCCGATGCTCCCAGTGGTTTTAGAGCTTTCAGTCGCCAAGCAGCCATGCAGCTTAATGTTTTTAATGAATATACTTATACCTTAGAAAGCATTATTCAAGCAGGTCAAAAAGGTATCGCTATTACATCCGTACCCATCCGTACTAATTCCTATTTACGACCTTCCCGATTAGTTAAAAGTATTCCTTCCTATATCCAGCGGTCAATTTTTACCATTTTTAGAATTTTCATGACCTATAGACCGCTGCGATTATTCACTTTTATAGGAAGTTTTCCCCTGAGTTTAGGACTGATATTATGTATCCGTTGGTTAGTGCTATTTGTGGGAGAACCTACCCGCGCTCGCGCTCCCAGTTTAATTTTAGCGGCTATCCTAATTTTAATTGGTTTTCAATTGTGGATGTTTGGTTTAATTGCTGATTTAATGGCTGTAAATCGAAAAATGCTAGAAGATATTCAACTGCGCCTGCGTAGGATGGAATATGACCATCACAAAGACAACTAAATTTTAGCCCTAGGATTTGTCTCTATGAAGCGATTTATTTCCATTGCCGTTAGCATTATTATCCTGTCAATTATTTATTCTAAAATTGACCTGCAAGGATTAGCAGACATCTTTCTAAATTCCGATCGCTTTTGGATGCCTGTGAGTTTAGCCATGGTAATTCCTATTACTTTATTTACCGCTTGGCGACTACAACAACTTATGCCCAAAAGCACCTATCTCGGATTTGCAGAAGCCAACCGCCTCATTCTCGCCGCCAGCGTCCTCAACATGGTTTTACCGTCCAAAATGGGGGATATTGCTAAAGCCTACTTCATGCGAGAACGGGGGCATTTGAGCGGTTCCCTGTCCCTTTCCCTGGTGGTTTTTGAGAAATCCTGCGACCTACTCTCCCTGCTGCTATGGTGCGTATTTGGATTGCTTTTGTATCCCCAAAAAGACCTGCTATTCTGGACTATGACCCTTGGTGTAACTATCGGTTTATTGGTGGGATTATCAATTTTAGGCTCCCGTAAATTTGCTGATTTATTCTTCCGAATAATTCGCAAAGTTGCCCCCAATAAAATTAAAGAAAAAGTTAAAAAACTGCAAATCTCATGGGCTCAAATGCACAATTACTTCTGGAGCGACAAACGCCAACTTGTGAAAATTAGCGCGACTTCAATTTTTATCTGGTTTCTCCATCTCTTGCAAATCTGGTTTTTTATCCTAGCTCTCAACGCCTGGGCTCCATTTATGTCCAGCCTCGCCCTTTCTCCCCTGGCAATTTTAGCGGGTTTATTACCCCTAACTTTCGCGGGAGTCGGAACTCGGGATGCAGCACTGGTTATCTTCTATGAACCTTATTTTGATGCCACTGTGGCCGCAGGTTTGGGTCTACTGTGTACAGCTCGATATTTCCTACCCGCCATCGGCGGTTTACCATTTTTAGGACAGTATTTAACAACGATTAAAACCATGAAACAATCCGATATCTCCGAATATTAATTAGGTAATTATCATGAAAAATACCCGCGTTGCATGGTTGCTTACATCTGCTTTTTACTACTGGCAACCTTCCCTGAGTTGCTACAGCCAGTTATTTCCAGATACCACGGTTTTTACCAGTCGCTGGCATGGTTTCGCACCGGGACTAGAGGATAGTTTTAGAGTGGAAATTTTAGGCGATCGCCAAATTATTTCCCTGAGAAAATCTGCCAATAGTTATGGAGATAATTTTACCTATCTTCCCCTAAATATTGTCAAGCGATTACTCCAGTTTAAACCAGATTTAATTTTTTCTAACTCCTTTGGCGTGTGGACAATTTTAGCCATTTTATTTAAACCTATAGGAGGTTGGCGAGTTGTCATCGCTTACGAGGGGAGTTCCCCCGGTGTAGACTATCGTAACTCCCCCCTACGTCTAGCTATTAGACGCGGTATGGTAAAAGCTGCTGACGCTTGTATTACCAACTCTCACGGTGGCAAAAACTATCTAATAGAGATTCTAAATGCCAAAGAAAATCAAGTTTTTGTTCATCCCTATGAGGTGCCATGGGTGCAATCCCTGGGTACTCCTGATCGGGATTTAAAATCTACATATTCTCAAAAGCTAACCTTTTTATTTGTAGGGGTAATTATTCCTCGCAAAGGCTTGAGCTATCTTTTAGAAGCCTGTGCTATACTACAAAAACAGGGAGAAACTAATTATCAGTTATGGGTTGTGGGTGATGGTGAGCAACGACAGGAGTTAGAAACCTTTTGTCAACACAATCAACTCACTAATTATGTGCGTTGGTTTGGTCGGGTAGAATACAATAACTTAGCCACTTATTTCACCCAAGCTGATATTTTTGTCTTACCCACTTTGGAGGATACTTGGGGGATGGTAGTATTAGAGGCAATGGTTTTAGGGCGACCTATTTTGTGTTCTGAATTAGCCGGAGCATCGGAATTAATTACCGATGGAGAAAACGGTTATTGTTTTCATCCCCAACAGCCGGAATATTTAGCAGAATTGATGACCCGGTTTATTCACAATCCCGAATTAGCTAGGTTAATGGGAATGCGATCGCAAAAATTAATGAATAATTACACCCCCCAAGCCGCAGCTAATTTTCTCAATCAAGTTACATCTTTTATATTTCCAAATTCCTAAACCAAAGGAGGAGGCGTGGAACCTTTAAATATTCTAATTTCAGCTTACGCCTGTCGCCCCGGAGAAGGTTCAGAACCGGGGGTAGGTTGGCATACTATTCAGGAAGTAGCAAAATATCATAATGTTTGGGTTCTCACCCGACAAAATAACCGCCCAACCATTGAAGCCCAACTCAACCAAAACCCCATTATTAAACTACAGGTAATTTACTGCGAACCTCCCTCCTGGCTGCGACCACTCCATCTCAAAAAAAAGCTAGTTTACCTGCACTATTATTTATGGCAAATAGCAGCTTATTTAGTTGCCAAAAAACTCCAGGAAACCATAAATTTTCACATAGTGCATCATGTCACCTATGTTCGCCACTCAACCCCCAGTTTTTTAGCACTTCTTCCTATTCCTTTTTTATGGGGACCAGTAGGGGGTGGAGAATCAGCTCCCAAAGCCTTCTGGAAAGACTTTGGTTGGCGGGGAATTATGTATGAAATAATGCGAGATATAGCCAGGACTTTAGGAGAATTAGACCCCTTCGTTAAACTCACTGCCCAACGCAGTATTTTAGCCAGGGGAACCACCGCAGAAACCACCCAGAGACTCAGAAAATTAGGGGCGAAAAATGTAGAGGTTTTATCTCAATTAGGATTATCGGATTTAGAAATCACTCAACTCAACCAGTGTGGCGACTCTCAACCTCAAGGGGTTAAATTTATCAGTATCGGTCGCCTGTTACACTGGAAAGGGTTTCATCTCGGACTCAAAGCCTTCGCCCAAGCAAAATTCCCTCCAGATGCTGAATATTGGATCGTCGGAGACGGGCCAGAACGCCGCCGACTTGAAACCCTAGTTCAAAATTTGGGAATTACCAACCAAGTGAAATTCTGGAATCACTTATCTCGACCGGAAACCCTAAAAAAACTATCAGAATGCTTGGCGTTAGTTCATCCCAGCTTACACGAATCTGGGGGCTTAGTTTGTGTAGAAGCAATGGCGGCGGGTCGCCCGGTTATTTGCCTAGATTGGGGAGGACCAGGGCTAATTGTTACCGAAAAAACTGGGTTTAAGATACCGGCTGATCAGCCCCAACAAGCAATTGATGGTTTAGCTAATGCTATGACAATTTTAGCTAATAATTCTGCTGTTTTTGACGATTATAGGCTTGCAGGAAGGCAGAGAGTTCAAGAATTTTATAGCTGGAAAGTTAAGGGTAAGTTACTGAATCAAACCTATGAAAAAATGCTCGAATATAAATGATATTATTAATCTGATTTACAAATTAGGAGAATCCTATGATTAGCGTCATCATGGCTTGTTATAATGCCGAAAATTTTTTAGATCCTGCAATTGTAAGCATTCTCAATCAAACTTTTACTGAATTTGAATTAATTATGGTCGATGATGGCTCCGAAGACGAGACAATTCAAATTATCGAACGATACCAGAAACAAGATGATCGGATTAGGGTAATTCATTCAGATCACGGTGGTGCAAGTCAGGCAAGAAACTTGGGAATTGAGGTTGCTAAATATCCCTGGATTGGGATTATGGATTCTGACGATATTGCCCTTCCTCAACGCTTTGAGCGCCAAATGGAGGTAATTGCTGCCATGCCTCAATTGGTCGGTTTAGGAGCCACAGTTCATCATATTAATTCCCGAGGGGAGATTTTAAGTGTTTCCCCTTTAGGTCCGACAACTGAAGCACAATTTTACCAAATGCGTCAGCAAGGCCATGTGGTTAATCTCAACCACCCAACAGCATTATTTAAAAAAGATATTATACTCAAAGTGGGTGGATATCGGGCTGAATTTTTTCCTGCTGAGGATTTGGAACTGATGGATCGCATGGCTGAGTATGGGCCGATTATCTCGCTTCCAGAACCCCTTTTGCTTTATCGAGTTCATTCTCAAAGTGGCTCTATGCAACGCTTCTTTTTTCAACGCCAAGTGATGCGATATGTAAGATCTCGTCACGTCGCGCGTTTAGAAGGAAAACCAGAGCCGACATTTGAAGAATTTATCCAAGAACGTGCGGCTTGGCCTATCCTTAAACGTCTGAGCAAATATTTAGAAACCTTGGCAATGTTTTACTATCGCAGATCGGGATTACTGGTCGGAGAAAAACAATATATTCCTGCTTCTTTTTATTTGGGATTATCAGCTATTTTAAATCCCCAATATACATTGCCTAGAATTTGGGGTCAGGTTCTCTCACCCCAAACTAGAGAAATGGTGAAAACGTCTAGTCGCTTGGTGAAATAATTGTGAATATCATTATTTTTAATAGCCTCCTACTTCCCCCCTCTCAAACGTTTATCCGAGATCCGGCTGAAAAATTACAAAAGTATACTGCTTACTATGTTGGCTGTCGTCGAGTTAATGGCTTGTATTTACCACCGGAACGAACCATGGTTATTAATCAAGATAATGCCCTCGGTAAGGTGCAGGAACAGGTGTTTAAATTAATTGGATTTGCTCCGGGTATCTACAGGAAAATTAAACAATTAGATCCGGTTCTCATTCACGCTCAATTTGGCTTGAGTGGGGCGTTAGTGTTGCCGTGGGTACGATCGCTAAAAATTCCCCTTATCGTTCACTACCGGGGCGCAGATGCTACGGTAAATAAAGAATCATCTCAGTATACCTCCCTCAATCACTGGATTTATTTTCAACGCCAAGAAACCCTCAAAAGGGAGGCTAAACTATTTTTAACGGTGTCTAAATTTATCCATAACCAACTCGTGAAACAGGGGTTTCCGCCTGAAAAGATTCGCTCCCACTATCATGGGGTTGATGTCGATAAATTTGCACCCGATCCGGTGATCGTTCGGGAACCTGTGGTGTTATTTGTCGGCCGTTTAACCGAAAAAAAAGGCTGTAAATATTTAATTAAGGCGATCGCTCAAATACAATCCCAACAACCAGATCTAAAATTAGTGATCATTGGTGATGGCCCCCTACGAACCGCCCTAGAAACCGCCGCCGCCAATACCCTCAAAGATTACCAATTTTTAGGCTTACAACCCCCGGAAGTTGTTAAATATTGGATGAACCGCGCCCGCATTATGGCAACTCCCAGCATCACCGCATCCCAGGGAGACTCAGAAGGCTTACCCAACGTGGTACTGGAAGCCCAGGCCATGGGACTTCCTGTGGTCAGCACCTACCACGCAGGGATCCCAGAAGCCGTCATCGATGGAGAAACCGGGTTTCTGAGTCCCGAAGGAGATGTGGCGGGGTTGGCAGAGTCTATATTACGATTATTCAATGATGCTGAACTTTGGCAAAAACTTAGTCAGCGAAGCCGAGAACACATGGAGGCGAACTTCAACCGCGATCGCCAAACGCGAAGATTAGAAGAAATTTATACAACAGTTTTAGCGCCGCCAGGATTAGGGAACGCAACAGAGCCAGCATAATGAAAAAGTTTACTGTATAATAACTATAGCAATTTACTGAGCCATAAACTCAATCTTAATGCGTATTTTGTCTATTCATAACAATTATCAAATTCGAGGCGGGGAAGACGAATCAGCCCAAGCCGAAGCCAATTTGCTCAAAGAAAATGGTAATCAAGTTGATATTTATCAAGATAGCAATGATCGAGTTGCCACCCTTAATCAAACCAATTTAGCCTTGACAACCATTTGGTCTACAGAAGCCTACCAAATAGTTAAACAGAAGTTACGAACTCATCCCACAGATATTGTCCATGTTCAAAACTTTTTCCCCTTGATATCTCCATCGGTATACTATGCGGCTAAATCTGAGGGAGTTCCCGTAGTTCAGACCCTCCGAAATTACCGATTAATTTGCCCTAATGGATTATTTTTTAGAGACGATCGCATTTGTGAAGATTGCCTAGGTAAATTTGTACCTTATCCCGGAGTTATTCACGCCTGTTACCGACAAAATCGAGCCGCCAGTGGCGTAACTGCAACCATGTTAACCCTACACCGTATGGCTCGCACGTGGGTAAATCAGGTAGATATATTTATTACCCTCAGCCAATTTGCGCGCCAGAAATTTATTCAAGCCGGGTGGTCAGAAGACCAAATAATCGTTAAACCTAACTTTGTCTATCCCGATCCCGGAGTTGGCAACGGGGAAGGGGGATATGCACTCTTTGTAGGTAGATTATCTGTAGAAAAAGGCTTAGATGTGCTGATTGATGCTTGGCAAAATCTCCGTCAACCAGTACCCTTAAAAATTGTGGGAGATGGTCCTTTAGTTCCCCGTGTCCAAGCCGCTGCTGAGAAATTACCTCACATTCAATGGTTAGGACGTAGACCCCTCCCAGAAGTGTATAAATTGATGGGAGAAGCAATGGTTTTAATTTTCCCTTCTAAATGGTATGAAACCTTTGGTAGAGTGGCTGTAGAAGCCTTTGCTAAGGGTACTCCGGTCATTGCTTCTAACTTAGGTGCGATCGCCGAATTAGTAGAACATGGTCGCACGGGACTCCTATTTAAACCCGGCGATCCTATCAGTCTTACCGAACAAGTTGACTCCCTAATTTCTCATCCCAAAAAACTCCCCCAAATGCGTCGAGAAGCACGAGCAGAATTTGAAGCCAAGTATACAGCACCACAAAATTATCAGCAACTTAAATCAATTTACCAGTTAGTTTTAAGTAAATCCTAGTAGATTTAGTTACTCATGAAAATTAACCACAATCAGCCAATATTAACTAAACCCAAAAAAGGATATATTAAACTATCTACCCTGACTCTAGTTGCCTTCAGTTCGGCATTTTTTTCCCGGGTACTTCAGCTTTTAAAATTCCCATCAATTGTTAACTTATTGCATCTGGGAATAGTGCCATGGCTGTTTGCTTTTGCTCTGTGGAAAACCAAAGTCAAAGACCGACAACAAATTACCATCATTAAAGAAATGGTAGTTGCCCTATTTATCTTTCTGGTAATTTCGGTAGCAAGTGCCTTATTAAATACCGCAGGTTTAATTAATATTGCCGTTAATTTCTTGTTGTTATGTGAACATTTTTTATTTATTGTTATTATTCTGACTGTCCCGATTACTTTAGATAAGTTAAACCAATTGCGTGGCTATATTGTTTTTGCATCCTTCACTAATCTAGCATTTGCCTATGTGCAACAGTATGTTCTGCATCTCCATCTACGCCAGGGATTAGAAGACAATATCAAAGGTGTTTTTATTGCCCAAGGTGCCGGTCATGTCATCGGTGCTTCTGTATCATTAACCTTTGGAATTTACTATTTTTTTGCTGCCAAAAATCTGCCTATATGGTTGCGGACTGTGGTGATTTTAGCAACTTTTTGGCACATGGTTATTTCTGATGCTAAACAGGTGGTTTTAGTGTTTGGCATTGCTGGAGTATTTCTGCTATTGACTAAGTTTAAAAATCTGGCTGATGCCATTAAGTTTTTAATTATTTTTGGGATATTATCTTATGGGTTTTGGTGGGCGATTCATAATGTACCTGGTATGGGTGCTTTTCAAACTTGGATGCGGCCGGAAATTTATGGACCCGAAGGAGAAGCTACTTTACTGAAATCTGCTACCTTTCGCATTGTTCCGACTTTCTATGAGTCTCCCCTTCATCCTTTACTAGGCTTAGGTCCTGGTCACACTGTAGGAAGACTAGGAGGCTGGATGCTGCGGGAATATGCGTTTATTTTAAGACCCCTTGGGGCTACTTCACACCCAGCTACTAATGCCATTTGGGGAGCCGCAGGAGCTAGTTGGTTAGGAGATCAATCGAGTATGTTTTCTCCCCTGTTTGGTTGGGCGGGAATTTGGGGAGATGTAGGTTTTTTGGGACTGGCATCATTTTTATATATTTGGTTTGTGGTTTGGCGTAGACTCTGTTTTGATGATATTTCTAAGTTTCTGGTTTTATGTCCCTTGTCTTTTGGGTTAATTTTTACTCAGATGGAGGAACCAGGTTATATGATTTATCTGGTTTGTATTGTGGTTTTGCGATGGCAAGAATATCACTTTAGTCGTCAATCTACTTATATCCCTAAACCGCCACGACTAACTATTAAGACTCTTCTGAGACCTAAAGTTTTACTCCGCGCTTTATTGCTAATAGGATAGTGGGGTAATTATTACCGGATTCTGATTAACTTAACTTTTAGATAGTCTGGGGACTGATTGACCGCCTAGCAGTTGATGGGTTTCTCGCAATAATTGGGGGATTTTATCGGCGTGGGGACTATTTTTTAAACAGTGGCTTAAATCTACTTGGTCAATAGTGGCGGCGTTTTGTCCGGGGAACCAATGACCACCATTTCCGAGTAAGTTATAGCGCATTTTACCATATTCTATCATATCGTATGCGATCGCCAAATTTCTTAACCACAGAATGATGGGAATATTAATATTATTGGGTGTATCTTCTGGGTTAGGTAAACCCTGATTCCATGTCTTTAACCAATCTTCCCCTAGGGCTTCTATAGAGGTTTTCTCTAGCTTTTCTAAAATGGGGGGTACGATTTCATCCCAACGGTCTAGGAGGTCAAGAGTCTGTAAATGTTCATCAAAATCTGTAGGTTTAGATGCGCCTAAACTGAGGGTATGAACCTGGGGATGAGATAAACAAAATAAGTTGTTAAATACAATGGGACTAATGGGAGAACATAGGTCTACCAACTTTTGAGGCGGATCATATAATTTCCCACCTTTATCAGAAGGACTGATGATAAATACTCCCATATCATGACGGGTGGCGGCTTCAATAGCGCGCCAATTTAGTTGATTGATATAATACCAGTGTAGGTTAACATAGTCGAATTTATCAGTAGCGATCGCATTAACAATAACATCCGTTGGCGCGTGGGTGGAAAAGCCAATAAATCTCACTTTTCCTTCTTTTTGTAATTCTTGAGCCACTTCTAAACAGCCACCGGGTCGAATCGAATATTCTAAAAGTTCCGGGGTATTAATCCCATGCAGACCCAATAAATCTACATGGTCTAACTGTAAATATTTCAGGGATTTTTCAAAGTCACGGCGAAACTCAGCCGGGTCAGGTTTCGGGGAAACTTTGGTTTGAACAATTAGCCTTTCCCGGGGTAGTTTTGGTAAAATCCAACCCAGTTGCATCTCTGATGTACCGTAACCCCTAGCGGTTTCAATATGGTTAATTCCCGACTCTAGGGAACGGCGAATTACCGCTTCTAAATTCCGCTGACTTTCGGGGGGTATTTTTTCAGGAGAGGCATCTTGCCATTGATATTGATACCGCATTCCACCACAGGATAATACAGGCATCGGCAGTTCAGTTCGTCCAAACCGTCTATAGTGCATCATCGGCTATTTCCATTGCAACAATTAGGGGAAATAGAAACCAGTGCTTGTGTTTCTATCCCCCGGTTTTTAGGATTATGAAATCTCGCGGACAATAGGTTGACCGTCTTTGATTTCTCCCACTAGGATAACATCAGCTACACCCACAAACAAACCATTTTCTAAAACCCCAGGAATATTGTTGAGGGTTTTTTCTAATTCGGCGGGATTATCGATCGCATCAAATTTGACATCAATCACCATATTTCCCTGGTCTGTAATCACAGGTCCAGCTTTTTTGACTCCCATTCTCAGGGTCGGTTTCCCCCCAAGTTTAGTAATAGCTGCCATTACCGGAGTCATCGCCATTGGTATAACTTCCACGGGTAATAAAAATGTAGAACCCAGACGATCTACCATTTTAGAACCATCTACAACTACAATAAACTGATCTGCTAAACAGTCTACAATTTTTTCGCGAGTGTGAGCGGCACCACCACCTTTGATTAAATTTTTGTTAGGATCGACCTCATCAGCACCATCAATAGCGATATCAATATGGTCAATTTCATCTAAAGTGGTGAGGGGAATGCCATATTCCTTGGCAAGTACAGAGGCTTGGAATGAGGTGGGAACGCCTTTAATATCTTTGATTTCCCCACTTTTGAGGCGTTCTCCTAAAAATTGAATTGTGTATGCTGTGGTTGACCCCGTTCCCAGTCCGACAATGGAACCGGATTTAACCCGGTCTGCTGCCGCTTTGCCAACCTGTTGCTTCATTAACTTAACGGGGTCTTGTTCTGGACTCATGCTAAATACTCCTAAAGGACAGTTTTGGATAACTGTAGTTTGATCAACAATTTTTACTTTATCGCGTTTTGTACCTTGGCAAACATCAGATTTGAGTCAAAACCAAAATTCCCTAGGGTTGGATAAGTAGCGTTGGTGTTGTATTATATCATAGCATAGCCTTGGTTTGAATAAGTGATAACTTTGGGTAACTGTTGGAGGGTTGCCAATTCTGCCTAATACTATCACAGATTATTATTAGTTGTATAAACACGCATTTGAGGTAAGTTAGTGAATTCCGAACAGATTAAGGTTTATTGTTGTCAAGGTCAGCAATTTTTGAGTCAGGGTGATTATCCGGCTAGTATTGACGCTTATATGAAGGCTTTAGAACTGGATCTTAATAATGCCGAGGTTTATATCCTGTTGGCAGAAGCATATATTTATAATCAGGAAATTGATCCGGCTATTTCGGCTTTAGAAAAGGCTTTGGAATTACAGCCTGATTTGGCTACGGCCTATGGGCGAGTTGGTAATGCTCTGCAAAGGTGTAATTTTCTGGATTTGGCGATTTGGGCTTATACTCAAGGGTTAGAAATCGAGCCTAATTATAGCATAGCTTATAGTAATTTGGCAGGTATTTATTATCAACAAGAGAGATGGAATGAGGCGATTAATTGTTATCAGAAATGCCTAGAAATTGCTCCTAATTTAGCGATTGTTCATTGGATGTTAGGAAATGCTCTGATTAAATCAGGGGATATTTCGGGGGCGATTACCTGTTATCAGCGGGCGATTAATCTACAACCTAATCGACCAGAATTTTATTTAAAACTGGGGGAAGCGTTGGCAAAAAATCGTCAGATTAATGAGGCGATCGCCAATTATCAAACCGCCCTAAAACTTGATGCTAATAATAGTGATATTCTCGCCAAAATTGCCGAATTAAAATCTCTGCTAGAAACTCCAGTTTCGGGGTCTATCAGTGAATCGATGAATTTTATAGAAGATGCCACCGACAGTTTTGATGAACAGGGGGTAGATTTTTCTGGTCAAGTCTTAGAAGGGGAATTACACTATCAGGAAGACACCCAGGAATCAGAGGATTTAGTTACCTCTCCCACTGAACAGTTATTAATTAAAACTGATGAGAAATTTGTGGCAGAAAAGCCGATAAATCCCAGGGTATTATCTTTACAAAAACAAGCAGAATTATATTTATCTCAAGGCAAATTAGAGGAAACTGTTGCCACCTGTCAGGAAATATTAAAACTCGATCCTAATTTTTTATTAGTCTATGTAGTCCTAGGTAATGCCTTACATTTTCAAGGCAAAATATCCTCAGCAATTCGCGCCTATAATCAAGCCTTAGAAATTAATCCTAATTTTGCGGAAGTTCATGCTAATCTAGCGACGATGTATCTGCAAAATGGGCAGGTAAACGAAGCGATCGCCGCTTATCAAAAGTCCATTGAGATTAAACCGGACTTGGCGGCGGTACATTGGAATTTAGGGAGAGTTTATCAACAATTAGGAAATACAGAAGCCGCCATTAATTCCTGGAAAATCGCCTTAGAATTAAAACCCGATTTAGTAGAAGCCGAATTTAACTTTGAGTTTGGCAATATTCTGGCGCGGCGGGGTGAATACGAACAGGCGATCGCCAGTTATCAACGGGCAATTTCCCGGAAACCCAATTGGGCGGAACCCTATGCTAATATCGGCTGTTTACGGGTGCAGCAAGACCGATTAGAAGAGGCTTTAGAACAGTTACAAAAAGCCATTTCTCTCAACCCCAAAATGCCAGAAATGTATCTACACACCGCCCGTATTTTTACCAAAATGCGCCGCCACCAAGATGCCATTAATCACTATCAAAAAGTCATTGAGCTGAAACCCAATTTTCCCGATGCCTATGCTAATTTAGCTAATATGCAGGCAACCATTGGACAACTACCAGAGGCGATCGCCAACTATCAAAAAACCCTACAATTAAAACCAGAATGGGCAGAAGTTTACTGTCGCCTCGCCCACATTCAAAAACAAAAGGAACCCAAAGAAGCCGTAGCCAACCTAGAAAAAGCCCTGGAGCTTAAACCAGATTTTGCCGAAGCCTATCAACAACTATGTGATCTTCTCAGCCATTCCACCAATTTAGGAAAAGCCCGAAAAGTAGCCGATCGCTACTGGGAAAACTGCGGTAAAACTCTACCAGTCCTATGTGCGATCGCCTATATTTTTTCCTATACTCAATCAGGGGCTTGTGAACAGGCATTAGCCAAACTAGAAGAATTGATAAAAATCTGTAATAATAGCATAGAAACCCTGACCCAGATTGAAATTAGGCTAATTTATGAAATCATTTTATTTACAGTTCCTCACCTCCGGGATAACTTAGAAGGAAACGCCCACTTTTATCGTCTAATTTGTCAATATTATTACCAAGAACCCATAGCCACTCCCCCGTCGATTTATGCCGAACCGCGTTCACCTTTAAAAATCGGTTTTCTTTCCAAGCATTTTCGCCGCCATTCCGTGGGTTGGTGTGCGGAAGGAGTCATCAAAGAAATGTCCGCAATTACCCCCCATATTAATTTATATATTAGTGGGATACTGCACCCCGACGAGGTAACAGCCAGATATGAACAAACCGTGGCTAAATGTTATTGGCCGAAATCCTATCCTAATGGTTTTGCATCCCCAGAAGAATTAAGTCAACAAATCCGAAGCGATCGCATTGATGTATTAGTTGATCTCGACTCAGTAACCATTCCAGTAAACGTGCAAGTTTTGCATAAATCCCCCGCCCCAGTTTGTGTAACTTGGTTAGGATTTGATGCCCCCTATCTCACCCGTAATCACTATCTAATTTGTGACCAACATAGTCACCCACCAGGAATAGAAAAACATTATCTCGAACGCCTAGTTAGGCTACCAGATACCGCCGTAGCCATAGCCGGACTTCCCACCCGTCCCGTAGATAGAAACATGGTAAGACAACAGTTAAATATCCCCCCGAATGCAGTAGCTTATCTATGCGTTGCGCCGGGGCGAAAAACCAATGGGGAGATGATTAAAGCCCAGGTTAATATTCTGCGATCGGTTCCCAATAGTGTATTAATTCGGAAAGGTCAAGGCGATGCCCAACTCCTGCGAGAAATGTATAACCAAGCCTGCCAAGAAGTAGGGGTTGATCTAAATCGTTTAATCTTCTTAGGACTCACCCAAACCGAAGAAGAACACCGGGCGATTTATAAAGTTGCGGATGTCATGTTAGATTCCTACCCCTACAATGGAGGAACCCATAACCTAGAGGCATTATGGTCAGAATTACCCGTAGTCACCAGGTCAGGCAGACAGTATTTATCGCGGATGGGTTATGCTTTCCTAAAAGCAGTTAACCTAGATATAGGTGTAGCTTGGAGTTGGGAAGAATACACCCAACTAGGGATTGAATTTGGTCACAATGCCCCATTAAGACAGCAAATTAGTAGCCATTTAGCCAGAGTTAAACAACCAGACACCCTCGCCCCCTTGTGGAATCCTAAACAGTTAGCCGCTCAAATGTATCGAACTTTTGAACAATTAAGGCACGTCACTAATTAGGAACATCTCGCCCAGAAACGTTATCATGGACGATAGCACAATTAACTGTTGAGTTGGACCACTAAGGTCGCTATCGTGGAACATCCCGTTTCATCTACTGTTCACTGTATTAACCCCAAATGCCCTAAACCCCACGGCCAGCCTTGGGGTAATAGGTTTTGTCAAAGTTGCGGTGCGCCATTGCAACTCAACGATCGCTATATTCCCTTAGATAGTCTAGGAAGTGGGGGATTTTCCCGGCTGTACACCATTTGGGACTTGAAAACCAAATCCGAAAAAGTCCTGAAAGTCCTCGTGCAACCCGACCCCAAAGCCCTAGAATTATTTGAACAAGAAGCCAGAGTTTTGGCATCCCTACACCATTCGGGAGTCCCACGGGTAGTCCCAGACGGCTATTTTTTCCTACGAAGACGCAACCGTAAACCGTTAGAATTTCCCTGCTTAGTCATGGAAAAAATTAACGGCCCTACCTTGGAGGAAGTTCTCGCCGAATATCCCCAAGGCTGTCCTGAAGAGTTGGTCATGCTGTGGCTGCATCAGGCTTTGGATATTTTGCGGGAGTTACACAAACGCGGAATTGTACACCGAGACCTGAAACCGTCTAACCTGATGTTGCGTTTACCCCACCCACAAACCCTCGACTACAACCACCTTGCCGATAGTCCCTTGGTGATGATTGACTTTGGCGGCGCGAAACAAATTGGGGCTTTAGTCCATAGCGATCGAGAAACTACCCCCAGAAGCCATACCCGCCTAGTTTCTCCCGGTTATAGTCCCCCGGAACAAATAGTTGGAGCCGCCATAACTCCGGCTGCCGATTTTTATGCTTTGGGGCGAACCTGTATCCACCTGTTAACGGGTGTGTTTCCCGCCGAACTTGAAGACCCCATGACCGGAAAATTGCAATGGCATCGGGTGGCAATCACTCCAGCCTTGGCGGAATTACTTGATTGTATGGTCGAGAATGATCTAAATAACCGCCCCCAAAATGCTGATGATATTCAAACCGATCTATTCCGCATCGCCAGAATGAAAAAGCATCCCCGCCGAATGATGTCATTTCCTCAACTGTGTCTCGATGTGATCAAAACTGCATTGATTGAAGTCGATCGCATTATCTGGACGGGATTACAATTGGTTGGGCGGAGCGTCCTGGCTATATCTCAGGCTACCACTCAAACCCTTTGGCAAATCGGGCTGGCTAGTTCAGGAGGCATGGTGGGGGCAGGGTTAGGGTTTATTTTAGCCTATCAGTCTCCCTTCGGTCAAATATTAGGGGATTTACTCAAGCCTTCTTTACACCTGTTTTTCCGTCATCTATCTAATAATTTGGGCGCGGAAATTATAGTGTTAAGTTTAGCTGGTTTAGGCACAGGTTTGGGCTTGACCGATGGCGCAGGTTTTAATCAACGCCGTCGCTATAAATGGGCGGCCGGGATGGGTGTATTAGGATATTTAACGGGGGGGTTACTGTGGCGCATTATCAGTACCATCTCCTCAGTGCCAGGGTTGGGCAATTTGGCTATGGCGAGATGGTTTTGTATAGGAATTACTACCCTTATTTTAACGTGGGGATTGGGTTGGAAAAGCCATCGCTCGGTTTATGCGATCGTTTCCGCCAGCACCACCAGCGCCATTTTTTGGGGTTTAGCTAACTTGGAGATTCGGCAAATTGATCTATTACTACAATTTCCCCAAGTTGGCCTGATACCAGAGTGGTTACAGTTCTGGTCTGGTATTACTTTTGTCGGTTTATTGGGCTGCACCATTGCTTTATCTTTGGCAGTAATTCACTATGTAATTATCCCGATTTTACGCCTTCTAGGATGGAAATAAATATCAGCAATAATCCCGCTGTTGATAGCAGTGTTTATATGTCTAGTTACTCATCAAATATAGGTAAAGTAAACCAGAATGTTGCTCCTTCCTTCGGAGTGGCGATCGCACCTATTTTACCACCGTGGGCGTTGATAATTTGCCGACACAAATATAAACCCAAACCTAACCCTTGAATATTACCCACAGTTCGCCCCCGTTTATATAAATCAAAAATCCCATCTAATTCCTGTTCACTCATACCATTACCATTGTCTTTTACAGTGCATCGGATTAACTTAACCTCGGTATTTTTTAGGGAGATAAATTCTGTAATTAACTCCGCTGACAGAGTGATAATAATACCCGGAGGATTATATTTAATCGCATTATATAACAGATTATCAAAAACTCTCCATAGCTGATTAGGGTCAGCTTGAACAGCCGGTAAATTCTCCGGTATCTGATTGTTTATTTCCGCTTGTTCCTTTTGTAAAATTAGCTCTAATTCTAGAGATAATCTGTTAGTAAATTGACGCAAATTTAACGATTGACAATTAAGATGAATACCTTTTAATTCTATATCGCTGGTTTGCACAAGGGAATTAATCAAAGCCAATTGGCGCGTGCAACTGTTAGCCATGCGCTTTAAAATTGATGGGGCTACAGGTAATTCTTCATAATTTTCTGGTATTTTTTTCAGGAGATTTTGCAGCACCATTAACATTCCAGTAACCGGATTTCGTAAATCATGGGACATGGCATGAATATAAATCCGCAGTGCCGATTCTATATTTTGGCGCTCCGTAATTTCTCGCTCTAATTCATGATTTTGGGTGATTAATTGCTGTTTTTGTTGACTAATAGTTAGCTGGGTTCTCACCCTCGCTAAGACTTCCTGCACATGAAAGGGTTTAGTAATATAATCTACCCCTCCCAAATCAAAAGCTAATACCTTATCCATCGTATCACTCAACGCACTCAGAAAAATAATAGGAATCTCTCTAGTTGTCGGGTCATCCTTTAAATATTTAGCCACCTGATAACCGTCTAATTCTGGCATCATAATATCCAGTAAAATCAAATCAGGTGTTTCCGCTTCTACCGCCTGTAGCGCCCGCTGACCATTGATAGCTTTACGGACTTTATAGCCCTGTTCTAGTAACATTTGCGACAGGAGGCGCAGGTTCTCTGGAATATCATCAACAATCAAAATATCAGGTTGAAATTCCGAACTAATATCGCGATTCATATTGGAAATCCCTATAATACAACTCAAATCAAAGTTTGAGTAACATCATTTATTGTATCTAATCGAAAATTATTTACCAACTCCGTGAGAGTGGCCACCAATTCCGTTTCTGATTCGGGAATTTGAGTAATTAATTGGAATACCTCCGCATCATCCCCAGAAATAGCCGCCTTATGAAGCCGTTTTAGCCAATCGAAAGGCATCACCATTAAGGCTTGCGGTGTAAGGGGGCGCAGTGATTGAGAAGCAGCGCTAGGGGGGTTAGCTTCCATCAGATAACGGTAGCGCAGACCTAAATGAATTGCCATTTTTTCCAGTAAATCGGGATTCTGAAAAGGTTTGCGTAAGATATCATCACAGCCAGCATCTATAATATCTACTTCCTGTTCACTTAGGGCGCTGGCGGTGAGAGCAATTATTTTAACTTGATCACCACAGGGACGCGATCGAATTTGGCGCGTCGCCTCATAGCCATCCATAATTGGCATCCGCATATCCATCCAAATTAGTTGCGGTTTGTGAGTTTCCCAAGTGGCGATCGCCTCCCGACCATTTTCTGCTTCCAAAACCTGAAATCCTAAAGGTTCTATAATTCTAGCTACCAATAGTCGGTTTTCTGGAACTTCATCTACTACTAAAATTCGGTAATTTTGACCATCAGATTCAATCGCAATTTTCCGGCTAGACAGAGGAGTAATAGTCAGGGGCTGGGCTGTAGCTAAATCTAACGGAATCTCAAAACTAAATTTACTCCCCACACCCCTAGTGCTATCAACTGTAATATCTCCTCCCATTAACTTCACAAATTTTCGACTAATTGGCAACCCTAACCCGGTTCCTTCCTGAGAATAACGCCCGGTTTCTGTTTGCACAAAAGCATCAAATAAAGCATTGATTTCCTCACTCGATATTCCTGGCCCTGTATCTTCAACCATAAACTGCATCAGTACAGTATTAGAATCTGTCTCAGCATCTTTAGGTGTTGGTAGAGTCTTAGTGTATAATGTAACTTCCCCCGCTATGGTGAATTTAATAGCATTAGCGAGTAAATTGATTAAAACTTGTCGCAGCTTTTTCTCATCACCTAACACATATCGAGGTAAATATATGGGGCGATTAATAGTTAAGATAATATCTTGATTGGCAGCTTTTAATTTAAACATTTCCTCCAAGGTTTCCAGAAGGCGATGCAGGTCAAAAGGATGAATTTCGAAAGTGATTTTTCCCGCTTCAATTTTGGATAAATCCAGAATATCATTAATCAGTTCTAGGAGGTGTTCACCACTGCGATTAATAATTGCTAATTCCTGGGAACCTTCAGCAAATATGGGGTTATCAGCCATCAATTGACTAAACCCCAGAATCGCATTAAGGGGGGTTCTTAATTCATGGCTCATATTGGCTAAAAATGTACTTTTGGCACGGTTGGCAGCATCGGCAGCGCGTCTGGCTTCTTCTAGGGCAATATTTTGGGTAGCTAGTTTCAGCCTTTGTTGTTTTTCTCGTTCTAATAAATTGGCTTGGGCGAGGGCTATTCCCATTTTAGCAGCTACTGATTCTAAAAGATCGATTTCTTCATCTGTCCAGGTGCGACTGTTGCTACATTGACTTAGATAAATTGCGCCGTTGGGTTCGCTGTGATAGGATGTGCGAATAGCTAAAAGAGATTTGATTTCAAATTGCTGGCAAAACTCTAGGGCTCCTTGTAGGTTGTTATCCCTGTTAATATCTTCGGTAATGATGGCGACATCCTGACTGAGAATCCTGTCAATATAGGGATAATTTTCTAGGGAATATTGCTGATTTAAAATCGGGGGATACTCACATTTTAAATATTCCGCAACGGCTTTAATTTGGGGTGTGGGGCTAGATAAATAAGTGTAAATTGTACAGCGATCGACCGCGAAGGTTTGACCAATACGGTTGGCGGCAGTTTGAAAAATTTGCTGGGAATCCAAACTAGATCTTAGTTCCTCCGTGATTTGTCGCAGCAGTCTTTCTCTCTCAAATTGGCGGCGGAGAGCTTCTTCTGCTCGGCGGCGATCGGTGATATCATTACTGCTAGTAAGTAGACATTCTTGGCTGTTCAAATTAATGATATCTGCCGAAATTAATCCGCTTCTAATCTCACCATTTTTAGTTCTGAATTCTAGTTCAAAGTTGCGAACTTGACGATTTTTGGCTATAATACCTAACATCTCTGACCGTTGCTCAGAATATACCCAGAGGTTGAGTTCGTCCAGGGTGCGATTGATAATTTCTTCGGAATTGTAGCCGGTGACTAAGCAAAAACTTTCATTAACTTCTAGGTGAATACCATCATCAAGACGACTGATTGTAATGGGGTTAGGGGCTGCATGAAAGGCTGTCGAAAATTTTTGTTCTGACTCCCTAAGTGCAGCTTCTGCGGCTTTACGTTCTCGCACTGCGGCTTCGGCAATTTTAACTTTTTGTTCCAGTTGTTGAGTACGCTCTGCCACTTTTTGTTCTAACCTATAGGAGTATTCCTGAAGTTGACTATAGGAAAGTTTTAATTGTCCCCGCATTTGTTTAAAAGATCTGGCGAGGGTGCGAAGTTCTTGAGTGCAACTATTTCCGACTTTCTGATTCCAGTCGCCCCTAGATAGGGCGTTAGCAGCTTTGGCTAAATCGATAATGGGGCGAGTAATCCACTCTCCGGTTATCCATCCTATGGCGATCGCTACTGCTAAAGCAATTACAGATAATCCCATGGTAAGGCGGGTATTATTTTGGATATTGTGCATAAAATCAGCTTCGGGAATCACCACCACAATCAACCATCTTAAACCTCGTTCATCCCGAAAAGGTAGCAGTTTTATATATTGAGTTTCACCATTAAATGGGATTTTTCTAAAATAAGAATTATCGATGCGATCAAATCTATCAAATTCATCTTTTAAATATTGACTAATTTCTTGAATTAAAGGGTTGGTACTAACTAAAGCAGCCTGTCTAATGATGCGATCTTCTTCCTGTTTAAACAGGGGTTCTGAGGTAGAACTTGCTACTAATAAACCTTCATGATCAATAATAAATGCCTTTCCCGTTTCTCCAATATCTAAACTATTCAAAACTTGACCAATATAAGACAGACTGATCACAATACTCATGACTCCATCAGCTTCCGTGGAATCAGGGGAAGAAGAAATAATTTTACTAGCACTAATTTGCAGAATTGGGGGAGGTTCAAACCGGGTATAAATTTGGCTCCAAACAGGTTGATCAGTGCCGATCGCCACCCGATACCAGGGTCGTAAACGAGGATCATAATCGGGATCAATATAATCTGGTGGTTGTCTATTAATTGCCTCCAAGCTATTGTAGCGATACAAATCAAAGTTGGTATATGCGCCAGCAATTCCTATTTGTAATTGACCATCTTTAGTGCGGGAAGTTGAGCGATATTCTCCCTGCTTATTACCAAGAGAAATAATATCAATGGATTCAAAAAAGTTAGCTTTTCTCCAGAAATACAATTCCCATCCTGATAAATCTTCAACATCTAGTAATCCCAAAGCTACGGCATCTTGAATATCCCGACCTACTATAAAAGGAATTTCTAAGTAGTGAGTTATATTTTCTTCAATGCGATTTACAATTTCAACAATCAACCTGTAAGCTAGATAATCAACCGCTTTCTGTCCGTTTCTGAAAGACAGATATCCTACGATACCAACAGTTGCAAAAATTTGGACTACGAAAGGTATAACTAACAGTCCCCGCAGCGATATTTTAGAGGATATCCCGGTGATTAAGCGACGACGGATAGACCACATTTTGGGGAGACGCATCATAGCTAGGTGAGTGATGATATGATCTAATAGGGGAAGTTGAGATCTGATTTTAGTCCCAACTTCCCTATCTATAAACTATCAGGTTTTGGCCTAAAGTGCATTTAAACCTAACATTCCTTGGAGGGTAAAGTAGGTAAATGAGAATACACTTATTAGTAAACTTAACAGGGCGATCGCTGTCACAGGACGGTTTAAAAGAGGTTTGAGACGTTCAAACAGGAAATAGAAAATCCCCAGAGTAAACGTAATCAGGTAGCGGGGATAGCGGGATACATTCTGAAAAAAGTCTTGCATAGGTTAATCTAATTCAATGGCTAGGGAGTGACATCAGTATACCATTATAATTAATTAACTGGGCAACTGTTGCTAGTTGCCCCTAGGGATGTACTCAACAATTGAGTTAATTTAGGCGATCGCCTGATTCGAGATCAAACCAGTGCATCTGTTTTCGCGATAGGCTTAATTTTACCTGCTCACTTTCCCAAAGTTGGTCAGCCGGAATCACCGCCCGCAGAGTTTGTTCAGAGCCGTTAATGCGGACACTCAAAAGTTTTTCTTTACCCAAATCTTCCATTAAATAGACCTGTCCTTCAACTATATCGCCATCGGCTTCCTCTCCTAAAGATACATCCTCTGGACGAATCCCAAAAACCACAGCTTTTGGGGAAGTTGGTAAATAGGGTAAAGTTAAACTAAACTCTCCTAAAATCGCCTGATTTTCCTGACAGTCTAAGGTTAATAAATTCATTTGGGGACTGCCCACAAATCCCGCTACAAACCGATTAGCAGGCTGCATATAAATCTCACTAGGAGAGGCTAACTGCTGCAAATATCCATCATAAAGCACCGCAATTTTACTAGAAAGAGTCATGGCTTCTGTTTGGTCATGGGTGACATAAACCACAGGTTTTTGCTGAGATTCAAATAACTGTTTCAGGTCGGCGCGGACTTGTTCCCGCAACAGTGCATCTAAATTACTCAGGGGTTCATCTAACAGAAAAACATCAGGGTTACGGACTAGCGCTCTGGCTAAAGCCACCCGCTGACGCTGACCCCCAGAAAGTTGCCCAGGTTTACGCTCTAAGAGATGTTGAATTCCCAAACGGTTCGATACATCATTAACCCGTTTTTCTATCTCTATACTATCAACTTTCCGCAATTTCAAAGAGGTTGAAATATTTTCAGAAACGGTCATGTGAGGATATAACGCATAACTCTGAAATACCATCGCCATATTGCGTTTACCAGGGGGAATATTGGTTAAATCTTCTCCCCCTAAAATCACCTGACCCTGGGTAGGTTGATCTAACCCAGCAATCATCCTTAATAGGGTTGATTTCCCACAACCAGAGGGACCCAGAAGAGTGAGAAACTCCCCATCATTGACATTGACACTTACATCTTTAACTGGGATGACATTATGATCGAAGTGTTTACGCAGGTTTTTTAGTTCTAATTTAGCCATGATTTCGATAATTACAGAACATTTATTGAGGTGATTTTAGCCTTTGACAGCGCCGGCTGTGATTCCTTGAACAATACGACGTTGGAACATTAACACTAAAATAACTAGGGGAATAGTTCCGGTTACGGTAGCAGCAGCAATAGGACCATAGGGGATTTCAAAAATAGATGCACCTCCAATTTGTGCAACGGCTACCGGAATGGTATACATTTCTTCGCGGGTGATAAAGGTGAGGGCGAAAATAAACTCATTCCAGGCGAAAATAAAGGTGAGAATTCCGGTGGTTACTAAAGCAGGTATGGTCATGGGTACAACTATCTGTAACAGCATCCCAACGGTTCCATATCCGTCAATTTTGGCGGAGTCTTCTAGGTCTTTGGGTAGTTGTTGGAAAAAACTTCTCAAGACCAAAATTGTCAGGGGTAAATTAATGGCAGTGTAGGGGATAATTAGGGCGATGTAGTTGTTACCTAATCCCATAAATTTGACAATTTCCAGCAACCCTAAAAATAGGAGAACATAGGGAAACAAACTGATAATTAGGACAAAGCCGAGGATGACATTTTCTCCCGGTATTTTTAATCTAGTTAGGGTGTAGGCGGCGGGGGCTCCAACTCCTAAACATAGAAGGGTTGAAGTTAGGGAAACTAAAGCACTATTAAACACATAGCGCAGAAAGTGCCAGCCTAAACTTTGATAGTGTTGAAAGGTGAGTTGATCCAAACTGGGAAAATAAACATTGGGAATGGTGGAAATAGATTCATTGGTTTTTAAAGAAGTTAGCAACTGCCATAATACGGGCGCTAGACAAAATATGATGGTGAGAATAACACCTATCCACAGTAAAATTCGACCCCAGTTTATTGGGCTTGTTTTATCAGTTTCTGAGGATTGATTAGCAACGGTCATTGATTATTTACCTCCCATAACATTTACGCGAGTTCTTGATAGGAAAAAGGCAGCGATCGCCACAGCTAAAATCAGCAGTAAAAAGGTGACTACAACTAAGGATGCACCATAGCCAAAATCCAGATATCGGCGCACCGTAGCATAGATATAAATAGACACGGTTTCTGTAGCCCCACCGGGTCCCCCGCCAGTCATGACTTGCACCAAGTCAAAAATACCAAATGCTTGGGCAAACCGAAACAGTAAAGCAATGATAATTTGGGGCATCACTAGGGGGATAGTAATTTGCCAAAAACTCTGCCACTGGTTAGCGCCATCAATGGCATGGGCTTCATATAAATCACTAGAAATAGACTGCAAACCAGCTAGGAGAATAATGGCAATAAAAGGGGTGGTTTTCCACACATCAGCGATAATCATAGCTGACATAGCGCGGGTGGGATCGCCTAGCCAAGTAATCTGGCTATCAATGAATCCTAAGCGGGTAAGAATATCATTAACTACCCCATACTGATCGTTAAAAATCCACGCCCAGGCTAACCCCATGACGGCTGTGGGTAACGCCCAAGGAATTAGGGAAGATGTGCGGACAAAACCTCGCCCAAAAAATGCTTGATTTAATACTAAGGCGATGCCCATACCAATCACCAATTCTAAGAAAATAGAGATGATGGTAAAAACGCTAGTATTCCACATGGTTTGCCAAAAGCGACCATCTCCAATTAGGCGCTGATAGTTGGCTAATCCTGAAAAAATTGGTTCTAATTGAGTGCCTAAATTATTGGTAAATAAACTCAACCAAAATGCCCGACCTATGGGGTAAATAAACACAAAGCCAAGAATTAGCAAAGCTGGTGCTATTAAGATCCATCCGGTGAGTTTCTCTTGGCGTTCCATCTGATTGTTAATTCTTTCATTCATGATTAATCAGTTATCGATTCAACAGGGCGCGGGTTTCATTGGCGGCGGCTTCCATGGCTTTTTCTGGGGTTCTGCTTCCGGTTAGGGCGGCGCTTAGATACCTTTGCAAAATATCAGAAGCCTGGGCATATTGAGCGATCGGAGGCCTTAAAACTGGGTTCTGTACTACTTGTAATAAGTTGGGAAGATAGCTAAACTTCTCGACTAATTTTGGGTCATTAAATAGGGAG
This sequence comes from Limnospira platensis NIES-39, assembly GCF_026000695.1. Taxonomy (GTDB): domain Bacteria; phylum Cyanobacteriota; class Cyanobacteriia; order Cyanobacteriales; family Microcoleaceae; genus Limnospira; species Limnospira platensis. Next base: position 2,687,705 of record NZ_AP026945.1, read on the forward strand.
ATTCTGGAGGGTACATAACCAGTTTCTAAAAAGTATTTGCGCTGAACTTCGGGTTGATTAAAGAAGTTGATCACCGCCCAGGCTTCATCTTTATGGCGAGAAGTAGAGGAAATGCCAAATCCCCAACCTCCTAAACAAGCACCACTATTTTTACCTGGGGCGTGTACCATTGGTTTAATGGCAAAATTTCCGGCTATGTCTGAGTTGGAGGCGAGGGAATAAACATAAGGCCAGTTTCTTAAAAAGGCAGTATTACCACTTTCAAATAGGCGGCGAGTTTCTTCTTCGGCGTAGGTGGTCACTCCGGGGGGAGAAATGTTTTTGGTAATGGTATCTCGGAGAAATTGCACAGCGGCGATCGCTTCCGGTTTATCTAATCCTACTTCTTTGGTCTCTGGGTCGATCCAAAATCCTCCAGAACCTTCTAAAATTTCGGTAAACATAGCCGATAAACCTTCGTATTGTCTACCTTGCCACAAATAACCCCATTGGGCTAAATCTTGTTCTTGTAGCCTTTGGGATATGTCTATTAATTCCTCGAAGGTGTCAGGAGGTTCTGCGCCAATTTCGGCTAATAAATCAGTCCGATAATAGAGCATTCCTCCGTCTGTACGGAAGGGCATTCTATAAAGTTTATCTTGATAGCGTCCCCCTTCAATATCTCCTTCTAAATAAGCCTGTAACTGTCCTGGAGTCACCCGATTAGATAAATCATATAACCACCCAGCGGCTGCGAACTTTTGCACCCAAACGATATCCATATAAGCGAGATCGTAGGGAGAATCTCCGAGTAAAAAAGCGGAGGTGTAGAGGTCTTCAACTAAATTGGTGTTATTGGGTCCGCTGATGACTTCTAAGCGGATATTTTCGTGGTTTTCATTAAAGTCTTTAACCAGGGGTTGCCATTGGGCTGCTTCCAAGGCTTGGACTAACACCCTCACGGTTACGGGTTGTTGGCTAAAAACGGGAACAATAACGCACAATACCGCTAAGAAACTGGCGATCGCTAATCCTAAATTTCGCCAAAATCTGGAAGCTCTTAGATTAAATAAGCGGGTCTTAGTTTTGACATTAACTCTGTGTTCCTGTAACATTATTAAATTTTCCCAATTGACAACCGGAAACAATACCTATGTCCTAAGAGAGACCTGATCAACCCTAGTATCAAATCAGGTCAGGGCTATATTTTGCTTATGATTATACAAATTTGGGGGAATTATGGCAAGGCAACTTTAGATTACTTAATATATATTTTTCAGGTGCTGATCTTCAAATTTCCGTATAATCTGACACAGTATTGATTGTATTCATCTTTTCAGTAGGATAGTATCAACCAATTAAAAACTATTTTTATCCATTAATTATCGTGGAGCGATCGCTGACCAACCCCCTAGCATAACAATTACATTGACTTATAGACGCGACCCTAGTAAAATCTTCGGAAGGTTAATTGATCAGACCTTGATAATTTAGGAAAGACCAGTGTTAGACATTAAACTGATTCGGGAAAATCCACAAGAGATTCAACAACGCCTCAACCGTCGGGGAAACTATGACCTAGAAGCCATCTTAGAATTAGATGAAAAACGGAGGGAACTTGAACAGCAACGCATTCAACTAGAAACCCGCAGCAACGAGATCGGTAAACTTGTAGGAGAAAAAATCAAATCGGGAACCGACCCCAAAGGGCCAGAAATTCAAGCATTGAGGGAAGAAGGACAGCAAATAAAGTCCCAGTTAAGTGACTTAGAACCCCAAGAAAAAGACCTAGAATCACAAATTACTAGCCTATTACTTCCGTTACCAAACCTTCCTAGTGACACCACCCCAGAGGGAAAAAGCGAAGCCGAAAATGTGGAAGTACGCCGCTGGGGAGATGAATATAAACTCCCAAATACGGATATTTTACCCCATTGGGAAATCGGAGAAAAGCTAGGAATTCTCAACTTTGAACGAGGGGTAAAGATTGCCCAAAGTCGTTTTGTTAGCTTAGTGGGTGCTGGGGCGGCATTAGAGCGCGCATTAGTTCAATTTATGCTGGATACTCACACAGCTAACGGCTATTTAGAAGTGATACCACCCCTGCTAGTTAATAGTATATCTTTAACTGCTACAGGTCAATTACCTAAATTTGCGGAAGAGAGTTTTAAATGTGCTGATGATGATTTATGGTTAATTCCTACTTCAGAAGTACCGGTAGTTAACCTATATCGTGATGAAATTTTAGAAGGTGAACAACTCCCTATTTATCACTGTTCATTTACTCCATGTTTTCGGCGGGAGGCGGGAAGCTATGGAAAGGATACCAGAGGTCTAATTAGACTGCATCAGTTTAATAAAGTGGAATTGGTGAAATTAGTACACCCAGATACTTCGGAGTTAGAACATGAAAAACTGGTAGCAGATGCTGAAGGAATTTTACAGGCTTTAAAATTACCCTATCGCGTTATAGAATTGTGTACCGGAGATTTGGGATTTGCGGCGGCTAAATGTTATGATTTGGAAGTATGGCTACCTTCAGCAGGAACTTACCGAGAAATTTCGAGTTGTTCTAATGTTAAAGATTTCCAAGCCAGACGTGCCAATATTCGCTTCCGGGAAGCGAAAGGCGACCCTAAGAAAAAGAAAAAGAAAACTGAGTTTGTTCATGCTTTAAATGGTTCTGGTTTGGCGGTTGGACGAACTATGGCGGCCGTTTTAGAAAACTATCAGCAGCCGGACGGAAGCGTTAAGGTTCCCGAGGTTTTGCAGCCTTATTTGGGGCGAGAGGTTTTGTAAAATGTGGCTGGTATGTTAACTTAAAAAAACAGTGGGGTTTTGCTTAGGCTTAACCCCAAGGTAAAAATCAACGATTTTCAGCGGGACATAATAATGATACCAGTAAAAATTAGGGAAAGTCCGATCCACTGATTAAAATCAAATCTTTCACCAAATAGTAAATTTCCGGCGATCGCAATTAAAGTAAAGCTAATTCCGGCAAAAATTGGATAAGCAGTAGAAACCGGAAGTTGATCTAAGGCTTTAGCAAATAAAATCACATTAACCCCATAGACCATAATGCCACCAATAAACCAAGGAGAAAGCAACAGAGTTAACAAACTTGGATCGGTAGCTACCAGTCGCGATTTTTTTAACAGCAAACTACCGACACAGTTATTAATTGCTGCCAAAATCAAAAATCCCCAACCACTTAAATAAAAATTCATAGGATACCATTTAACTTAATTTATTCTAGCCATTTAGTGTTAATGACTCTGCCGCCAGAGTAATAACCTACTTCCCCAGGTTGAATCCTGTCTTTGATTTGAATGCGAAAAGATTGCATAGTCTGAAAATCCACATCAGAAATTATAAAGTTTTGGGTTTCTAATCTTTGGTCAAAGGGAATATGCACATTCATAAAATAAGTACCTGGTGATAATAGTTTAACCCAGTATTCTCGATCGCCAATGCGGTCTACATTTAAAGAATTAGAGGGATTAATCAAATTATTAAATGTGGCATTGTTGAGTAATTCAATTTCTGACTCTGCAAAAAGTTGGCCAGCAGCATATAAGCCATTGCGATAAATATAGACTCCATTTAAGTTGTCTGGTATATTAATTAAAAACATTCTGCGTCCTTGGATTTCCTGATCAATGCTTTCAATTATCTGTTTAGCTATCTGTCCCGCTAAATTCCAGTTTTGATTAAAACTATACAAATAATAAGATAAAATGATTGATATCATCAGAAATTGAATTGCTAAAAGTACACGAAATCTAGCCAGAGAAACACCAATAACTAATACCAATAAAATCACCAAAAATGCTGATGGTAAATATAGGAGTCTTTCTCCTTCTGTATGGGACAAGGAAATGCGAATATTAATCACAGGCAATAAAGAAGTTCCAAATAATCCTAACAAAAGAAGTGCTAATTTTGCAATTAATATATAAACCCCTTGTTGGCACAAACAGACGACCACAAAAGTACAAATAATGGTCATAAATATGGCAAAAAATATCACCCAGTTTTCTTCTGGAATATTAGGAAGTGGGGGAATGATAATTCTGAGGCTAGAAGCCAAACCTCGCTGGATAATGTCAAGATTAAAGTTGGTGTGAACCCCGCTTCCGTAGCCTCCTAAAAATTGTCTAATTCCCAAGTATCTTAGCCCCAAATAAATTGGCAAAACTGAGGCATACATTAGCGGTAAATATAGTATTTCTAATAAATTAATGTAATAGTTTTTATTCAGGTAATTATATAATTCATATAAAAATACTAATCCTGGGTAAATAATGACTGATTCTTTGGATAGTAAACCCAGAAAAAATAGGATATATGATATAAAAAATAATCGGTTATTGTCGGTTTCTTTATATTTAAGATAACCACAAAATGCCGCCAAGCCAAAGCAAGTAGCGACGAGATCGGATCTGGCTGATATCCAGGTAACAGCTTCAACATGACTATGAAGAATAATGAAAATAAAGCCGGAGACTAGGGAGAAAATATTAATTAATTTTCCGGCTATATCTGCACCCCTAAACAACAGCCGAGACATTGCATAAACCAGAAAAGCATTTAAGCCATGGAAAAATAAGTTGGTGAGGTGATAACCAAGGGGGTTCAGTTCCCAGAGTTGATAATCAGCAAATAGAGTTAGGGAAATTAGGGGACGAAAAAATACATCTGGTGGGGTTGTCCAGACACCAAATGCACCTTTGGTTTTAATTTGATAAATCCAGTTAAAATCATCGGATAAGAAAAAAGAGTTGATGATGTTTCCATAGGCGATCGCTGTTAAAATCCAGCCAGAAATTAAAGTGATTGCGTGCCATTTTAACCAGGAATCCGTCTGCTTTTGGGATTTTATCATCTTTGTTTAAAACCAATTAGAACTTTATTTTAAAATCAAATTAATGGTCAGTATACCCATAAAATTTGACGGTAAATTACCCCGATAGCCAGCTATTAAGATATTAATAGTTCCAGCCAATTCTACTGACTAAAATTAATAGAAAATCGCTGTCCTTCGATAGTTCCAGCCACAAAAATAGAACTAATCTCATTGTGGGAATTATAGCGAATATTGGCAGTTCCCATAACTCCGGGAATTGTCGCCCCAGTAATTTTCATCTCCAAACCAGAAGCCGTTTCGCGGGCTATATTACCCGTTAACTTGACTGGATTTTCCCTACTATCCCAAAAGGTTAGTTCAGCATTACCACTGCTATCAACATTAATAGAGGCGGCGGTAATAGATTCTTGAAAGCGACTATTAACCGAATAAATTCCACTACCAGTTTGACTAAGTTGTAATTCTCGGCGGGTAGTTTGAGCGCGCGCCATAGGTGTTGGCATCACGGTTAAAGACCCAGGGGATACCCCTACCAAAATTCCTAGCATAATTAGCCAAAATCGGTGAATATTCATGGTTATTTTTTTCTGCAAAACTTACCCAACAAGCGATCGCCATTAGGGACAGAACCCCTAATCATCAGATCCATTTCTTGACCACTATCTGTCAATCTATTTTATACTGCATCAACCTCAAATGATCAAATTTGCGGTATGATATGCAATTTAGCACTGGTAGGACATCAGATGATTGACCAACTTTTAGATGGACGGTATCAGATCCTAGAGATAATCAGGTCGGGGGAATTTGGGAGTACCTATCTAGCCAAAGATACCCGTCGCCCTGGGGAACCTATATGCTTTGTCAAGCATCTACGATTTTTGGTAGAAGATCCCCAATTATTTAAGAATACTTACCGTCGCTTTCAACAGGAAGCCGAGGTTCTAGAAAAGTTATCCCACCACGACCAAATCCCCCAACTGCTGGCTTATTTTGAACAAAACCAGGAATTTTATCTGGTCGAATCCTATATAAATGGACAGTCCCTAGCCCAGGAAATTTTACCCGGTCAACCTTTATCAGAAAATTCGGTAATTGCCATCGTCTCAGAAGTTCTAGAAATTCTTAATTTTGTTCATGATCAAGGAGTAATTCACCGGGATATTAAACCTAGTAATCTGCTGAGGCGGGATGCAGATCAAAAAATTATGTTATTAGATTTTGGGGCGGTTAAAGAAATTGGTTTTAACCAAAATAATAATCCTCCTACGGCGAGAATTGGCACTTTAGAATATATGCCCATCGAGCAATTCGAGTGTAATCCTCGCTTGAATAGCGATATTTATGCCCTGGGAATGATTGCTATTCAAGCATTAACTGGAATGGCAGCTTATGAATTACGAAAAATTCGAGAAAATTATCCGACCAATGCTGGGGAATTATTCTGGCGAGATTTAGCCATTGTTAGTCCTGAGTTTGCCGAGATTATCGATCGCATGGTTAAACCAGACTACCGAGAAAGATATCAGTCAAGCGAGGCAGTTTTGGCAGATATTAATAATCTCAGTAATCCTTCTCAAACTGATGCGAATAAACTCGAAAGATACCGAGAAGAAGTTAAGCGCATCTGCAATTATGAAGGGGAAATATCAGTAGTAGGTCGCCAAATTTTAGAAGAGCTACGAGTGAGTTTACAAATCTCCGAACCCCAAGCCAAAGCCATGGAAGACGAGATTCTTAATCCTTACCGTCGAGATCACCAGAAAGGCGATCGCTATCAACAAGCCCTGACCGAAGCCATTATACAGCAATATCCATTAGCCAAGAAAACCAGAGCAGAATTAGACCGACTGCAAAAAATGTTGGGAATTTCTGATCAGGATATGGCTATCATTGAAGCCAATATTTTACAATACCCGTTAACCAGAGAAACCAGAGAAGAATTAAGGCGACTTCAGCAGTTATTAGGTCTTTCTGATGATCATGTAGCTTTGATAGAGGCTCAAATTTTACCGGAATCTTGGTTAAATCAGATTTTAAGCCAATTAAATCCCGATCACGATCGTCTTCTGTCCTGGCGTTGGGGATTGGTCATTAGTGGAATTATCATAGCTATTATCGGTTTAGGTTGGGGATTATATCAATATAATAACTGGATACAATCCCGAGCACAAGCCGATATTAAAGAACAACTTGATACCGAAAAAATTAACTATATTCAGTCATTATTAGCCGCCAATAACTATCAAGATTGTATTACCGCTGCCCAAACCTTTCCAGAGTCTTCACCTCAGTATGCTGTCGCCCAGGAGTTACTCAGCCAATGTCAAGATGTGATTAGCTGGAAACAAGCAAAAGTTAACACATTCCCCATTCATACAGCCGCCGTCCAGTCCGTTGCCGTCAGTCCTGATGGTAGGATAATTGCTAGTGGTAGCCGAGATAACACCACCAGACTTTGGCATATAGAAACCGGGGAAGTGCTGCAAAATTTTGTAGGCAATTCATCAGCTATTCTCTCCGTAGATTTTAGTAATGATGGCTTATCATTAGCAGCCGGGACTCAACTATCTCAGGTGATAGAATGGAATCTGGAAACCATTGAATGGTATCCTCCATTAGTGGGAGCATCTCCCATTGAAGCTCTACAAATTAGCCCTGATAATAGAGCGATCGCCACCGGAAGTGCTGATGGTAATGTGCGAGTTTGGAATCGGAGAACTGGGTTAATTTTATATAACAATAATCAGCATTCAACCATTGTTTATTCCGTAGCATTTACCCCCAATGGCCGTTGGTTGGTTACTGGTTCAGGGGATGGCAATATTCACATTATTGATTGGCAGATAGATCAGTTACGCCATAGATTTCCAGGACATACCGGAGAAGTGCGATCGCTTGCGATTACCCCTGATGGTCTGCAAATTGTCAGTGGTGGTACAGATAACAATATCAAAATCTGGAACCTAATAACAGCAGAAGAAGCGAGAACCCTAACAGGTCATAGAGGCGCAGTTATTGCCGTAGCTGTCAGTCCTGATGGCACACAAATTGCTAGTAGTAGTCGCGATAGAACCGTCAAAATATGGGACTTAGAAACTGGGGAATTACTTAATACTTTAACTAACCCTCAAGCTGTAGTTAATTCTCTAGTTTTTGGTATTAATTCCGCCACCTTAATCGGAGGCACCCAGGATGGAATGGTTGTAGTCTGGCAGCGATAATCTGGCGTTATGGGGGGTTCACCATCAGGATTTTAGCTGTAGGGGATGGCAACCACAGACCATTACCCCTAGGGGTATCCAGTACCCAGCACCATCTGAAGTTGTTGCCCGAAACCCAAGCATTGAAGAAATTTTAGGCTGCCAGACTTTTTGGTATAAGTCTATAAAAAACGTTCCACAATTTAGATATAAATTTTCTCATCAATATGATATAGTAGTAATCAAATTAGTATCTTTGAGCTAATCATACTATCAGGGAGTTTGCTACATATCTATCTGAGTCTACTAGACCCGGATCAACTATCATCAAATACTTGTAACAATTATAGTGTTACTGTCTATGGGTTTAATTTACATCAGTATTTACATGGATCATGATTGACCAACTTTTAGACAGACGGTATCAAATCCTAGAGGTGATTGAGTCTGGGGATCTAGGTAGTACGTTTTTAGCAATAGACACCCGTCGACCTGGGGAATGCCTCTGCTTTATCAAACATTTGCGACTTTTGGTAGAAGATATCCAGCTACTGAATATTGCCCGTCGTCGGTTTCGCCAGGAAGCCAAGATTATGGAAAAATTATCCAGACATGAGCAAATTCCGCAACTTTTAGCTTATTTTGAGGAAAACGAAGAATTTTATCTAGTGGAGTCTTACACTCCTGGTCATCTCATCTCTGATGAATTTTGGCCCGGTCATCCCCTATCAGAAAATCTGGTAATTCAGATAATTTACGATGTCCTAGAAATCCTGACTTTTGTCCATAGATTCGGAGTAATTCACCGAGATATTAAACCTAGTAATTTACTCAGGCGAGACTCGGACGGAAAGTTAATGCTATTGGATTTTGGGGCGGTTAAAGAAATTGGTTTGAGTCAAAATCATAACCCCCCCACAGGTCCCATTGGAACCATAGAATATATGCCTATTGAGCAGTTCGAGTGTAACCCCCGCCTCAATAGCGATATTTATGCCCTGGGTATAGTCGCTATTCAAGCCTTAACCGGACTTCCTAGTTATGAATTATCACAACTGCGAGAAAATTATCATACTAACCCAGGACAGTTGTTCTGGAGGCATTTAACTATTGTTAGTTCCGAATTTGCCGACATTATAGATCGCATGGTGCAGTTGGACTATCGGGAAAGGTATCAATCGGCGGAAGAGGTTTTAACTGCTTTGCGAACCATGGGCGATCGCAGTCCCACCGATTTTAGTAAACTCCAAACTTACCGAGAAGAAATACAACGCTGCGCCAGTCATAAGGGTGATATTTCCGTAGTTGGTCGCCAAATTTTGGAGGAACTGCGAGTCACTTTAGAAATATCCAAGGAAGAAGCAGAAGCCTTAGAAGATGAAATACTTAATCCCTATCGTAAGTATCGTGAGAAGGGAGAACGTTACGAACAGGCATTAATAGCAGCAGTTAAACAGCAATATCCTTTGAGTGCTGAAACGCAAAATGAACTAGATAGATTCAAGGAATTGTTAGGTATTGATGATGAAGATGTCGAGGTGATTAAATCTCATATCTTACCCAAATCTGGGTGGAGTAAAATCTTAGATATCTTTGGATATAATCCCCGTACTGAAGTGGCTAATAAACAGCCTAAATCATCCGTCGCTTTTCGTCCGCGCCCGTCTTTTTTGTTGGTGATTGGGGGTATTTCTTTGGCGATCGCCCTGTTGCTTTTCCTGTTGTATCAATATCAAAGATGGCAACAGTTACAAGTAGCCAGAGCCAATCAACAACAACTTTATAGCCAACAGTTTCAGACAGTCGCCGATTTAGTACAAGCTGGAAACTACCAAAGTTGTATTACCCAAGCCCAACAAATTCCCCAATCTTCTAGCTATCATCCCCAAGCACAGACATTGCTGGAACAATGCCAAAATGTGGTTTATTGGAAACAGGCAGACCTAACAACTTTAGCCGGTCATACGGCCCCGGTAATGTCCGTAGCAGCTACTAATGATGGACAAATAATTGCTAGTGGTAGTCGGGATAATACTATCAAACTTTGGAATACACAAACCGGGGAAAATATCTCCACTCTCGCCGGAGATGGCTCGGCTATTCTGTCCGTAAATTTTAGTAATGATGGCATTGAATTAGCATCCGGGACAGAATTTTGGCGGATTCTGGAATGGAATTTACAAACCAGAGAATTGTATTTACCATTGGAACACTCAGCCCCAATTTTGACAGTACAAATTAGCCCTAATAATAGAAATATTGCCTCTGGTAGTGCTGATAATACTGTGCGAGTTTGGGATCGCCGCACTGGACAAGTTTTGTATAACCATACTGAACACTCAGAAACAGTTTATGGGGTGGCATTTAGTCCTAATGGTCGCTGGCTAGTGACAGGTTCAGGCGATCGCACTATTCATGTGATTGATTTAGAAATGCGTGAGTTACGCCACCGTTTACAAGGACATAACGGAGAAGTGCGAACAGTCGCCATTACTCCTGATGGTGAAAATATCATCAGTGGTAGTAGTGATAATACCATTAAAGTTTGGGACTTACAAACCGGGGAAGAAACCATAACCCTAACAGGCCATCAAGGGGAAGTTCTCTCCGTAGCCGTCAGTCCCGATGCTACTCAAATTGCCAGTAGTAGTCGCGATCGCACCGTCAAAATTTGGAACTTATCAACTGGAGACCTACTGAATACCTTAACAGATATTCCCGCCGTGATTAACTCTGTCTTTTTTGTTGATGATGAAACCTTAATAGGAGGCAGTGAAAACGGAACCGTTGCTATATGGAGGAGATAGCAATCATGAAAAGACTACCCATTGATGATGGGCTATCAACTTAATCCTTGATATATGGCAGTTAACTTAGCTTCTAGTTCCGGCGATTTTGCCGTGAAATGAATATAAAAATGACCTGGTGCTGCTGGATATTCTAACACCTTAGCATAGACATCTTCCGCACCAGAACCGCAAATATCACTACTGAAATTCAGCTTAATGTTAGTCAGAGGTAAAGGCAAATAAGCCTCATCTTCTGACTCAGCTTTAACCTTAGCTTCCCGCGCCGACAATTCCACAACAGTACCAGAAAAGACATTTTCCCCGACGTGCTTTCCTTCCAAAACCGTATATTGTAAAGGGATAGGTTTTGGGAGAACCACAAATAACTCTTTTTCCCTTTTTAAATACAGATTATAAGGTACACCCACCCCTCCCAATTCATAAATAGTAATTGGTTTTTGTACCCCCTTGGGTTGCACCTGTTTTTCTCCGGTAATTTTCGCCATTCTCCCTACCGCTTCTAGGGTAGATTCAGAAATCAGAATTTGTCCTCCCGTGGTATAAGATTCAATCCGATAAGTTAAATTAACATTCTTACCCACCACCCCATATTTAGTTCGTTTTTCCGAACCAATATTACCAACTACCACCTCTCCCGTATGTACCCCAATTCCCATCTCTAAATTAGCATAACCCCAAGCCTTCATAGTTTGGTTAACCGACTCCATAGCCAACTGCATAGCCACCGCACAGGCGATCGCCCGCTGCGGGTCATCCTCACGCACATTAGGCGCACCAAATAGCACCAAAATTCCATCACCCATAAACTCATCAATTGTCCCATTATAATTAGTAATAATATCCGCCATAGTTGACAGATAAAAATTCAGAATCTTGACCACTTGTTCAGGATTTAAACGTTCAGAAGTTGCCGTAAATCCCCGCAAATCAGAAGTTAAAATCGTCAGAGTCCGTCGTTCTCCCCCCAACTCCAAACGCTCATGACTTTCTAACAAATTCGCCACTACTGCATCAGTTACATAGCGCCCAAAAGTCTTGCGGATATGAGCCTTTTCGGTGCGGAGTTTTTTAATGCGGATATGGGTTTTAATCCGTGCCAGTAACTCCTCTTTATTCAGAGGTTTAGATAAATAATCATTCGCGCCTAATTCCAGTCCCACCACTAAATCAGAAATCCGATTTTTCGCTGTTAACATCATAATTGGCAGTTGATGCGGCGGCCAATCTTCCCTAATTTTTTCCGTCACTTCATAACCAGTCATCCGAGGCATCATCACATCCAATAAAATCAGATCTGGAATAAAACCAGACTCTAAAATTTCCAGTGCTTCCATACCATTAGTAGCCTGAGTAACAGCATAATTTTCCAAATAAAGATAATTCGCCAAAACCTGTAAATTAATGGGGTCATCATCAACAATCAGAATTTTAAACTGATTGCTATCTGGAGACAACTTAGACCCCGCCATAGATTGATGATTTTCAGTTTCTGGTATGGCAGCATCCCACAATACATCAGCATTCACCAGCGCCGCCTCATTAACCAGTAGTGAGTCCGGCTTAACAATAGTTTCTGGTATTTCCTCACTTATAGGAAGGGTAAAGGAAAAAGTAGAACCGGAGTCCACCACTGAATCTAACCATATTTTACCCTGGTGTAATTCCACCAACTGTTTAGTAATAGCTAAACCCAAACCCGTGCCGCCATATTGTCGCGCCGTTGAGCCATCACCCTGTTCAAAGGATTCAAAAATACGATGATGTTTGTCTGGGGGAATACCAATGCCAGTATCATAAATATTAATCACAGCAGTGGAGTGATTTACCTCTGTATCTAACACCGAGGCGGTAATTTTCACAGTTCCCGAATCCGTAAACTTAATGGCATTACCAATTAAATTATACAGAATCTGTTGCAGGCGATTTTCATCAGCATTAACCGCCGGAAAATCAGCAGGTATTTCATTAATTAACTCAATATCTTTATTGCCAATTAGAGGTTTACTTAGCACTACAATCACTTCCACAATTTCGCGAAGACCTAAAGGTTGCAGTTTTAGCTCTAAGGTTTGATGGCGCAATTTAGAGAAGTCAAGAATATCATTAACTAGAGTAGATAAACGATGTCCACTTTTAGCAATCATAGACAAGTTTTGGCGCTGAAGTTCTGTTAAAGGTCCCCCCACACCATCAAGCATTGATTCAGACAAGCCAATCATACCATTAAGGGGAGTACGCAGTTCATGGGATGTATTAGCGAGAAACTCATCTTTGAGTTCATCCATACGCTTGAGAGCATCGTTTTTCTCTTTTAATTGCTTGGTAAAGTTTTGACGTTCCATCTCGGCTTGTCGGCGCTGAGTAATATCTTCAAAAACTGCAATTCCATAAACAATAGCTTCATCACTATCAAAAATTGGTGTAGCCATTAGGGAACAGCAAATAGTTTGATCTGGGTGACGAATTTCTATATTTTCAATGGGAACAATTTTGCCTTTTAATGCTCTAATTAATGGTAATGCTTTGGTAGGATAAACCTGGTCTGTGCCATTTAAATATAAATTATTTATGCCGGCAAAATCTTCTAAGGATACCTCTGGTATATGTTCATGCCTGAATAAATCTTTTAACTTTTGATTGGCATAATATATATTGCCATTTTTATCATATACTAAAACCCCAACTGGCAAGGCTTCCAGGAATTGTTTAAGCCAATATTCTCGGTCATAAAGCTGGCGATTTAAGGCTTTGCTGATGTTATTCTGTTCTTCTAATTCACTAAAAGATTGCCGAATCTGCGCCGCCATTTGATTAAAAGATTGAGCCAGTTCTCCGACTTCTTGACAACGGGAAATATTGACGCTATGTTCCCAATCACCTTGGGCAAATTTCCGGGCAGCTTTATTTAAGTTAACTAGGGGTCTAGTGACGCGACGAGCCATGAACATACCGATAAAAATAGTAATAGCTAAAGCCACAAGAGATAGCATAAAAGTGATTCTAGCATTATGATTAATTATGCCCAAAAAATCCGACTCTGGCATCACTACGACAATCAGCCAATTTAACCCCCATTTATCCTGATAACGCACGACATCAAGAAACTGCTTTTCTCCGTTGATATAAAAGCTACTTTGATGGCTGGTTTTAATCTGGCTTAAATGTTCAAAATTTTGGCTAAAATATGCTGCTGTGCCGCTAATTAATGGGTGATTAACCTGGGAGACATGCAGGCGTTTATCTACATTTTGATCATCGATTGTATAGGGGGGAAAATTGGTGGAGGAAGCCACTAATAAACCGGAGGATTCCAAAATAAAAACTTCCCCATTGGGGCTAACTTCCAAACCTCCCAAAAAATCATTAATTAAAGTTAGCACAAAATCCACCCCAATCACGCCGATAAATTGACCTTGACTGTCAGAAAGTGGATGGGATGCAGTAATCCCTAATTTACCATTGGGAAAGGCATAAATTGGACTCCAATTTGGTGCATTTAAGGCGAGAGTTTTAGTGTACCAAGGTCGGATTCGCGGGTCATAGATAGTTTGATTATAAAAATCACCTCGCGCGCCTTCTGGTGTGATCAGATAATATAAGCGATTCGGTGATTCTTCGACACTTTTGGCTCGAAAAGAACCATCAGATTCCCGACTCACATAAATAAATTGCCCTTGTTCATTGCCAATATAGACAGCATAGACATTCTCAAAAAGTTGTATAATTCTCCATAAGACCTTTTCGGAACCCTCGATATCAGCAAAGCTAATATCTCCTTGAATAGTATCTTTAATCAGAATTTCAGATAAAAGATGGGGACGTTGTAATAATTTGGCTAGATTACTTTTGACGCGATTAGTTGCTTGCTCACTCAGTTGGTTAGCTATATCCATAACCGCCTGCTGACCGTTGCGCCAAGATAGATATCCTGTGACTCCCACTGTGGCGAATAGCTGAAGCACAAAAGGGACAATAATTATCTGTTTGAGAGGGACTTGCTCAAATAGGTTAGAGGTTCTCTGCTGCAAGAATTTGATTAACATAGGTTCAGATTACAAAGGGATGAAATCACAGGATGTTAGATCAAATCTGATTGATTACTAATCATCCAAGTTCGTTTTGAGGTCGCCACCCTCGATCATAATGAGATGAACCCTAAACTATAGCTACAAGATACATTGGCATGATTTTTTCCCCGGTTATTGAGGGTCGGAAAGTTCCAAAACACCAGCTTTCCAGGGATTGAATATAATCATATCAGATCCAATGACGGCATTACGAGCTACAAGCTGACCATCACTATCTCGGATTTCCAGACGAGTAAAATCGAGCGATCGCACTTGGTTAAATAATTTATTAGCCAAACGACTTTGATACTTAGATTCTAGCTGAAACCATCGATCGCTCACTTCAACTTCTAATAAACTCCCGGCAAAATTCGCTTTAACTGACCCAATCAAATCCTCGCCATAGGCCTTACTTAGTTTAGCAAGGCGATCGCGAATTGAGTTAGTTAAAGAAGGTTCCACAGTCAAAGTAGATGCCATCAAACCCACAGGTTCCGCCGCCTTGGGGGTAATTAGTTCTGGAGGTAAACGACCCGGATCTATTTCGGTTTCCGGGTTAAGGGGTTCGGCTTCAGGAACTTCTGGGGTTTCGGGTTCGGTTTCGGGTTCGGAAATAGTTTCCGCAGTGACCGGAGCCGGTGGTGTCTCCGTTGTGGTCACTGGTGGGATATCCTCAACTCTCTGATAATTGGTAGCTGTTTCCGGTCCAGACTTAGAGAACAGCAGTAGTCCTATACCAAATATTACTAATAAAATTGCACCCCACCACCAAACGGAACCACGGCGGCGACGGGGACCTTGAGGAGCGGCTTCCAATTGGTCAATGGTGGCTTCTGAAATTTTAATGATTTTCCGCAATAATGCGATCGCCAAATCCCGCCAAGGGTGACGTTGAGACCTTGGCGGTGGTGAATAGCGTTGAGGTCCCTTGGGTTGAGAAGGCTGCGATCGTTCCGTAGACATATTGGAGTTTCCATCAAGGCTGCTGCATAGTAGCTATCGCTCAATTTACCTTAGCGATCGCCACTTATCAATTTTCCGCACCACCGAAAATTGTAGATCCCCAATACCCTCGTGATTAGTTGGAGTTGATGGTTTTGGTGATGGAGTGAGATGGTAATGACCCGGCCAGGGTATATTGCAGCCTTTTGTGGATAGGACCCGGATTTAGCCAAAAGGTATCGTATATATAAATTAGCGATACTACTGCCTTTGAGTTTGAAAAACTAAGCCAGGACAGACATTTCTAGGCTAGTTTCCTCAAAACTAAGAGCCACAAGGGGGCTAGATATCCGACTTGCAGACCGTTGAAGGCTGACTAGAAAAGACAGGTTAGGCATTGCTTCGTGACAGTGTTGGCAGTACCAATAAATTCCATTATGGTTGATATGCCTTAACATAGATGAACCGCAGCAAGGACAGGTACTCATAATTTTAAACTCCAAGTTTATCAAAGGTTGAGGCTTAACACGGATTTCTTTAGCTCACTTTACTTAGTCTAAGCAGCCTTTGTGAATAAGTTGTGAAGTATTATCCACATTTTCGGATGCGCCATATCACTGCTCACAGTTGCTAATTGATCTCAAAATATGCCAACAAGATTTGTATTCAATTACACCAATATATAAATTTCCCTATTCCCTAAAATTTCGCCCACATTCGTGACGGCTGACTGTAATAGTATTATACACAAATTCCCGGCAGATGAGTTAAGGAAAAACTAAATCTACCCCATCAACAGCTTAAAATCCCTGATCCCCTATGGACTCTTAGGGTCTATGGCTGGGGTGGTTGCAGCAGAAAATCAGTGCTTAACTGTCTACCTAGTCAAGATTCCCCCAACCACATAGCGATCGCCATCCGTAGAAAGATGTAGTAAAATTTGCCATCAGTTTATGGTAAAATTAATTGGCTCTCAGTCTCACCGATTTCATCCGCCAACTAGCTGATATTTAACCTAGGTTTGCTGGCGATTAATTTCAATAAAAGACGAAAATTAACGGAGTTTCCCCTAGTTAAGTCATGTTTTCTGTTACCCCTGTTAAAGACCTGGTACTAATTGGAGGGGGTCACAGCCATGTGATCGTCCTCAAACAATTGGCCATTAATCCCATTCCCAGACTACGCCTGACCCTAATTTCCGATGTGTACCATACTCCCTATTCGGGGATGCTACCGGGATATATAGCCGGACTATATAAGTTTAACGATTGCCATATAGATGTGCAAGCCTTAGCCAATTTGGCGAAAGCCAGACTATTGATAGATCGGGCCATTGGTTTAGACCTACAAACCAATCAAGTCCTGTGCGCCAACCGTCCCCCCGTCCCCTTCGATATTCTATCTATAGACATAGGTAGTACCCCTGGCACTATGACGGTTCCCGGTGTCCAACAACAGGCCATTCCGGTGAAACCCATTGCTAAATTTCTCAACCACTGGGATAAAATTATCGAAACGGTGAGGGAAAACCCGAGGGAGAAAATGCGATTAGCAGTGGTTGGCGGCGGCGCTGGGGGAGTGGAATTAACCCTAGCTATATTTTCCCGTCTCCAACAGATTTATGGTCTCCACAGCCAACTACCAGAAAATCACCTAGAGTTACATCTATTTCAAAAAAGCGATCGCCTAATTCCCCAACGCCACCCAGGAGTTAGTCAGCGTTTGCAAAAACTGATCAGCAGTCGAGGTATCAACCTACACCTAGGGGAAACCGTCACCGAAATCGAGGGAAAATCCCCCCATAGCATCCATTGTGAATCAGGATTAACGGTAAAGTGCGATCGCTTGTTTTGGGTGACACAAGCCCGCGCCGCCACCTGGTTAAAAGACGCAGGACTAGCCACCGACGATCAAGGATTTATCCTCGTTAACGATTACCTTCAGTCCGTCTCTCACCCTGATATTTTCGCCGCTGGAGATATCGCCACCATGTTAAACCATCCCCGACCCAAAGCCGGAGTTTTCGCAGTCCGTCAAGGAAAACCCCTCGCCGAAAACCTGGGACGCAAAGCCAACCAACAACCCCTAAAACCCTATCGACCCCAGAAAGAATTTTTAATCCTAATTAGTACAGGAGACCAACAGGCGATCGCCTCACGCGGCTGTTTTCGTCTAGGTCCCCATCCCCTAATTTGGCAATGGAAAGACCATATTGATCGTCAATTTATGAACAACTTTACTCAGCTTGATTAAACTGGGTTAATTAACCCATCCAATGCCATCACCAACCCCCCCATAGGAATCAATTTAATTTGGCGATCGCCTTGGGGAGTATGACTCAAAATAATCTGCAAATAATCAGCCGGACGATAGGCTAGACGTTCCGACCACTCCACCGCCACAATACCCGGTTCCACCTCCACCCCCTCCCAATACAAGGAAATATTCAACCCCTCAATTTCCGACTCATTCAGGCGATATAAATCCAAATGATACAGAGGAATCCGTCCGCTTGTATACTCATTAATCAAAGTAAAAGTCGGACTATCCACTGATTCGGAAATACCCAAACCCTTAGCGATACCTTGCACTAAAGTAGTCTTACCCGTCCCTAGATTACCCTCCAGCAGAATTAAACTATTAGCACCAAGCGATCGCCCCAATTTCACCCCCACAGCTTGGGTGGCGATCGCATCAACCAGAGACAATATCACCGCCTCATTCATCTGTTCAATCCTTCCTCAATTTCACAAATTTATTAATCACTCAAACCCCCTTTATTCTACATGATTTTTTTTAAAATCAAACTCCTTCTCAAGTTCCTTATTCAGGAAATAGTTTAAAAACGTCCGAATCAAAGCAATTACCCCCAATCTAATTAGAGTTTCCTCCGTCGGGGCGACAGTGGTAGCCAGAATATCAGCCCCCAGTTGAAATTCTAAGGCTAATGCCAACCACACCCCAAACCTAATCCGTAACTCGATAAACAGAAACTCATCATATTGAAATTGAGAAAATTTAATCGCCAGTTGTCCGGTTTTCACTACACCAAACAACACACAAAAAACCGAAATGGTCTCTAATACAAACTTCGCCAAATCAACTAGCAGTTTGAGTCCATTCTCAGCCGTATATAACCATTCCATAAACTTGTCATGCCAGGGTAAAGTTACCCCAGCTATGTTAGCAGCAACAGCCAGATCTGAACCAGCGATCCAGATTTGGTCAAGGCTACCACTAGACAGACCCACCGGGTTTCAGGCTATTATATATAGAATTGCCCGAATCAAGTTAATTGGACTCCACCCTGACCCATGGGGAAACATTTAACCCGACAGTGACAGTTCCCTAAATGTCATATTTCTACAAAACTACCACTATCCAATAGGTCATAATTAAATTGAAACCAGATTTTTTTGCCGATCATGTCACAACTACCAGTAAAGTTTTAAAGACCGTGCCAGTAAGCTGTCGCTAATCTCAGATCGAGGGTCATCAATGATCACTTCTAACTTAAATTGGACTAACTTAGCCAAAAGCAAAAGCCTCATGGCTGAACGCAACCATGATCCTAAATCGATCGCGATTTGGGCCTGTGGTATTCAAATGATTTATCAATCTGGACGGCAAAATTTTCAAGTCCTCAAAGGTATTGATCTGCAAGTTCGCTCTGGGGACATACAACTTTTGATGGGACCAAGTGGCTCTGGTAAAACCACCTTACTCTCAATTTTGGCCGGACTTCTCACCCCCACAGCCGGGCGAGTCATGTTATTAGACCAAAATATTACCCAAATGTCTCGCCAGCAGTTAGCACAGTTTCGGCTAAGGAATATTGGCTTTATTTTTCAGGGGTTTAACTTGTTTCCAGCACTCACGGCGGCGGAAAATGTGGAAGTTGCCCTAAATATCAAAGGCATTCGTGGACGTAGAGCCCGCCATGAAGCCGAAATACGGCTCGATCAAGTGGGTTTGGCTGCCCAGAAGCATTTGCGACCCCGCGACCTTTCTGGGGGGCAAAAACAGCGGGTAGCGATCGCCCGCGCCTTGGCGGGAAATCCTAAACTAATTATGGCCGATGAACCTACAGCAGCCCTAGACTCCACCAGCGGTCACGCCGTTATTGATGTATTACGGAAGTTGGCCAAAGAAGACGGCGCGACAGTGTTAATGGTCACTCACGACCCCCGCATTATTGATGTCGCCGATCGCATTCTACATCTCGAAGACGGTCAAATTCAGCACTAACCATGGATAGCCAGTTACCAGTTAACTTTGATGCAGTTGCTACCGCCTCCGCACGTCTCAAGGGCTACCTAAAGCCTACCCCAGTGGTTACATCTACCACTGTGAACCGACTAACCGGGGGGACGGTTTTTTTTAAGTGCGAGAATTTCCAACGTACTGGATCATTTAAGTTCCGTGGTGCTTTCAATGCCCTATCTTTGCTAGATCCTAAATCACAACAGGGCGGCGTGTTTACCTATTCCTCCGGCAATCATGCCCAAGCGATCGCACAAGCTGGGTCAATTTTAGGAATCAACACCACTATCATTATGCCAGACAATGCCCCCGCTGTCAAGCGATCGGCTACAGCTAATTATGGCGCGGAAATTGTCCTGTATAATCCCTCAGAAGTAGTGCGAGAAAAATATTGTCAACAACTAGCAGGGGAAAGAAATGCTACCATTATTCCCCCCTATAATCATCCCGATATTATCGCCGGACAGGGAACTACAGCATTAGAATTAATTGAGGATGTAGGAGAGTTGGATTTATTGTTAGTTTGTTGTGGCGGCGGTGGCTTGCTTTCTGGTTGTGCGATCGCCACGCGCCAACTTTCTCCCGCTTGTCAAATTATTGGGGTTGAACCCGCTTTAGCAGACGATGCTACCCGGTCATTTAAGACTAAAACTCTCCATACTATTCACAACCCCCAAACTATTGCTGATGGCGCGAGAACACCTTATTTAGGAAGTCTCACCTTTCCGATTATCCTAGCTAAAGTTGATGATATGGTAACCGTTTCCGAAACTCAAATTATTCAGGCGATGTGGTTTTTATGGGAAAGGTTAAAATTGGTGGTAGAACCCACCGGAGCATTAGCCACAGCCGCTTTATTATCGGGAATTGTCCCCGCTGCTAATCGTCGTGTAGGGGTGATTATTAGTGGCGGTAATGTGGATTTAAAAGAGGCGATCGCTTTCTTTCAAAATCAGCCACCAATTAATTGGGTAAGTTAAGTTCAGGGTCGCTTTTTAATAAGCCTTCAAACTGAGCATCCGTCAGGGGGGGACTGAAAATATAACCCTGAATTTCATGACATAAATTGTCATAAATAAACGCCAGTTCTTCTGCGGTTTCTACCCCTTCCGCCACCACTTTTAAGTTAAGTTGTTTGGTCATCATAGTCACCGCCTTAACAATAGCTTGAGTTTTCGGATTTTGATGAACATCTTTCACAAAGCACCTGTCTAGTTTTAAAGTATCAAACGGAAACTTATTTAAATAGTTAAGAGACGAGTAACCCGTCCCAAAATCATCAATGGAGACCTTGACACCCAGAGACTTTAATTCCTTTAACTTGCGGATAGATAACTCCTCATTTTTAACCAAGATGCTTTCCGTTAACTCTAGTTCTAAATAAGCCGGATCCACCCCTTGATCATTTAAAATTTCCATTAAATGTTCACAAAAATTAGCCTGATTAAACTGATAGGCTGAAACATTCACCGCCACCGGAATTAACAGGCCTAAATTTGTCCAAGTTTTGATTTGACGACAAGCCGTTTTAACTACCCATTCTCCAATAGTTTCAATCAAACCTGTTTCTTCAGCCAAAGGAATAAATAACCCAGGTGACACCAAACCATTATTGCACCGATTCCACCTCAGCAAAGCCTCAGCACCCACAATCTTACCAGTTTTTAAGCAGACTTTTGGCTGATAATACAGTTGTAACTCATTCCTGGCGATCGCCTTTTGCAGATCCGCCTCTAAAGCTAGACTCTCCGATGACAGTACCTGTAAACTATCTCGATATAGAGTACAGCGGTTTCCCCCATAACTGCGACTCGAATTTAAAGCAATTTGACTATTTTTTAAAAGCCAATCAATGTCCTGACCGTGAATAGGATAAAGAGCAATTCCCATACTAGCCATAATCACCATTTCCTGACCATTAATTAATAAAGGTTCAGCTACAGCATCCCTGAGTAATTTAGCTTGCTCATTTACTTGATTTTCCGAGCCAGCCAACTGACCAATAATCGCAAACTCTCCACTGGTTAAAGAAGCCACAGTACCCTGATTATCCATAGCTTTAACTAACCTTTCTCCCACCTGCTTCAGTAGTGCTTCCGCCGACTCATAACCGAGGGTGTCATTAATCCGATTAAATCTATCTACACTCAAACAGACAATTGGAATTAATCCCGAATCGTAACTTGGTAAATTCTCTACAATTTTTTCAAAGCGATCGCGCAAAGCCAAACGATTCGGTAAATTAGTGATTCCGTCCCAGTCCACCAGTTGATTAACCTGTTCTTCTGTAGATACAATTGGACTTTGATTATTTTGATAATACTGTTGCATATTGGAATGTTTTTCTAAACGCACCGTAATCGATCGCATTAGCTCCGCTGCTGAACAAGGTTTCGTAATATAATCATCAGCACCCAACTCCATAGCCTTGCGGGTATTCATGCGATCGGCTAAAGCCGTCATAAAAATAAACGGAATAATTGCCGTTTTCGGGTTCTGTCGAAGCTGTGCCAAAACTCCATAACCATCAAGTATCGGCATCATTACATCACACAAAATCAGATCAGGATGCTCCTGTTCAGCCAGTTTAACACCCCGCAGACCATCGGTAGCTTCCAACACTTGGAAATTCTCAAATGTTAGCAGTTCCACCAAGTTCTCTCTGACCAATCTTTCATCTTCAATAATCAGAATTTTTTTCATTCCTCTAATTTAGATGGCAAGATAACTGTACAAGTTGTTCCTATTCCTTCTTCACTTTCCACCCGAATTTCACCAAGCTGTAAATCTACCGCTTTTTTCACCAAAGACAACCCCAGTCCTGTTCCTGATATATTCCCCACATTGCTACCACGGTGAAACGGCTCAAATAGGCGTTTTATATCCAACTTAGGAATGCCAATACCTGAGTCCTTAATCGCCAATATAACCCGATCATCCTCACAAGTCAAGTCTATTTTAATATCCCCCCCCGCCTGGGAATACTTAATCGCGTTAGAAATCAGGTTAGTTAGTATTTGTGAGATTAAATACTCATCAAGTCTGGTATCCGGGAAACTGCTAGGACAGGTAAAAATTAAATTGTGTTTATCCGTGGTTAGTTGAATTTCCGCAATTAAGTTAGCGCAAAACTCTTTCAGATTCACCAGCACGGGATGGGGGATTAACTTGCCAGATTCCGCTTTTTCAATGATTAGAATATCATTTAAAAGTTCTGTCATTTGCTGGATTCCTACCCTGATTCTCTGAAAATGGGTGCGTTTTTTGTCATCGGAAATTCTCTGACTATAACTTTCTAATAATCCAGCCGAAAAAGAAATCGTAGTTAAGGGAGTCCTCAATTCATGGGAAATTGTCGTAATTAAACTAGTTTTAAGGTCTTGAAATTCTGCCTGAATTTGGTCGATTTGTTTTTGGCTATAATCCCGCAAATCATGATTTTCACTTCTCAGACTATCAATCTGTTCTTGGAGTTGAGAAACTGATTGATATAATATGGGATTGTTCAGAATTTGTAAAAGTCGGTAACTCGAAATTAATCCCAATAAATGATTTTCGTCATTAACTACGACACAAAAATCAGTTTTAGCATTGTTAAAGAATGAAATTAGGCTAGAGATATTCGGCAAATGTGACTTTTTGAAGACCAGTGGTAATTCCTTCATTACTTCTGCCACTTTAGTCTCATTTAGATCTATTTTTTTCGACACGACATCGACTACCTCCTTGGCGCTGAATGAACCAATGGGGGTACTGTCATTGACAACTAAAACCACCTGTGCGTCCAACTCCTTCATTAGAGCGATCGCATCCATTATTTTAGTTTCCGGTCCAACAATAATAGGTGAAGTATCTAGGATAGCTTTTTCTAATCTAAAGAGTGCTAAGTTAAACCGAAACCCACTGGCTATCAAAGCCAGGGTTTTCTGAGTTCAACAACTCCCCTTTCCTGAACATGGTTTACCATCTTCAGTCAAGGGCGAACCTGTTGACCCCAATTGGCAATTGTGCTAGACCCCAGGAACAGGCTAATAGCCACCAAGGCATCCCACCACAGCCACATTGTAGCACAGTCAAAATAAAATCTTGCTTACGTTAAGCCTACAAGCAATAGATAGTCGGGGCTATAGTTTCAGAGTCCACCACCAAAAAAGCCTAATTTCCTTAGAAACCAGGCTTTAAGTTATTAGTTTTAGTTAGGAAGGCTACCACTTTAACAAGTTAAACTCTTCCATATCGACCGTATCACGGTTGCGATAAATTGTCAAGACGATCGCCAAACCGACCGCCGCCTCAGCCGCCGCCACAGTAATCACAAACACCGTAAAAACTTGACCCTTAATACTCCCAGAGTCCAAGTAATTAGAAAACCCCATCAAATTGAGGTTAACAGCATTAAGCAGTAACTCAATAGACATGAGAACTCGGACCGCATTACGGCTAGTAATCAATCCATAGATACCTATACAAAACAAAGCCGCCGCGACCAATAGAAAATATTGAAGTTGCAATTCCATAAACAATTTTTAAGATTTTCAAGTGTCTGTCTAATCAAACCCGGTTCACCACAGCGAAGGCTTAACCAAAGGGTTAAATAGCCTCGCCGTAGATTAACCGATCGCTACTCTAGCCATTATTCGGGGGACTCATCAGAGCTACCAGAAACCGAGATCAGTTCCCGAGGGCGCTCCGTGAGCATCAAAAGAGATGTAGTTGTAGTTGGCGTGTTAGAAGCATCGGGGATAAAATCCCGACGAGCCAGAACAATAGCTCCCACCATAGCCATTAGCAAGAACACAGAAGCTAACTCAAAGGGTAGCAAAAAGTCAGTAAAGAAATGTTCACCAATAGCGATCGCCGAACTTTCAATGCTCACCACTGCCGCTGTAACCGACCAGGGCGTTGATAACACCATAGTAGACAACAGAGCAAATAGGCCCACACAGACCACAGCCGTAGCAATTTGGCGCAGCCCAGCATTAGGTAAAACCCGAAAATCCTGTTGTTTGTTAACCAACATGATCCCAAACAGGATCAAGACATTAACAGAACCGACATAAATCAAAACTTGAGCCGCCGCCACAAAATCCGCATTGAGCAGGAGATATAATCCAGCCATGCTCATAAACACCCCTCCCAGCAAAAATGCCGAGTAAACGATATTTTTGAGCAAAACCACACCCAAAGCGGAGCTAATCATCATGATGGTTAGCAGGCCAAACGAAACGACCTGAACCCCTTCTGCTAAATTCACGGGCATATCCTAAGAGTGATCAAAGTTTGGGTAATGGAGACATTACCCCTGCCAAAGTTATTAAAATCAGGCTTTTTCTGCCTTAGCTTGGGATTCCCCATCCCGTTGTTGTTCGATCTTATCGATAAATTCCTCTGGACGCAAACCAGATCGACGGGAATTTGGGGGAAGATCGTGCGGGTCCATAACTCCCTTGGGTAAATAGGCAAGTTCCCGCAGGGGAGTCACCATCGGATCATCGGTCACCTTATAGGGTAACCGTCCCAGTGCCACATTATCATAATTCAACTCATGGCGATCGTAGGCTGCCAGTTCGTATTCTTCCGTCATTGACAGGCAATTAGTCGGACAATATTCGACACAATTACCACAGAAGATGCAAACCCCAAAATCGATACTGTAGTGTTTGAGTTTCTTTTTCTTAGTTTCCCGGTTAAATTCCCAGTCTACCACCGGGAGGTTAATGGGGCATACCCTAACGCATACCTCGCAGGAGATGCACTTATCAAACTCAAAGTGAATGCGACCCCGGAACCGTTCCGAAGGAATCAGTTTTTCATAAGGGTATTGAACAGTAATGGGTCGGCGCTTCATGTGGTCAAAGGTGACAGATAGGCCCTGACCGATATATTTAGCGGCTTGAATGGTTTCCTTGGCGTAGTCGCCAACTTGGTTAAGAAACTTGAGCATAGTATTTTTGAAGTGTCTTAGCTTGGGTTAACTTAGTTTAGGGATTAGCCCCCTTTAATATTTATCCCCCAAAAGCTATGGGAAATGCCAGTTTTAAGGCGGCTGTCAGCAAAAGATTCACCAAAGCCACCGGAAGTAAGAATTTCCAACCCAGGTTAAGCAGTTGGTCAATACGAACCCTAGGGACGGTCCACCGGATCAGAATGGCAGTAAATACCAGCAGATAGGCTTTCAGGATAGTCATGGTAATGCCGAGACTGGCAGTTAGTACCTGTAACCAAGGGGTGGTTTCACTCACGCCCAAAAGCCCAGCGATCGCCTCTACCGGAATCGGAAAATTCCAACCCCCAAGGTACAAAACTGATACCAACAGGGCAGATAGTACCAGGTTGACATAGGAAGCCAGGTAATACAGAGCAAATTTCATCCCCGAATATTCCGTCTGATATCCAGCGATCAACTCTTCCTCAGCTTCTGGTAAATCAAAAGGTAATCTTTCGCACTCAGCCAAAGCCGCAATACAGAAAATCACAAAACCCACAGGTTGTCGCCAGACGTTCCAACCCAGGATGCCATAGCCCGACTGCTGTTGAACAATATCAAGGGTGCTGAGGCTATTCGACATCATCACCACCGCCAAAACTGCTAGGGCGAGGGGAATTTCATAACTGATGGACTGAGCGGCGGCCCGTAGCCCTCCCAGTAGGGAGTATTTATTATTAGAAGCGTAGCCCGACATCAGTAGACCAATAGGCTGAATACTCGATAGAGCGATCCACAAAAATATTGCTGTCCCCAGATTAGCGATCGCCAAATTTTGTCCAAACGGCACAATCAGGTAAGACAAAAACACCGGAATCGACACAATAATTGGGCCGAGAGTAAATAACAGCGGATCTGCCTTAAACGGGACAATATCTTCCTTTAGCAACAGTTTAAGGCCATCTGCCAGGGGAGCCAAACTCCCCATCGGGCCAATATATTCCGGGCCAATACGTTGTTGAGCGGCGGCGGATATTTTTCGCTCCAACCAAACCGACCCTAATACTCCTACGGTAGCACCAACTAGCATTAATCCCATGGGAAATGGCATCCACAGAATTTTAGCCACCCCTGTTGGTATACCCAAATCTAGGAGGACTTGAATGAAACTTCCTTGTATATCAATTCCTGGATTCATATATTTCGCATTCAAAACGGCTGCAATTCCCCTGATCAGTATAACGTTGGAGGGACTCAAATCTTCACAATCACGGGAAATTTTCAGCCCTGGGGGAATTTCTGCCCCAAAAAAGGAAATTGGGGGTGGATCTATTGCCCTTTCCCCCAATCCCAATCTGTACTACTTCAATACCTATTGAATCACTGGACCTTGCAGGTCGATCGCACAGTTACGCTCATGAATGGGGATATAGGTTTCCGCATGATTTCCCGTGTAGATCTGGGTGGGTCGATAAATCCGGTTCTTGACCAATTGTTCTTTCCAGTGCGCTAACCATCCCGCTACCCGAGCGATCGCAAAAATCGGAGTAAACAAGTCCGAGGGAATACCCAATTTCCGGTACACCAAACCAGAATAGAAGTCCACATTGGCATAAATCCCCTTATGTCCCAACCGTTCCTGAACCACCTTTTCTAATTCCACCGCCACTTGATAGTATTGGTCGGAACCAAACTTCTCAAACAGTTGCTCTGCCAAATTCTGAAGAATAGTTGCTCTAGGGTCTTTGACTTTATATACCCGATGACCAAAGCCCATAATTTTGGCTTTTTTCTCCATCAAGTTATCTAGGTAGGGCCGGACATTTTCCACAGAACCGATTTCTTCGAGCATCTCCAGCACTTCCTCGTTAGCACCCCCGTGCAGTGGACCCGCTAAGGTTCCCACCGCCGACGCAATCACCGCATAGGGGTCAGTCAACGTCGAAGCTGTCACCATTGCCGAAAATGTCGAAGCGTTGATGGTGTGTTCTGCATGGAGAGTTAAGCACACATCAAATACATGAGCCGCTAACGGGTCCGGTTCCTTTTCACTCAGCATATACAGGAAGTTGGCAGAGTAGTCCAAATCATCCCTGGGTTGTACCGGGTCATTCCCTTTCCGCATCAGTTTAAAAGCCGCCACCATCGTCGGAATTTTCGCCAACAGCCTCACTACAGCTTGGCGAATGTAGTCGGGATTATCTAGGGCGCGACGGGAGTAGAACAGCCCTAAAGCAGCCGCTGAGGTTTGCAGAGCATCCATGGGGTGGCCGGTTTCGGGAAAGCATTTCATCATGTCCCGAATCCGATATTTAATCCGACGGTGATAGCGGATTTCATGCTCAAAATCTGCCAGTTCGTCTTTCGTTGGCAGTTTTCCCCAGATCAACAAATAGGAAGTTTCCAAAAACGTGCTTTGTTCGGCCAACTGCTCGATGCTGATCCCTCGGTATTCCAGCAGTCCTTTTTGTCCATCAACGTAGCTGATGCTTGACAGCGTAGCGGGAACGCCCTCTAAACCGGGCTTAAACTCACTCGTTGTAGTCATAGGAGCTTTTCTATATGTGTAGAATGTACAGGTATTACATTACCAGACACATTCAAACTACCGCCATTTTAAAATAATTAATTAATAAATGGCTGTTCACAAAAGTTAACCTTCATTTAGCCCCAACAAAAATTTAGGAGCTGTCAACCAAAACAGACGGGAATTCCCTTGTATCATACCCTGTTTAGGAATTTTGATTCCGATTATACCAGCTTTTTTCACGATTAAAACATCTGCAGATTTTTGCCAGATTAGATATTCTGCCCAATTGCCTAAATCCGGTTGGTGTCCGACTAGCGCCCAATCCTTCTCCCTAGTTTTGTCATGGTTTCCGTACCAATCTAACCATTGTTGAATGTCACCATCAGGGGCTAGAGCTGGCAAAATTTCGTGATTTAAACTAAGTCCGGTTGATTGGAGAATTTCGGCGGTTTGTCGGGCTCGCACCAAAGGACTAGAAAGTATACAATGAAACTGAATTTTGAGTTGTTTTAGTGTAAGGGCTACTTGACGAGTTTTGCGATCGCCTTCTGGGGTCAGGGGACGTTGTTCGTCCTGTTGGTAAGTACCGCGATCGGCCGCGATTCCATGACGAATTAAATATAAGTTACTCATCTCAAAATGCCATAATTGATTAGACAGCGTTTCTTCTTTTGATGGGGTACAGCCGTCACCTCCCTCTCCCCAGAGGGCGGGTTGCTAAATCTTCTCCCCCCTTATGTAATTAACAGGTGGGTATCAGAGAGGGGGCGGGTTTATTAATCTTCTCTCCCCTTATGTAATTAACAGGTGGGTATCAGAGAGGGGGCGGGTTTATTAATCTTCTCTCCCCTTATGTAATTAACAGGTGGGTATCAGAGAGGGGGCGGGTTTATTAATCTTCTCCCCCCCTTATGTAATTAACAGGTGGGTATCAGAGAGGGGGCGGGTTTATTAATCTTCTCTCCCCTTATGTAATTAACAGGTGGGTATCAGAGAGGGGGCGGGTTTATTAATCTTCTCCCCCCCTTATGTAATTAACAGGTGGGTATCAGAGAGGGGGCGGGTTTATTAATCTTCTCCCCCCCCTTATGTAATTAACAGGTGGGTATCAGAGAGGGGGCGGGTTTATTAATCTTCTCCCCCCCTTCTGTAATTAACAGGTGGGTATCAGAGAGAGAGGGGGCGGGTTTATTAATCTTCTCCCCCCCTTATGTAATTAACAGTAGAACCCGCCCCTACATTGCGCCGTATGGGGAGAGGGGCTTTAGACTGCTATATTGGGTGGGTGGAGTATCTAGCCGCCGTGGGAACATCTGGCTTGCCATTGTCCCAATTGTCGGCGAGGTAGCAACACCAGACCTCCCTATGCAAAAAACCCCTGGGTCATCATTGCATCCAGGGGCTTCACAAGCCAATCACATATTTTTGCCATTCTTGGTTCATGCCACTTTTGAGGTGTCGAGTCACTTCAAAATAAAGGCTGCTGTAAGGTTTTCGGGGGGGATGTCTCAAAGGCATTTCCGCTTCCTTCGGGGTGCGACAGCCTTTTTTGACATTACAGCGCACACAAGCGGTTACCAGATTTTCCCAAGTATCACCCCCTTGGCGCGATCGCGGAATCACATGATCAACAGTCAATTCATCCCCCTTATAGCCACAGTATTGACAAGAGTGGCAATCTCGCTGCAAGATATTCCTTCGGGTTAATGGAATTTCTTTATAGGGGACTCGGACATAATGACGTAATCGGATCACAGTTGGGAAGGGAAAATCTGGTAGCAGATACCTACCATTATGCTCAACTTGTTCCGCCTTTTCCTTCAACAATAAGACCACCGCCCGCCGCCAAGTCGTGATATTGAGCGGTTCATAGGAGGCATTCAACACCAGAACATTGCCCATACTAATAAATTGCTGCGATCTAATGATTTTGACCCGATATTATCATATATTTAATTTTTTAGCCTGGGCTGGGAAATCCCCAGACCATATCTGTATCTGTGTATTTGAACTACTATCACGCTAAGGAATGATAATGGTTAGCAGGAAATCTAAGCCACTAGCCCAGGATGATCGCACTTATAACTATGAGGGTGAATGTGAACATCGTGCTTGGGTAGAAGTAGACCGTTGGGCGATCGCCAATAACGTCAAACAGATCCGCCACCTACTATCCCCGGAAACTCGGTTCATGGCCGTAATTAAAGCAGATGCCTATGGTCATGGGGCGGTGAGTGTGGCTAAAATTGTATCAGAAATTGGGGTTGACGATTTCGCCGTGGCGACCATTCCTGAAGGTATGGAATTGCGGCGCTTAGGTATTCAACAGCCCATTTTGGTCCTGGGGGCTGTGCATACTGCTGATGAGATCAAGGCGATCGCCCATTGGGGACTACAACCCACTTTATGCACCCCCACTCAAGCCCTACTTTTCTCGGAAACTCTCCAATCAATTCAGCGATCGCTACCCGTTCAACTTAACATAGATACTGGAATGTCACGGCTGGGGACTTGGTGGGAACAAGCCTTAGAATTTGTGCAACTGGTGCGGGGATTACCTAATTTAGAGATTTCTGGTATATATTCCCACTTCGCCACCGCCGATATTCGCGATCGCACCATTATGGATCAGCAACATTGGCGCTTTCAACAAGTCTTAGCCCAAATTCAGGAACATACAAGCCTTTTATCTGTCCCTACTATCAAACCCTGTTTACATCTGGCTAACTCCGCCGCCACCTTAACCGATCGGGCTTTACATTATGATATGGTCAGGGTCGGCTTATCCCTTTATGGATTATATCCCGCCCCTCATTTGCGATCGGTCATTAATCTTCAGCCCGCCATGAGTATTCGCGCCCGTATTACCCAAATCAAAACCATTGAAGCCGGGTGTGGCGTGAGTTACGGATATAAATTTATCGCCAAACAAAGGACTCCCATTGCAGTTGTCGGTATCGGCTATGCTGACGGAGTACCCCGCCAGTTGTCTAACTGCATGAAAGTCCTAATTCGCGGTCAATTCGTCCCCCAAATTGGCGCAATCACAATGGATCAGTTAATGTTAGATGTAACTGCTATTCCTGATTTACAGGTCGGAGAAGTTGTCACCCTTTTGGGAAGCGATCGCCATCATAGCATTTCCGCCGATGATTGGGCACAACAGTTAGGCACTATTTCCTGGGAAATCCTTTGTGGATTTAAACATCGCCTTCCTCGGATTCTAATTAATTAAACCCTGAAACCACAAAATATGAGCTTTTTTAGACCATCACCGATTACTCCTGGTCCCGGACAAGAATCAGTTTGGGACTATCCCCGTCCCGCTAAATTGGAGGATACCAATAAACACCTGCGGATTATTTTTAATGGCATTACTCTCGCTGACTCCCGCCACGCTAAACGGGTTTTAGAAACTAGCCACCCCCCAACATACTACATTCCCGGCGATGATATTAAACTTGAATATCTTGTGGAAACTTCCCGCCGCACTATGTGCGAATGGAAGGGAATTTGTGTTTATTATGATATCATTGTCGGAGATAAACGAGTCTCCAATGCCGCTTGGCGTTATGTGCAGCCAACTCCCGATTTTGTCGATATCCAAGACTGTTACAGCTTTTATGCTAGTCTCATGGATGAATGTTATGTTAATGATGAGTTAGTACAATCTCAACCCGGAGATTTTTACGGTGGTTGGATTACCCAAGATATTGTCGGACCTTTTAAAGGTGGGTCGGGGACAATGGGCTGGTAAACCCCTTAATCATTCCACCTGAAAACTGGCAGAGGGAACAGTTAATAACTATCCCTCTTTCAGTCATCAAATAACCATCAATATCAGAGTAGATATAAATGGGGAAACTGCCATTATTGCCAGTATCAAATAACCCGATACTTATGTTTATTGTCAATCATACCATCTTCTCAATTGCCCATTTTCACAACTCCAATATCATCACAATTGATTGCATCTATAGCCATAATTAGTTAATCCTGTATCTGCGAGATTCAACAACTTTTGAGCTGTTAGACATCAATCGGGATATCTATCATATCGTAACTAACCCTTTAACTAAAGTGATTGCAACTCCATCCTTCCCACCCAATTTAGGCACAGACACCACCATTTCCCCTAGCCAAAATGTAACTCAAACCATCCTAGAAAATGGTCTCACTGTTTTAACCAAGCCCGTCCATACGGCACCAGTTGTGACAGTCCAGGTATGGTATAAAATCGGATCAGTAGATGAAAAACCAGGGGATAATGGCATCGCCCATCAACTAGAACACATGATGTTTCAAGGGACTACTACCCGCCCTATTCAATATGGTAGTTTGTTAGAAACCTTGGGGGGAGATTTTAATGCTTTTACAGGTTATGACCAGACAGCATATCATAATACTGTCGAATCTAATGCCTTAAAAACTGTTCTGATGTTGGAAGGCGATCGCCTCAAAAATGCCCTCATTTCTCCAGCACAATTTGACCAAGAAAAAGGCGTAGTTATCTCCGAATTACAGGGCTATGAAAACAGTCCTGAATATCGCCTAAATCGTGCCGTAATGACAGCCGCATTTCCCCATCATCCCTACGGTTTAATGATTGGTGGAACTAAAGCCGATGTCGAAAATTTCACCGTTGAAAATGTCCGCTATTATTACCATCTCAATTATCGCCCTGATAACGCCGTTTTAATTGTCGTTGGTGACTTTGACCCCTCATCAATCCTCACCACCATTCAGGAAATATTTGGCGGCATTGCCAACCCTGATGAACCTCCGACCCGTGTACAGCGGGGACAAATTCCCAGTACATTTCCGCCTAGTATTTTACCATCAAATAAACCCATTATTCTCCAGGAACCCGGAGCCGTTCCATTTAGCCAAGTAATTTATCCAATTCCCGCCATTAATCATGATGATATTCCCGCCCTGAATATCCTGGATTATATTTTAGATAATGGTGGTCGTAGTTCTCGGATTTATCGAGAATTAATCGACAGTGGAATTGCTACCGATGCTGGCAGTACAGTCATTAATTTAAGTGCCGGAGGTTGGTTAGAAATGTGGGGAACCACCACCACCACTAAATCTCTGAACCGCCTCGATAAAGCCTGGCAAAAAATGATTGTCAAACTCCAACAAAAACTGGTAACTACCGAAGAACTAGATCGGGCAAAAACCCAAATTATTGCCAGTTCTATTCTGGAAAATCGTGATCTAACCAGTCAAGCCATGCAATTAGGTTTGGACTGGACAACAACTGGCAATTATCGCTATAGCGAAGACTATCTAAAAGCGATCGCCCAAGTCACAGCAGCAGACGTGCAAAAAGTCGCCCAAATCTATCTCAAACCAGAATATCGCACCCTGGGAAGATTTGAACCCACCCAGACCAAAACCGAGTCAATAACAGACGCAAATACTGTTAATTCCACCGCCACCAAACTTAATATACATACTCCCAGACACCATCGCATTAGTGAACCCCCAGACCCAGCAGCCATCAGCCAATATCTGCCAGAAATTCCCCCCGCCAAAGTTCACACCATCACCCCGCCGGAGTCTTTCACTCTAGATAATGGGATGCGAGTTTTATTATTAGCTGACAATAGTACCCCATCGATATCAATTCGGGGATTTGTGAAAGCCGGCGAAGAATTTGACCCTCCAGGTCGGGAAGGGTTAGCCCTACTAACTGCCGAAAATTTAATGAGTGGAACAGTCAGTTATAATGGGCAATCATTAGCCCGTCGTCTGGAAAATCGGGGCGCAAATATCGAGGTCAGGACCGCCACCGAAGGGGTAGATATTTCCGCTTCCGCCCTTAGTGGTGATTGGCTTCTGGTTTTGGAAACCTTAGCTGATGTATTGCAAAATCCCACCTTTCCCCAAAAATGGTTAGAACTGATCCGCCAACAACAGATATCTGAGTTGCTAGAATCAGAACACAATCCCGCCTATGTGAGCCACCGTGCCCTACAAAAGCAGCTTTACCCAAAAGACCACCCGCTGTATATTTACCCCACCCAGAACAGCCTCAGAGCCATCTCTCGTAGTGATATTCAGAATTTCCATAGAACTTATTATCGCCCTGATGGGACAGTTTTGGTGGTGGTTGGAGATTTTGATTCACAGTTGATGCGATCGCAAATCGAAACCCAATTTGGCTCCTGGAAAAACCAAACCACCGCCCGCAAAAATCCCTGGCCTCCCGTTTCCCTCCCCGCCAAATTTGTCTGGCTACAGGAAGAGATACCCGGTCTAGTGGAGTCAGTCACAGTCATGGGACATCCTAGCATCGACCGCCACGATTCCCGCTATTATGCAGCCCTAGTTCTTAACCACATCTTAGGTGGTAGCACCTTGTCAAGTCGCCTAGGACTGGAATTGCGCGATCGCCACGGACTCACCTATGGCGTGTATAGTTGGTTTAATTGCGCCTGGGGTTGGGGTTCTTTCAATATCGAAATGCAAACCGCACCGGAAAACGCAGCATTAGCAATCGAGAAAACCCTCGCCCTACTCAAACAAGTTCAGCAACAGGGAGTTACCCCCTCCGAAGTGGAAACCGCTAAACATAGTCTAATTTCTAGCGATCGTGTAGCTTTGGGAGACCCAGACTTTCTCGCTGGTATAATCATGTGGAATGAAATATTCCAATTTCCCCCCACAGAACTTAATCAATTTTACCAAAAAATCGACGCGGTAACTCCCTCATTAGTTAACCAAGTCGCCCGGGAACTTATCCACCCCGATCGCCTAGTTGTTGTCACTTCCAAACCAGCTATTCCCACAGCCTCCGTAGGGCGTGTCACCACCCCCAAATAGAAGCAAACTAACCCACAGCTTTGAGGGTGCATCATCACCAGCAAATCCGCAGAAACCCCCGCTGATTAGCTACTAAATGACGCACCCCGTAAATACCTAATCAATTATTATTGATTATAGCGATTCGGTGGATTGGTGAGGTACTTTTCAAAGCCTCCTTCGACAAGCTCAGGACAAGCCTCTCCCAATAGGGGAGAGGGGTTTGGGGTGTAGACGCGCAGCGGCTTCTCTTTGAGTGGGCTGTACCTTAATGGATATGAGAAACGCTATATCCACCAGAGTAATTAGATAATTCCGGTTCCTTTACCTCGGTTATCTTCAGACATAGTTAACTTACCTTCTTCGTCCGTTTCATTAACTTCTTTAAGGGTTTCGACTCGTTCGGCTTGTTCCGCCTGTTCTTGTTCGCGTAAATCACCAGGTTCCTCAACGTACATTTCTGGTTCAATGGCAAAATTATCTAATAGTCCTTCTCGACTTATACGATAACCAGCCGTAGTATCTGTAGTTCCTTCCGCCGCGTCAGGAGTCTTTTTAAAGTTCTCGCCTTCTCTTTCCATGCGGGCGGCTGTTTCCGCCGACATAATGTTGCGATCGTAGTTAGCACCTGCTGTAGCTTGATTATTTTTTTGAGTTGCCATGATTTAATTTTCTCCAATTTAGTGCTAGAATAGTTAAGTTGTCTTGTGTTGCTGGGTGAATGAATTACCCTATTTATTAATGTTGGGAACCACATTCGGGCGTTCTTTATCCTCCCAACCGACAGGACGCTTAGAGTTATACCAAGCAATAGAACCAATAGAAGCTGCTGCAATAAACCCTACTACTAAGGATAAAGTGGCAGCCACTGGAAAATGAGGCGCATTTGTTGCCACTTCACCTAAGACTAAATTAATATCCATAAACAGATATTTTCCTCACAAATCAGCATTAACCCCATACTATCGGTTAATCTCTATCGGGTCTTCTACCTGTGGTGGTACATTAATCATCAATTGCATCATCCTAAAGTTCAATACCCATCATTAGTAGGGTGCGTCAGATACCGCCAACCGAATAAATAGCCGATAATTAATTGCTGACGCACCGAGCCCATCATTAGTAGGGTGCGTCAGATACTGCCAAGCGAATAAATAGCCGATAATTAATTGCTGACGCACCGAGCCCATCATTAGTAGGGTGCGTCAGATACTGCCAAGCGAATAAATAGCCGATAATTAATTGCTGACGCACCGAGCCCATCATTAGTAGGGTGCGTCAGATACTGCCAAGCGAATAAATAGCCGATAATTAATTGCTGACGCACCGAGCCCATCATTAGTAGGGTGCGTCAGATACTGCCAAGCGAATAAATAGCCGATAATTAATTGCTGACGCACCGAGCCCATCATTAGTAGGGTGCGTCAGATACCGCCAACCGACCGAATAAATAGCCGATA
Organism: Limnospira platensis NIES-39; assembly: GCF_026000695.1. Taxonomy (GTDB): domain Bacteria; phylum Cyanobacteriota; class Cyanobacteriia; order Cyanobacteriales; family Microcoleaceae; genus Limnospira; species Limnospira platensis. The sequence goes on from NZ_AP026945.1 coordinate 2,724,565, forward strand.
ATTAATTGCTGACGCACCGAGCCCATCATTAGTAGGGTGCGTCAGATACCGCCAAGCGAATAAATAGCCGATAATTAATTGCTGACGCACCGAGCCCATCATTAGTAGGGTGCGTCAGATACTGCCAACCGAATAAATAGCCGATAATTAATTGCTGACGCACCGAGCCCATCATTAGTAGGGTGCGTCAGATACTGCCAACCGAATAAATAGCCGATAATTAATTGCTGACGCACCGAGCCCATCATTAGTAGGGTGCGTCAGATACTGCCAACCGAATAAATAGCCGATAATTAATTGCTGACGCACCGAGCCCATCATTAGTAGGGTGCGTCAGATACCGCCAACCGAATAAATAGCCGATAATTAATTGCTGACGCACCGAGCCCATCATTAGTAGGGTGCGTCAGATACTGCCAACCGAATAAATAGCCGATAATTAATTGCTGACGCACCGAGCCCATCATTAGTAGGGTGCGTCAGATACCGCCAACCGAATAAATAGCCGATAATTAATTGCTGACGCACCGAGCCCATCATTAGTAGGGTGCGTCAGATACCGCCAACCGAATAAATAGCCGATAATTAATTGCTGACGCACCGAGCCCATCATTAGTAGGGTGCGTCAGATACTGCCAAGCGAATAAATAGCCGATAATTAATTGCTGACGCACCGAGCCCATCATTAGTAGGGTGCGTCAGATACCGCCAAGCGAATAAATAGCCGATAATTAATTGCTGACGCACCGAGCCCATCATTGGTAGGGTGCGTCAGATACCGCCAACCGAATAAATAGCCGATAATTAATTGCTGACGCACCGGAAAAATCATCTATTATTCTCTACAACTGATTAATTTCTTTGCGGAGGGCCGTTTCCACCCGTTGCCATTCAGCCTGGGTTTCTGCAAAGCGTTCAACCGCACTACCAGTAACAAAACATTCCACCTCTGGGCTATCACTTTCCATCCCCGCACGTCCCATATATTCAAGTTCCTTGCAAAACTCAGAAAATCTAAGGGCTCCCAGTTGTGCGCTACTAGATTTTAACGTATGGGCGGACTCTTTTAAGCCTTTAGGGTCTTGGGCATCAATAGCTTTACGCATACCATCAATATGTTGGGGTGCTTCCTGTAAATAGGTAGCAATTAGCAAATCGACAAAAGGATCATCTTCATCATCATATTCCCTGAGATTTTCCAAAACCTGATGATCTATGGGACTATTATCGGTCATTAATTCTTCCTCAACAGTATGATTATTGAGAATTTTGTGCCCATTAGCTTCAGTAACATCAACAACCATAACCTGTCCATTGGGACTACCCCCATTTGTACTTTGTTGAGGGATGGTTGTAGATTTAACCCGATATCCATTTTGAGCAGATACTTCGTGAACTTCAGTTACCGTGGGAGAAATGGGATGACATTTAGCTAAGGCTTCAGCTAAAGCCTCCCGGCGCACAGGTTTAGTAATATAATCATCCATACCTGCATTCAAACACATTTCGCGATCGCCTTGCATAGCATTAGCAGTCATCGCAATAATTCTAGGTTTCCGTGGACCCATATCGCTACCATCTGAGTAGGCGGCGCAGATATGTTTAGAAGTCTCCAAGCCATCCATTTCCGGCATTTGTACATCCATCAAAATTACATCATACTGTTGTCGGTTTAAGGCATCGAGAACCTCCAACCCATTACCAGCAATATCAGCGCGATACCCCAAACGTTCTAATAGTTTAATCGCTACTTTTTGGTTAGTGACATTATCTTCAGCCAATAAAATCCGCAAATTGGCATGAGGTTGAGGAATTGCCGGGTCATAGCCAGACTCAGCATTCTTAATATGATAGTGTTTTTCAATAGTCTGGCTATCAGCAAAAATCTGCATCAGGGTATTGTAAAACTGAGATTGTTTGAGAGGCTTGTTAACCAATCCCGCCACATTAACACCCTGGGCTTCTAGTCGTCGCAGTGAATCGGTATTGCTGGCATAATTAAACATGACTAAATTAAAAGGTTTTTGGCGGTATTTACCAGCAATCATCTGTTTTTCTAATTGGCGAATACGACTCGCTAGGGTGGCTTCATCCATATCAGGCAAATTGATACCTAAAATAATCAAATCTAATTCGGGGTTATCATGCAAAACCTTTAAGGCATCAGCGCCAGTTTTGACGCGCACGGGAACCATACCCCAAGATTTAACCTGACGGATAAGCAGTTTTTGATTAATGTCGTGATGTTCAACAATTAACACTTTCTTACCATGAAGGAAATCATCACTAAATTCTCCCAAATCGGGGGTATTAAATCCGCTACAAACTATGGTAAAATAGAAGATAGAGCCAGGTCTGAACACCTGTGGGCGCACAAAGTCGGGGGGAGGATTTCCGGCGACACTAGATATCAAAGATGAGGTTTCATCGTGATATTCATCGAGCAAATTTACCCAACTAGCCACCCACATTTTCCCATTCATTAATTGACTCAACCGCTGAGAAATTGCCAAACCTAAACCCGTGCCTCCATATTCCCTAGTGGTGGAAGCGTCAACTTGAGAAAAGGCTTTAAATAGGCGATCTATCCGGTCGGGAGGAATGCCAATTCCGGTATCTCTGACTTCAAATTGCAGGACGTAATGACTTTCAGTAAAATCAGAATCATCAAATTTTTTGACATCTTTTTTGGCATCGGGATGGGTAGCTTTCACTGCTAAAATTACCTCGCCTTCGGAGGTAAACTTAATAGCATTACTGACCAAATTAACCAACACTTGACGCAGGCGAGTGACATCACCCAGGATAGTTTTAGGAGTGGAAGGATCTATGATATAAGCTAACTCTAAACCCTTTTCGGCGGCGCGCCCAGACAGCAATTCTAGACACTCTTCGAGACAGTTACGGAGTTTAAAAGGTTGCTTTTCTAGTTCGAGTTTACCAGATTCAATTTTGGAGAAATCTAGGATATCATTAATAATGGTTAAAAGGGCATCGCCACTGGTGCGGATAGTTTCGACAAAATCTCGCTGTTCGGGGGTTAATTCCATATCTAATAGTAACCCGGTCATGCCAATTACTGCATTCATAGGAGTGCGGATTTCGTGGCTCATGGTTGCCAGAAATTCACTTTTAGCACGACTAGCAATTTCGGCGGCGAGTTTGGCTTCTTCTAAGGCTTGATTTTTGGCTTCGAGGGCGCGATGGCTTTTGACTTCGACTTCTAGTAATTTGGCTTGGGCGATGGTAATTCCTACTTGGGAGGCGACATCTTCGAGAAATTCGATTTCGTCTCGGTTCCACTCGCGCATTTGTTGGCATTGATGCAACATAATAATGCCATTGGGTTCGTCTTGATAGGAAGTGCGAACGGCTAACATGGATTTTAAGGCCATGCGACGACAGAGGGGAATGGAAGATTCCAGTAAAGGTTCGGAAAAAACATCGGTAGATGCGATCGCTCTATCAGAGGTGAGGAGTGCTTCAATATAGGGATTATAAGATACAGAAATTTCCAGCTTGAGGGTAGACTCATAGCCAGTTTCTAGGTATTCTGCCACACAGGTTAGGTGTGGGTAAGGTTCGGGAATATAGGTATAAATAGAACAGCGGTTAACAGCAAATACCCGACCAATTTGGCTGGCGGTAGTTTGAAATACTTCTTGGGTTTCCAGTTTAGAGCGAACTTTATGGGTAATTTCTTTAAGTAATACTAGATGCTGATTTTGTTGCTGAAGTGCTTGCGCCGCCTGTTCGCGAGCAATTTCACTACCAATATAGGTAGCCATGAGTTTCAGGATTTCCTTTTCAATGGCTCGAAATTTTGAGCGGGGCTGATAACTCAGGAAACTGAGGGTTCCATAGTCTCTACCACTGACGGTGACTTTTACGCCTAGATAGGCTTCAAAACGGCGCACAGCGTAGGCTGGGTGGTCTTTCCAGGGGGAATTCTGGAGTGATTCGATACCTACTACCTCATCAGACCCGGCGGATTCTCCTTCTAAGGTTTGATGGAGGGCGAGGGTATCGCCTTTGGCAAATCCGAAGGTCAAATTTTCAGGAATACGGGTGGCGATCACTTCATAGCGCCCCCCCCAGACGCGCCCTAGCAGTCCTATTTCCACACCAAAGCGATCGCATCCCATTTGTAAAAGACGGGTGATACGGGTATCAAAATCGGCGTTAGAACCAATAGTTGCTTCATAAAGCTGAGTCATCGCCTCGGATCTTTCTTGCAATTCGTTGGGCCAGGTGCATTGTGGGGGGACAGACGGGACCGGAACCCTCGGCGGATTTTTAACTTCTGGCTGGGACTGAACTTGCTGGGCGAGTTTAGCTAGGGCGGCGTGCATCGATTGGGGACGCAATGCACCCATAAGGATGGTGCTAGGGGACATAACGCTGATGGGATAGTTGCGCTCATCCATCACTACTAGGGGTAGTTGGTGATAGTATTTCCCCATAACTCTCAGGGCGGCTCCTAGGGTAATGCGCGATCGCACAATTACGGCTGGGTTATTACAGATGCTATGGGCTGGGGTTGTGTAAAAATCCACCCCTAAAGCTACCAGGGTGAGAATATCTTGGCTGGTGACAACTCCCACTAATTTAATCGCCTGTTTATCGGAATTGGGTGCTGATGTGTTCTCTGGGGGGGGGACGGTTTCCGTGACAACTACAGATGGCACTCTGTACCTGGACATTAACTTAGTTATATGGAAAATCGACGAGGAGGAGGGGGCGTGAACTAGCCTAGATGTCTGATTGTTGGCAATTTGACTCAGTTGGATTACGTCTTCTGGTACAAAGGTCTGTTGGGACTGAGGAGCGACGGACGAGGGACGACGACCATTGGCAGAATAGGATGATGACTGAGGCTTTTTCTGGCTTTTATTGCTCCGAGATAGACAGAGGAAATTTTCCGGACAGATCATCCCGGTGACTTCCCCCCGATCATTGACAATGGGTAAATGGTGGATCTGGTTTTGCTCAAAGTAAGCAAACAGGGTAAAGATATCGGTCAGGTCCGACTCTTTGGCGCTAATCACAGACCGAATCATAATCCGAGAGATGGGAAACCCACAGAGGCGATCGTTAATTGAGCAAAGTTCCACGATATCCTGGACTGTAAAAATCCCCACCAATACAGAATATACTTCCTGAAGAGTGGTGTGATCACAACTAACAACTTTTTCCGGTTTTTCTACAATCAATACATAGCTTGACCTGTTGCTACTCATCAGCAAAATGATATCTTCGACAAGAGTATCTGGCTTGGTCGTCAGGGGTTTGCGGTTGATTGCTTGAAAAATGGAGGGAATAAACATGGGACAGCTTCTGGTGATTGGGATTGGATTCGGTGAGATAGGGAGTGATGGAACATCATTGACTCAAAATGACAAGGGGGCTTAGTGGTTGGGGGGGGTAAAACCCCCTTTACTATCTCCAGGATAAATTGTATTTGGGGTAAATGTCTGATCTATTTTCCCTTGCATCGGCCCTAATCTATATAAAATAAAGATTAGGGCTACTTTCAGGGAATCTGAGGGTCATAAATTTCAGCTTACTGATCAGGCTACATCTCCCTTAGAGATTTCCCCCCTACTACTATTGTCAACTTAACCGCCCAGTATTCCCAAATAATCCCTAGTTGGGATCGTTGATGGTCAATGGTATGCTGGGGAATAACTTAAACTCAAGGTTATACACTGCCCACTATCTGCTTCTATGGCTATTTTGGATTCTAAAGGTCGCTTGTTCGCAAAGGTGAGCATTCTCGACCTCGGCGCTGCGGCTGTCATTTTGCTGGTGATTGTCGGAATTTTCTTTTTCCCGGGAACTTCTGGGTCGGTGGCTCAAATTGGGGTCACGACTAAACCTGTGGAAGTTGATGTAATTGCTTTGGGGATGCGTGGACGTAATCCCCAGGATTTTCTCAAGGCTGGAGAAAAGACTAATCTGATTATCCGTAACCAACCCTATGGACAGGTAGACATTAAAGCGGTTGAGTTTCTACCTCGGACTATCCCAGTTACCCAACCTGACGGGAGTTTGAGGGCTCTACCTGACCCAACGGCTGATTTTATTTTCAGTAACAATATTTTGCTCACTTTGGAGGGCCAGGGTCAAGTTACTAATACGGGTCCGGTTTTGGGTAATGTCAAAATTCGCATTGGTAATACGGTAGAACTAGAGGGAAACACCTACAATTTTAACGCCAGTGTGGTTGATATTCGAGTCCAGGATTAATGGTGGGTTGATTTCATGCGGATTAAAATTTGTGGCATAACCCGACTTGACCAAGGACAGGCGATCGCCTCTTTGGGGGCGACTGCTTTGGGGTTTATTTGTGTTCGGGCTTCCCCTCGCTATATCCACCCAGACCAAATTCGGGCGATTACCTCTGATCTACCAGACAGGGTAGACCGGATTGGGGTTTTTGCTAATGCCACTTTTGAGGAAATCTGGGAAACTTTCCATCAGGCTAAATTAACGGGGGTACAACTTCATGGGGATGAATCCCCCTTATTTTGCGATCGCCTACGACAAGAACTTCCCCATGGTGAGTTAATTAAAGCTATCCGGGTTAAAACTCCGCAATCTCTCACCCTAGCCAACAGCTTTATTCCCCATGTAGATGCTTTGCTGCTAGATGCCTATCATGGTCAACAGTTGGGGGGGACTGGTCTCACCATAGATTGGCAATCTTTGGGTGAGTTTCGCCCTGCCATACCCTGGTTTTTGGCGGGGGGACTTAATCCTGATAATATCATTGAAGCCCTTAGTTGCCTAAACCCTGACGGGATAGATTTGTCTAGTGGAGTAGAGCGATCGCCTGGAGACAAGGATATTGCTAAAGTTACTCAACTATTTGAGAAGTTAAACCTGACCAAATCCCCCTTTCATCCCTCGGAAAATTTGCTATAACTCCTGATTAGATTGTACCATTAATCAACAGAGAAAAACAACTATACCCCTCTGGGGAATGAGTATCTAATGACTACTGATCAACCCCTTGGTTCTGTGATTCAAGGTTCCTTGACAAAGGGACTGGAAGTGCGACTACACGCCGATGTTTCCGTCGAGGACATGAGAGTTGGTAAGTTTTTGGTAGTCTATGGAGTGCGATCGCATTTCTTTTGTTTACTAACTGATGTCTGTCTAGGAACCTCTAGCCCCCGCATTCTTAGCAATCCTCCACTACCGGAAAATGATTTTCTCCAAGCTGTGTTAGCCGGAAACAGCACCTATGGAACTATTGAACTTAGTCCCATGTTGATGCTGAATCGGGATGTCTGCGATCGCTATGATATTCAACTCAAAGTTAACGGAAATGGTAACGGTGCCGCCTCTTTTCAACCTAACACCAATACCGAAGAGTTTGAACTACTCCCCGTTAAAACTATCCCCAGCCACTTCTCCCAGGTCTACGAAGCTAAGGAAAGAGATTTTCGGGTGATTTTTGGCTGGGAAGATGACCCCCAACGACGTAATTTTGCGATCGGGGAACCTATTGATATGCAAGTTCCCGTCTGTCTCGATCTCGATCGGTTTGTGGAACGCAGTAACGGTGTTTTTGGGAAATCGGGAACCGGAAAATCTTTTTTAACCCGGTTATTATTATCAGGAATTATCCGTAAACAAGCGGCGGTTAACTTGATTTTTGATATGCACTCTGAATATGGTTGGGAGGCTGTATCGGAAGGCAAAAAATTTAATACCGTTAAGGGATTACGACAACTTTTTCCGAATCAAGTAGAAGTCTACACTCTTGACCCAGAGTCAACCCGCCGCCGGGGAATTCGAGACGCTCAAGAGTTGTATTTGAGTTATAACCAGATAGAGGTAGAAGATTTAAACTTAGTCCAACGAGAATTAAATCTCTCGGAAGCTGCTTTAGATAACGCTAATATTCTCTGTAGTGAGTTTGGTCAGGATTGGATCTCGCAACTGTTGGGGATGACTAATGAAGAAATCCAAATGTTTTGCGATGAACGCCGGGGTCATAAAGGGTCGATTATGTCCCTACAACGAAAGTTGATGCGTATGGAAAATTTGAAGTATATGCGCCCTACTTGTCCGTTTAATTATATCGATCGCATTCTTCAGTCTCTGTCAGCCGGAAAGCACGTTATTGTTGAGTTTGGTTCCCAGTCGGATATGTTATCCTATATGCTGGTAACTAATATGATTACCCGCCGCATTCACCAGTCCTATGTCCGAAAAGCTGAAACATTTTTGGCTTCTAAAAATCCTGGCGATCGCCCTCAACCTCTGGTAATTACCATCGAAGAAGCCCATAGATTTCTCGATCCAGCCGTGGTTAGGTCTACTATTTTTGGCACTATTGCTAGGGAAATGAGAAAGTATTTTGTCACCCTATTAATTGTTGATCAACGTCCGTCAGGAATTGACTCGGAGGTGATGTCTCAAATAGGGACTCGTATCACCGCTTTATTAAACGATGATAAGGATATCGATGCGATTTTTACTGGGGTTTCTGGTGGTCAAAATTTGCGATCGGTTTTGGCAAAATTAGACTCTAAACAACAGGCTTTAGTTTTAGGTCATGCCGTCCCTATGCCTGTGGTAATTCGCACTAGACCATACGATGAGACATTTTACCGCGAAATTGGAGATATAGCTTGGGAAGAAATGCCGGACGAGGTAGTTTTTGAAGCCGCTGCGACCGCCTTAGATGACCTGGGATTTTAGCGACGCTGCGATCGCTTTTGTTGCCAATATCGGAATAAGGGAAGACTCACAGTATAAATAGCGATCGCTGCTATTAATCCCATTACAGTCGATCCTAACAATAAAACCCCCGCCAATTCGGCCCCAGTTTCTACCAGTTCACTAAAGTCTTTAACTGATTGTAGATCGACATCATCAATCATTAGTGAAAATTGATTAATTCCTAGCAGCCACATTCCCACCTGAAAGTTAAAAAAGAACAGGGGAACATAAGTCAAGGGATTACTCACCCAAGTTCCCGCCACCGCTAGGAGTTTATGACCTCTTAAAATAACCGCAACCGCCACCCCGATAATCGCTTGAAACCCAAAAAATGGAAAAAAACCAGCAAACACACCCGCCGCCAGACCCCTCGCCAAATATTCTGGTTGTCCTCGCAGGCTAATTAACCGCAGATATACTAATCTTAACCACCGCCACCAATATACCCATATTCTTTTCTGCGGTGGATATTCAGATAATCGATACACAGATAGTTTCTCCTTGCTGTTATTTTTGCCATAGGAGTTTTTATTATACAACTTCTCCAGATTTTTGGGCATGATTTCATCAAATCATTGACAATTGAGCATTTTTCGGTGAATTGCTGAACCCATTAATTTTCTGGGGGTTCGGGGGTTGCCTCTTGCCTAATCCCAGCGAATATGCTATAATATATCCGCCACAAAACCGACATTAATTAGATTATCAAATATTCCGAATATATGTCAATTCCCCGTATCCATTCCGACACAATTGAGGAGGTTAAAGAAAGAGCTGATATTTATGATATCATCTCTGAAAAGGTGGTGCTTAAACGCCGTGGGAAAGACTTTGTGGGTCTGTGTCCATTCCATGAAGAAAAAAGCCCAAGTTTTACCGTGAGTCCCAGCAAACAGATGTACTACTGTTTTGGTTGTGGTGCGGCGGGAAATAGCATTAAGTTTTTAATGGAGTTGGATAAATCCTCCTTTTCTGATGTGGTTTTAGACCTGGCGCGACGCTATAATATCCCCCTCAAAACCGAATCGCCCGAACAGCATCAGGAGTTCCAAAAGACCCTTTCCTTGCGGGAAAAACTCTATGAGATTTTAGCGATCGCCACCAGTTTTTATCAACACGCACTCCGCCAACCCCAGGGAGAAGCAGCTTTAGAATATCTGAAATTTTCCCGCCGTCTGGGAGAGGAAACTATCCAGGAATTTCAGCTAGGTTATGCACCAGGGGGGTGGGAAAATATTTATAGTTATTTAGTCGAACAAAAAAACTTTCCTGTAGAATTAGTCGAAAAAGCTGGGTTAATTGTTCCCCGCAAAGCCGGGAATGGTTATTATGATCGTTTCCGCGATCGCCTAATTATTCCCATTTATGATATCCAGGGAAGAGTGATTGGTTTTGGGGGTCGCAGTTTAGGAGATGAACAGCCTAAATATCTAAATTCTCCCGAAACAGAACTATTTGATAAAGGGCGAACTTTGTTTTGTTTAGACAAGGCAAAAACGGCTATATCCAAACAAGATATGGCTGTAGTTGTTGAGGGTTATTTTGATGCGATCGCTCTCCATGCAGCCGGGATTAATTATGTGGTAGCATCCCTAGGAACCGCACTGAGTATTAATCAAATTCGTCTGCTGCTACGCTATACAGAATCCCAGCAAATTATCCTCAATTTTGATGCCGATGCAGCCGGGACTAAAGCCACAGAAAGAGCCATAGGAGAAATTGAAACTCTCGCCTATCGTGGGGAAGTAAACCTGAGAATTTTAAACCTTCCCAATGGGAAAGATGCCGATGAATATTTATATATTCACACCCGCCATGATTATCAGGATTTGGTAGCAAAAGCACCCTATTTTTTAGAATGGCAAATCAATCAAATTGTCGGCGGTAAAAACATCGAAAATGTCGCCGAATCACAGAGAATAGCCACAGCCATGGTGGAATTACTCCGCCGAGTCGAAGATTTAAACCAACGCACTGCTTATATTCAATCCTGCGCGGAAATTCTCAGCCAGGGTCAATCACGGTTAATTCCCATGTTAGCCGACAGTCTGCGAAAACAGATTAATAAACCAGTAAATAAGCATCATCAAGCATCTACGGCTACTAAATCAAATATTATTTCCGCTAAACGTGACCGAACTCTGTTAGAAGAAGCCGAAGGTTTGTTGCTGCGGATTTATCTACACTGTCCAGAGTATCGACAGGAAATGATTAACGCTTTGGAGGCACAAAGTTTAGAATTTAGTTTAACAAAATATCGGTTTTTGTGGATGAAAATTGCGGAAATTGAGTTGAATTTACAGGAACAGCAAGCCAGAGAAGATATTGATTTGATTTCCCAACTACAAAACTTTGATCGGGAACATTCATCAGAAATCTCGGAAGTGTCTCATTTATTCTACTTAAACGAAAATAATATCAATGATATTCAACGTCCTAGCATGGGGATTCGCACCGCCACAGCTTGCTTAGAATGGGTAATATGTGAAAAACGCTATCTTCAATATTTAGATAAGTGGAAAAACACTGATATTAAACTTAATTTAGAATTGGCTGAATACTATCAGCAGCAAATCTACGCCGAACAAAAACGCATGAAAGAATTAGAACAACTACGGATGGTTAAGTTTTCCGAGTTGACTTTTTAATGTGGTTTTTGAAAATGGCCTAAGACGGTCTCTGGTTAATTAAAAATGGTCTAAGAAACCGGATTAATTGTAAGAAAATTCTCATAAAATTATGGCTATCCTGATAGGGATAAAACCTCATGTATAGGGAAATGTAAACCCCTATACTAAAAACCTTTTGGCTATGTTAGCTAAAACCATGATTCTGTCTATTTATGCGATCGCAGGTATTTTGGCCATGACTCCCATGGTATTAGCCAGCGAATTCACAGAGGATCACCTATCAGAAGAGATAGCCGAAGCCGCCTCCCGAGAGGAAGCGGAAGCCGATCGCATTCAGCAAACCAGACCCCCCAGAGGCTAATCAATTACAAATATTAGGATTAATCGCGGGGTTATCATTATGACGATTTAAATAATTTTGCAGGCGATCGCAAGCCTGATCAAGTAAATAATCAACCTGGTTAAAATTGCTATAATCCAACTCCCAAAACACCATGCGGTTATCAGCATCAGTAGCCACCAATATTTGGTCATCCGCACTAAAATTAACTGATAAAACCGGCTTAATTCCCACTTCCAGAGTCGTGATTAGCTGACCAGAACGATCCCACAGTTTCACCGTCCCATCCTGACTCGCAGAAGCCAGGATCTCCCCAGTTGAATTAAAACTCAAATCAAACACCACCCGGTTATGTCGTCCTATAGTAGTAGTTGTAATTGGTGTCCAGTCGGAAGTATTCCACAATTTCACCGAGCCATCCCCCGTCGCCACAGCCAGGAGAGTTCCATTAGGACTAAAAGCCACCTTAGAGAAGTGACTACCATGGGAAAGGTCGCGAATTAAAGAACCGTTGATATCCCAAATTTTAATAGTATTTTCACCCACAGAAGCCATGATTTTAGCCGGTTGATTAAAATCAATATCATTAATTCTATCTGTATGTCCAATCAGAGTAGTTTCTAATACTCCATTAAGATCCCATAACCGAATGATTTGATCATCACTAACCGAAGCAATTTTTTGACCATCAGGACTAAAACTGACAGTCCACACTGGGAAATCATGGTTGATAGTCCTTAAAACATCACCTTCTGTATTCCAAATTTTCACCGTTTTATCATTACTAGCAGAAGCAATTAGTTGACTATCAGGACTAAAGCTGATATTATTAACAGTATCTGTATGTTCATCAAACATTAGCCTAATATTTAGGGAATTAGTCTCCCAAATTATCGCCATATTATTGCTAGATACTGAAGCTATTAACTCACTATTCGGGCTAAAAATAGCGTTATAAATATCACTAGGAGATTCCCAGACTCTGGGGAGGTTTTGTAGTCCCCAAAAACGGATAGAACCATCTGCACTGGCGGAAATTAGCGTTTGACTGTCGGGAGTAAAAATCGCCTGATTGACAGTATTTCTATGACCCCGGAGAGTAGAAACCAAAATTCCCTCATAGTTCCAAAGTTTGATAGTTGTATCGGTGCTGGCTGTCACAATAAGGCGACCATCAGCACTAAAATTAACGCTATTTACCGACTTTTCATGACCTGTTAAAGTTGTCGATAATGTTCCGTCAGGGTTCCACAGTTTCACCGTATTATCATTACTAGCAGAAGCCAGTATTTGAGAGTCTGGACTAAATTTAACACTCCAAATTGCTTGGTCATGACCCTGAAAACTGTTGATTAATTCTCCCTGGCGATTCCATAATTTAATTACCCCCATTTCATCAGAGGAAACAATCAACTGTTCATCAGGACTAAAACTTACAGATAAAACCTCCGCTTCGTGTCCGGTTAATATGGCGATGGTGTCACCGTCACGACTCCACAGACGAATAGTTCTATCTTCACTCCCAGAGGCTAACTGCTGACCATCTGGACTAAAACTTAGCCATTGTATATCGCTGGTATGTCCTATTAGGGTGTTAATTAAAGTTCCATCAGGTCGCCAGAGTTTGATATTTTCATCCTCCCCCGCTGAAGCTATAATCGATTGTTGACTGGAGGAATGCGGACTAAAAACCACGCGGCGAATTTTGCGTTTATTGGCTAACCAACTTCCTATTAATTCCCGATTTTGGTTCCAGATCCTGATTGTACCATCTTGATCGCCTGATACTATTTGATCACCATCAGGGTTAACACTGACGCTGAGAATACCGCCAAAAGATTCGGAGAGGCGATCGCGTTCTCGGAATATATTATTAACTTCCCACAGAGAACTAGCCGTGCGGCGTTCAATTTCCGTAAGTGGTTCCCGTTGCAGAATTCTACCAGCTTCCATAGCAGTTAGGGAGGCTTTCAGTTGATCCGTTTCCCCTTTTAACAAAGCCAAATATTCATAATTAAACTTAGCTAATTTTAGCTGTTGTTCCTGGGTTTTAGTATTGAGCCACAACATTAATACTGCTATTGATAATAAACTCAACCCTATACATAAGCCAATCGTATTAACTAGCCTTTTCCTCAAAACTTGATTAATTTCGGTAATCTCCGCTTCGGCTTGCTGTCTTTTTTGTTTCTCCAGTTGCAGCTTAGAAACTAATTCACTACTCCGTTGTTCCCGAATAAAAGACACTAGGTAATCATGGACAAGCTGATAGCGTTCTTCTGGAATTTCTGGGAGTAAACAGACTAACCCAGATAACACAAATATTTTTAAGACTGTATCTAGTTGATCCGTGATTTTTAGGTTATCCGCTAAACTTTGTAAATCTCGATTCAAAGCATACCGAGTTTTTAAGGGTCGGTTGTTATATTCATCTGTCAGTAAATATAAGACTAATTCGGCGATGTCTTTATTTTCCGCACCACAGTCCGCCACTACTTCCTCTAAATAACTCTCTACTAACCGCCTTTTTGGTCCTTTTAGGCGATATTCTTCCAAGGTGGTGATTTGATTAGTGTAAAGTTGAGAACCGACAATTTGTAGTTCAATGGGTCGGACTTCTCCCGACTCTCCGGCTAATTCTTGTACCAGTTGCTTAATTAATTCCGGTTCTAAGATAAATTGAGTTTTAGCGGTTAAATTTTGAATAACTGAGGCGGCATCTTCCGGGACGAAATTACCTAAATAATAGAGAATATTCTTGTCTAAAATATTGTCGTTAACAGCATCAAAGTATTTTAAACGATTTCCTTCTAGCAGGTGGTGTAAGTAGTCCTGACGCAGTGCAAAAATAGTTTTAATATAGGGAATATTCAAACATTCCCGTAAAAATTGATAAAATTCTTCTCGCTTTTGGGGTTCCTTGGTGGCTACGAAAAACTCTTCAAATTTATCGAAAATAATAATCATCACTAAATTCCGATAATTCAGAACCTGTAGTTGGTCTAAAATTTCGGTCGGGTTAGTTAAAAAACCTGAGTCTAATTCAGAGTTATCTAATTTGGATAAAGCTGTGGCGATCGCATTACTGAGTCCCCCCACCCAATTAGTGTAGGTTTTTTGATAAATCGGGATCACTTTCCGGGCTTGAATTAATGTATTTTGATTGTGAAGTTGGGGAATAATTCCGGCTTGTAACAAAGAACTTTTACCAACTCCCGATGGTCCATAAATTACCGTTAATTTATATCTGTCTTCCCCCAGACGTTTCATTAATTGGTCAATATCTTGCAATCTTCCCGAAGCCGTCATTTCGGAATTAATTAAAGTCCGATCGCCAGATTTGGGATAACTGGGATTAGTAATTAATTGGCTTTCCTGTAATGCTCCCGCACCGATAAAAGGCCGAAAACTAAACTGTTGTTCTATTTCCCGCTGTTGCTGTTTGACTTGATAGGCGGCGAGATATTCACCCTGTCTAAAATAGCTGTCGTGTAACTGGTGAAAAATTTTAATATATAGTTCTGGATCATAACACGGCTTCGTCAATTTCTGGGCGGTTTTTAAAGTAGCGATCGCCTCTTCATGTTCTCCTAAGCCTTGTTGAGATCTCCCTAAACACAGCAAATACCATCCCCAATGATAAGAACGTTCCCAATCTAACTTGCGGAGATATTCAGAGGGATTATTAACCTGGGAATTTTCCGATAAATTACTGTTGATAATTTCCAGAGATTTCTGTATAATATACTTAGCAGTTTTGAAGTTACCATGAGCCAATTGTACTTCGGCTAAAAAGTGGTAAGCGCGAGCAGATCTAAAGGAATGGGACTGGTTTTGATGCAAATCTAAAGCCCAATTAGCCACTTCGTCTAACTCTGACCAATTTTCCAAATAGTGTAATATTTCCCCCAAAGCGTTAATAAACTTAGCCACCAAATCCGGTCGATCAGCCGCCTCAAATTCCCGTAAAGATTGCCGATAATAGTCTGTAGCTTTGGCGCAGGCTTCCCACTTTTCCCCCCGGTTCATCATCCCATAGTAACGCCACCAAAAACCCAAATAAAACAGAACATGACCACAGCCTAAGCGGTTGTTAGTCTGCTGCCACAATGCTAAACTCCGTTCGTAATGCTGTAATGCTTCCTGAGTAGTATTATCGTCAATTCGACCTAGTATCAACTCTAAACTAGCTTCTAAATCCTGAGCAAGAGTTACTCCCCGCTGTTGGAGATCCTGTTGTGCGGATTCTAGTTCATTGCGTAGGGGAGAACCCCTTTCTAACTCCAGGGTAGCCTCATCTAAAAAAATAGTTGCGCCGCTATCGAGTAACTGTTCTAAAATCTGATTAGTCGTCTGTTTCAGGAAGCCAATAAGATGCTCAGTTTCAACCTGGAAGTGAATTGTAGTGGCGAAACTATGAAAATCTGGGACTAAGCGAATCATCATCGACACCAATTGATCGCTGACCCACAAAATCAACGGAAACTCAAAATTGCGAAATTCCTCCCGCATTTGATTAGTCGCCTTGAGTACCCCTTGCAAATTATGCACCGACTCCAAGCCAAACACCATCAAAGCTGATGGCATTTCCCCCTCTAGGCTATCAAAAATGGTCGTATAGAGAGTTTTAGCCTTGGGGTCTAAAACTAATTCTCGAATGGGAAGAGGACAATCTACCCGCAACTGTTGCACAATAGTTTCCCGAACCGAACGGTAATTGCAACAGGCGAGAATCAACGAAAAATCACCCTGGAGGCGAGTAATACTGCGGATCAGAGTTCTGATCGCGTCTTGGTTAGCCTTTTCCCCATCGTACATTCTCAAATTCCATCACTTCTTGGTTAACCTGGTGCAACTTCTGCATCGCGCGATCGCACATCAACCTATCTAGCCGGGGAAAAGCGCTAAAATCATCTCAGCCTAGTTTCCCCTAAGCGATCGCATTAAACTCCTCACTTACCAACCGTCGCAGGATCTCCGTTACCTCTGCAGCCATACGAGCATCTAACCGGATTGATTCCTGATTATAATCTTGAAAATTGGTGATGGGAATAGCTCCCCGCAAAGTCATCGAGATAGTTCGTAATCGAGAAGGTTGTGTCGCCTGTCCAGTCTGGCTAGGAAGCCGATCTATAAACTGCACAAAGGCTACATAGGTGGTTTCAATGCTGTTGCGAACTTGACTAGGGCCATGTCCCAACTTCGACAGAATCACCGGAGCATAAATAACATCCGTCAATCCTAAAGCATCTAAGGCAACATCTACAAATCTAGCTGTATCCTGACCCAAAGCTGGAATCAGATATTTAAGGGTTTCCCAAGTCACCCCCGGTAGTTGAGCTTCCGGGGTTAGATGATAATGCCATCCTACCATAGAAATTATCCGAGTCAGATCATAGGCAGATAACAGATTCTGACCTCGCGGAGCATCCTCGACCGCAGATAATAGCACCTTTTGGCTTTTGGCATCCACCAATCGCGGATTTTGAATAAACGCATCCTCCCCGTAGTCCCCACGAAATTCTAGGTTTTGATTACCTGTGATTTTGATGAGCCAACGTTCCAAACCTGAACGGGACTCAAATCGTTTGAGCATCCCTGACAAGGCGTTAGAGGTGGCGATTTTTCTTCTGTAGCTGACGATATCCGCCATAGCATCAACAAAGGAAAAATCCGGCTTGCGGCCTTGAGGATCTCGAAATACCCAGTTCCCAATCTTAGCATCAGGGAATTTAGTATTTACCTGGGATAATATATTTAAGCCTGCTATAATCTTGGTGGTAGTGCGAAACTGGACACTCTCCAGGGCGTTTTTTATCATCCAGATAGTTTGGAATTGGTCATCAATAAACCGACCTACACAAACGCAAGCCTGTAGAATCTCCGGGTCCAGGAAGTTAAGGTAGGTAGTGTTGATTTTGGGAACTTTTCCTCGATTAGGATAGGGGCTAAAATCCATGGGTTTTTGTTCCAAGTAAATCGGATAGTTGGAAAGTTCGGCTTGATATGGGGAATTTTCAATCCCTCTATCCAAAAAGGCCAATTGGCTGGCATTCGCTTCCTGGTCTAATTCTATTTGGAGGAACTCCTCAAAAACAGCAGCCCGGTTTTTAGCTTGTGCGAGCAAGGTCTGGTTCATTATGGTCTATTCGGGGTTGTGCATTTTCTCGAATGCGATCGCATTCCCAATCATATCATCGGCAGCATAAGTTAAGATAAGAGACAATGTACAATCTCATTATTGTTGCTCAATTGCTACATCGCTTATGTCTACTCTAGCACCAGTAAAAACCGAGTATGAGGCTGTCATAGGCTTAGAAACCCACTGTCAGCTTAGTACCGAAACTAAAATCTTCTCTAACTCCTCGACCCAGTTTGGTGCTGACCCTAACACCAATATTGATCCCATCTGTCTAGGTCTGCCGGGAGTGCTTCCGGTTTTAAATCAAAAGGTGTTAGAGTATGCAGTTAAAGCCGCCTCAGCCCTTAATTGTGAAATTGCGCCCTATAGTAAGTTCGATCGCAAACAATATTTTTATCCAGATCTGCCCAAAAATTATCAGATTTCCCAATTTGATCTACCTATTGCTACTAATGGCTGGCTGGAAATTGAGATTGTCGATGAGAATAATAATCCTATCCGTAAACGCATAGGTATTACCCGCCTCCACATGGAAGAAGATGCGGGAAAACTTGTTCATGGAGGTAGCGATCGCCTATCGGGTTCTACTTATTCTATGGTAGACTTTAATCGGGCAGGTATCCCCCTAGTGGAAATTGTCTCAGAACCTGATATCCGTTCCGGTTTAGAAGCCGCTGAATACGCCCAAGAATTGCGCCGCATTGTCCGCTATTTAGGGGTTAGTGATGGGAATATGCAAGAAGGTTCCCTACGCTGTGATGTGAATATTTCCGTGCGTCCCGTCGGTCAAAAAGAATTTGGCACTAAAGTTGAAATTAAAAACATGAACTCCTTTAGTGCAATTCAAAGGGCGATCGACTACGAAATAGAACGCCAAATTGCCGCCCTAGAAGCCGGAGAGTCTCTTATTCAAGAAACCCGTCTCTGGGAAGAAGGCAGCCAACGCACTATCAGCATGAGAAGTAAAGAGGGTTCCAGCGATTACCGCTATTTCCCAGAACCTGACCTTCCTCCTATTCAAGTATCAGCGGAACAATTGAAACAATGGAAGTCGGAATTACCAGAACTTCCCGCCCAAAAACGACACCGTTACGAGACGGACTTGGGATTATCTGCCTATGATACTCGTGTACTCACGGACGATCGCACTGTGGCGGAATATTTCGAGGCTACAGTAGCAGCAGGCGCAGATACTAAACAAGCGGCTAACTGGTTAATGGGGGATATTACGGCCTATCTGAAAAATGAAAAACTGGCAATTAATGACATTCCCCTTAAACCCGCTGAACTAGCGGAACTAATTGCTCTGATTGGCGACAATACCATTAGTGGTAAAATCGCTAAAGATATCCTGCCGGAACTTTTGACTAAGGGTGGTTCCCCTAAACAACTGGTTGAGAAAAAAGGCTTAATCCAGATTTCTGACACAGGGGAATTAGAAGCGATTATCGATGAAGTTATAGCTAGTCATCCCCAGGAAGTTGAAAAATTCAAGGCTGGTAAAACTAAGCTAAAAGGTTTCTTTGTGGGACAGGTTATGAAGAAAACCCAAGGACGCGCCGACCCGCAGTTAACTAACAAGTTAATCTCTCAAAAGCTGGAAGGTTAGTTAGTTCTTTTAAGCCTCTCTCTCCCTTCTACGGAGAGGGTTGCTACGCCCTCCCCTTAATCAATTACTGATTAATGGTGATTTTTTCTTCTAAGCAAGAACGCAGCATTCCGGCGTTGAATAGCATGGGTAGAAAATGGATACTATTAACTTCCCGAAAATAGAATAAAATCGGTACAGGCGACCAAAAAATCTCCCAGTTTGTCCATTCTCGATAGGGAAAACGCCGAATCATCTTACCTGAACGATATATATCTAAATCTGTGGGTGTAAACTGTAGGCGTATGGTGGCTGTCTGAATGGCTAGAAATAGTCCAAACAAAGAGACGGGTAGCGCTACCCATTTCAGAATCAGAAATAAGGGGATTGAACTAAGTACCAACACCACGGGAATGACGTAACTGGGGGGAAGTTCGACTATCGGAGGGAGTTGGGTGGTTTCTGAAGTTGTGGTCATAAGTGCTTGATCGTTTATTTTTGACGGTTTTCTATGACAATTTCTAGGTATATGCACAAAATGTCGATTTTGTCAAGTCGTGATTTTTTGGCCCTCTGGCGATCGCCTAAAACTCGTGCATCGTGAATTTTAAATTTTGGCGGTAAAATAATCACAACAGCGACGCAGTGGGGGTTTCAGCCATTATTTTTACAAATAGACACAGTAAGCCCTTGGAAGCGATTATTTTTAGAGTAGCACAACCCCTATAAACTCGTCAACAATTTGAGAGCAATTATCAATAAAATTGTAACAATTCTTAACGTCGATTGAAAATAAAAAACTCTTTCCCGAAAGATATTAGTAAAGTTTAACTATCAAGTTTTGTACAATAGACTTTTGAGTGAGGGATTATCAACGGATATTGTCGTATGATTCAGTCAAGGGTGCGAGACGTTCAGGCATGAAATAGGGATGAGATACCCGAAATAGCTGCCTGGTGGAGATTTCAGCCCCTTGGTTGAATACAAGAGGCTTGCCTCTGACCATCTCCATAACTGTTTATATGTCCCAACGATTGGTATAGAAATATACAAAACAAGGCAGGGAACCCAAGGTCAAAACGAACTAACTCATACAAATTCCTTATAGGAAGCCCAGAAATGGATAAGTAAAGTTAGGAAATTAGGGTAACGGCGATAGCCACCCCCAGTTTTGGGAATCACAACCCCAGGATTGAAGCGGGGAACGGAAGGCGTGAAGTAGAACCTACTACCAGATGCGACCACTGCCAACCATCCATGATTAGGGAAACCGAATGTCCGGCTTGAACCATCGTAAGAATTAAGTAGCGAAATAGGTTGACACGCTGCGCTCAAAAGAGCAAGGGGAAGAGTAGGAATATCCTTGAATTACCTACATAGACCTTTAAAAGTACCCCGATGGAAAGGACAAATCTAAAGATGGAATGCCCATATAAACGGAACGTTTTAAGTCCTCCTGGACTCTGATTATCTGGTCGAGATATCAGTAGGGATAAGTGTAACCGCAAGTCCTAGAGGATGTGAGAAGTGACCAGAAGCCAACGCCCAACTGTAATGGTAGGGATATGCTAACAGGTCACGGTTTGATTGTAAAGAAATAGAGCCTAGTAGGTGTACAAATGGCGATAGCGAGTTTAAAGAAAGGGTTTGGGAAACCAAAACCAATCAAGACTACGAACAACGCATGGAAGGCAGTCCCATGGACTAAGGTTCAACGGAAAGTTTTCAAGCTCCAAAAGAGTATATTTCAAGCAGCTAAATCGGGACAAGATGCAAAGGTAAGAAGGTGGCAACGTCTATTGGTGAAATCGTACTATGCCCGGCTCTTAGCAGTGCGGCGAGTGACCCAAGACAATCAAGGAAAGAAAACAGCCGGAGTGGATGGAATTATCGCAATTTCTCCTAAGCAAAGGTTTGAACTGACTGAGAGAATCAAAGGAAATCTCAAAGCAAAAGCACTTAGAAGAGTGTGGATACCAAAACCCGGCAGGGATGAAAAACGCCCGTTGGGAATTCCCACAATCCAAGATAGAGCAAGGCAAGCCTTGGTCAAGTCGGCTCTCGAACCTGAATGGGAATCGAGATTTGAAGGCACTAGCTATGGGTTCCGACCCGGACGGTCAGCTCAGGACGCAATTGGTAGAATTTACACTGCCACAAATCAAGGACAATACTATGTTCTCGACGCTGATATAGCAAAATGCTTTGACCGAATAAACCATGATTACCTACTGTCCAAAATTCATTGTCCAAGTATCCTGAAAAGAGACCTAAAACAATGGCTCAAAGCGGGTGTATTAGACAACGGTGTATTTGAGGATACAGAAGCAGGGACACCTCAAGGAGGGGTAATAAGTCCACTCCTAGCTAACATCGCACTGTTGGGTATGGCTAGGTTAATTGAAACAATGTATCCTAAAGTAAAAGGGGTTAAAGTTAAGGCTACCCTAATAAGATACGCCGATGATTTTGTAGTGATATCTCCATCACTAGAGATTATTGAACAGTGCAGGACTGCTATTTCTGAATGGCTAAAACCTGTAGGACTAGAAATAAAACCTGAAAAGACCCGAATATGTCACACACTTAAGCCTATTGAGTATAATGGCAAGATTGAGGAACCTGGGTTCGATTTTCTAGGATTCAATATCAGGCAATATCCCGTAGGAAAGTATAAATCCGGGAAAACAGGTGGGGCAGCAAGCCGATTAATCGGACATAAAACCCTCATAAAACCCAGCCAAAAAGCAGTTAAAGCCCACACAGAAGCAATAAAAGGTGTAATCAAACAATATAGAACAGCACCTCAGTCAGCCCTGATAAGTAGACTAAACCCAATTGTTCAGGGATGGTCAAACTATTATTCAGCGGTAGTCTCAGTTGAGACCTTCAATAAGCTAGATGCAATAATCTGGCATATGTTACGGGCATGGACAGTATCAAGATGCGAAAAGGCAAGTTATGAAAAACTGAGTAATTACTTTAGACCCGGAACGGTCAAGCTCAGTAATGGGAAAGAAAGACAGGAAACTTGGTTATTCCAAACCAAGGATGGTCATCAGTTGTGGAAACATAGCTACACGCCGATTGTCAGACATACCCTAATACGCCCTGACGCAACACCATACGACGGAAATTGGACTTACTGGGCAACCAGGAAAGGACAAGCAATCGATACACCAAATAGGGTAGCAAAACTACTCAAGAAGCAAAAAGGTAGATGTAACTGGTGTGGGCAATTCTTTACCCCGTCAGACTTAATTGAAGTAGACCATATTGTACCCAGAAGCCAAGGCGGAAAGGATGAATACAAGAATCTCCAATTATTACATCGCCATTGCCACGATGATAAAACAGCTCTTGATGAAGAGATGATGCTGTACTCTTAACAAGGAGACGGTCAAACTAGGAGCCGTATGAGGTGAAAGTCTCAAGTACGGTTCTGAATGGGAGGGGATGGAGGTGACTCCATTCTCGACCCCTAATTTAAAGAACGATAGTTATTATTGGTGGTTATATGGTTTTGCAATCAGGTATTGAGCCATCAAGAGTCTTTGAGTGCCGTCTGTAGCGTCTGAGGCGCAAGTTAAAGTTATCAAATTGAGGTAAGTTAGATGAAACATTATGTTTGTGTGACCATTGGGATTAACCAGTATCAATTCCTGCAACCCCTGAGTTACGCCCAAAGGGATGCAGAAGCTCTCAATCATTTCTGGGCTCAAGATGCTGGTTTTGCGAGCGATCGCTGTGTGTTGATCACGGATACGTCCCCGGAAACGTGGGATCTGCCTACTTATCCGAGCCGGGGAAACCTGTTAGACTGGATGGAAAGTATCTGTCGAGAACAACTCCAGGCGGAAGATACCCTATTTTGCTTTTTCAGTGGCTACGGCATTCATCATAAGGGGCAAGATTATCTAATGCCTATTGATGGCAGCCCAGAGAACCTGGAGGAAACGGCTATCCCGATCAGCCTGCTGTTTAAGCATTTAAACAATGCACCTACGGATAATATATTACTGCTGTTGGATATTAACCGGACTCAGGGAGTGCAGGTAGGCGATCAGATTGGAAGGGAGACGATCGCCTTATCGGAAAAATTTAGGATTCCGACAATCTTATCTTGTCGTCCTGACGAGGTATCTAGGGAAACCTCTTCCCTACGAAATGGCTTTTTCACCGCCGCCCTATTAGAAGGGTTGAAATCAGGAAAATGTCAGACTCTGGCTGATTTGAAATCATTTTTAAGCGATCGCCTTCCCGAATTGACCGATCAACATTTACGACCGGTACAAAACCCAGTATTTGCGATCGCCACCGCAGAACAGGCGCAATTGCTGCTACAACCTGAACCAGCCAAAGCCATGGCGGCGGCGGGAAACCATCAGAGCAATTCCGCGCTCAATTCCACTTTTGCACCTAAGCAAAATGGCAGCAACCCCTCAGCTTTACCCAATCTGAAGCTGTCTTCAACCATACCAAGCGCTCCGGTAAGCCGACCAGACGCCAGTGAAAACCCCACAGAATCATTAAATCAGGAGCAGGTCTCTGGATCATCAGATACACCAGACCCCAGCCAAAAGACCAATGAACAGCCCCAGGAAGAAATTATGTCAGACAGATCATTCTTTCAACAGCTTATTATCTGGAGTGGTGCGATCGCTGTACTACTGTTATTGGGGGTATTCTATACTAACCGATCCCTATTCGTAGGTTCCCAAGCCTCCACTACCCCCTCTTTACCTCCTACGGAGTT
Source organism: Limnospira platensis NIES-39 (assembly GCF_026000695.1). Classification (GTDB taxonomy): domain Bacteria; phylum Cyanobacteriota; class Cyanobacteriia; order Cyanobacteriales; family Microcoleaceae; genus Limnospira; species Limnospira platensis. Next base: position 2,748,757 of record NZ_AP026945.1, read on the forward strand.
ATCCCAACCACCCACCCCGGAAACTACCGACCCCACAGAAACCGAAGCCCTAACGCCGCCAGAAGCTGTAGTTGGGGATGATACCCCTGTAACCCCTGCGCCCACTCCTGCTAACGGTGAACAGCTTTTACAGCAGGCTAGAATGATAGTTCAAAATACCTCGGCTTCTCGTTTGAGTCAGGCGATCGTCCAAGCTAATCAAATTCCTAATAACGACCCACTTTATCCTGAAGCGCAACTAGCTATCCAACGCTGGAGTCAAATGATTCTCGATATCGCCGAAGGACGGGCGGCTATGGGGAATTGGTCGGAAGCGATAGCAGCAGCATCTTTAGTCCCGGAAATTCAACGCCCCATTTATGAACAGGCGCAATTGCAAATTCAAAATTGGCAGCAACCTCTCACACAACTGCGGGAGAATGAAGCTAAAATTGAGGCGGCTCGCTCTCAAATTCGACCGGGACAGGCTTCTACTTATAGTAATGCGATCGCTGCTGTTTCTACCATTGGTCCGCAAGAATTGGGTTATGATCAGGCTACCGAAGCGATCGCTCGCTGGAGTGGTGAAATTTGGAAACTGGCTCAGTCCCGCGCTCAAAATAATCAATTTGATGCAGCTATTTTGGCGGCGGTTTTAATTCCAGAGGGAACCCCACCATATACGGCGGCTCAACAGGCGATCGCTCAATGGACAGCCAGAACACAAAATCAAAATCAGACACAGAATTGATCCGTTAATCCCCCCCAACTAAAAATATACCTCTGGTTATAAGGCAGACAAGACTTGGTCTGCCTTATATTATAGCACAGAACAGATTCTTAGCCAAATTTAAGATAACTATTCCCGAAAACTCATAAATAGCCGGTTTACTGAAAATATCGACTTAATTACAGTGAGATGAGCGAATTTACACACAATTGTTAAATTATGTTAACATATACATCAATGCTCACCTATTTTGATTGTTAGCACTCTCATTACACTGCTTAGATATTTAACCAGAACCGGAGCATTTTCGATGACATCAGGGTTGCTTTATCAGTCTATTAAACGCTATTTCCGAGGTATTAAACGCCCAAATATCCCTACTATATGGGCTTTGGGCGTGATGGGGTGTTTAAGTATGATCGCTTGGGGGTGGGTGTCTGACCAGCCGCTAATCAGCGATTTTTTTCAGCAACTATATTTCCAACAACAAAACCCACCGCTGTGGTTAGAATTGCCGGATATTCCGAGTAGTTATTTATGGTTTCCCACCATTTTATTAAGTGCGATCGCCTGGATAATTACCAAGATTTACCCTAAACCAACAGCCATATCAAGGGCGATAATTGTCGCCATTATCTTAGCATTAACTATCCGTTATTTACTATGGCGATCGTTCTCCACCCTCAACCTCAGCGACCCCCTCAATGGTTTATTTAGCCTCACTCTAATGGCTCTCGAAATTTACATTATTGGTGCTAATATCATTCAAATTTACCTAATTGTAAATAGCACCGATAGAAGTAGCCAAGCCGACCAACTCCAACAGTCAGTTATTCAACGCAAATTCACCCCAACCGTTGATATTTTCATCCCCACCTACGACGAACCCTTATTTATTCTGAGGCGCACAATTATCGGCTGTCAAGCCTTAGACTATCACCCCAAAAAAGTCTACATATTAGACGACACAAACCGCCCCCAAGTCAAACAATTAGCCCAAGAATTAGGCTGTCATTATCTCACCAGACCTAATAACCTTCACGCCAAAGCCGGGAACCTTAATCATGCTTTGAAATTCACAAATGGCGAATTAATTACAGTCTTTGATGCCGATTTCATTCCCACCAAAAACTTCTTAACTAGAACAGTAGGATTTTTTCAAAAGCCTAACACCGCCTTAGTCCAAACCCCCCAAACCTTTTATAACCCCGACCCAGTATCCAGAAATTTAGGATTAGAAAATATCATTACCCCCGAAGAAGAAGTATTTTATAGACATATACAACCATTAAAAGATGGTGCGGGTAGTGTAGTTTGTGCCGGGACATCATTTGTAATTAGACGCACAGCATTAGAAGCTATTGGCGGGTTTGTTACCGAATCAATTAGTGAAGACTATTTTACCGGAATTACCCTAACCAGCAAAGGCTACCAACTCATTTATTTAAATGAAAAATTAAGCGCAGGTTTAGCCGCCGAAAGTATCACCGACCACCTTAATCAAAGAATGCGTTGGGCGCGCGGTACATTACAAGCCTTTTTTATCAACTCCAATCCTTTAACCATACCCGGTTTAACCCTCAGACAAAGATTAGCACATTTAGAAGGTTTGCTACATTGGTTTACTAGCATTTCCCGAATTTTTATCCTGTTAATGCCCTTAGCTTATCGGTTTTTAGGCGTGATTCCTATTAAAGCTAGTGTCGGGGATTTTATTTACTTTTTCATGCCATATTATCTAGTTTCTCTCCTGGCTTTTGCTTGGTTAAACCAAAAATCTCGGTCAGCCTTCCTGTCAGAAATTTATGCAATTTTCCAATCATTCCCCATGGCATTAACTGTAATTCAAGTCATGCTTAATCCTTTTAAAGGTGGCTTTAAAGTAACCCCCAAAGGTAAAAGAAAGTCCGAATTTTCCGGCTCCTGGAAATTAGCATCACCTCTTATTGTCCTGTTAATAGCCACAATTGTCAGCCTGTTTTGGCATCATCAACTATTAGCATCAAATGTTGATAATGACCCCGGAGTCAATTTAGGCATCATCTGGAGTATTTACAACTTAGTAGTTTTAAGTGTATCTCTCCTAATTATCATAGATGCACCCCTACCAGATACCTATGACTGGTTCCAATTGCGTCGGTCTGTCAAACTCCAAATTTCTGACCAAGTTGTAGGGGGAATAACTCGTTATATTTCCGAAGTCGGTGCTGAAATTGTGGTCACAGAACCCGCCGCCTGGTCTATTCTTAATCATAAAACTGGCAAACAAAAATCTGAATTTTTACCTTTACAAATGGAAATTATTGATGTACAATTAAACCTAGGGGGGAAAATTACTGATACTCAATGGAACGGTGAATTTCCCACTATTCGGGTTGAGTTTGAAGCCCTAACAGTGTCGCAACATCGACAACTTGTAGAAATGCTGTTCTGTCGTCCAGGACAATGGCAAAACTTGTCAACTCCCGGAGAATTGCGATCGCTATGGTTATTGTTGAGAGTCTTACTTAAACCCAAGTTTATCTTTGACCGGAAACCACGAATAACAGCGATCGCAGTTCATCAACACTAATCGATAATCCATTATTTGACTCCCCAACTTGCCACAGACAGCTAGGGAGACCTTCACCGTGAAATCATAGCCGCCGCCTTGGTTGCCGGGCAAGCAAGCACCGGCAGACCGCGACTCCTCTAGGATTAACCGCCCATCAGCGCCTGGGCAAGTCCAATGTAGAGCGGTATTCCCAAGGCGATCGCCACTGGTGTGCCCACCGCTGTGGACGAGCCGATATAGGCCGAGGGATTCGCAGACGGGATACCCGCTCGTAAAGTGGGCGGCCCAGAGATGTCTGAACTCGACGAGGCAATGACCGCCAGGATCACAACTCCCCCAAGGCTGAATCCCGTGACCACGTGGGCAATCATGCCGAGACCGAAAGCTATAAGCCCATGCAGCAACGGCGCGATAAAAGCATATACTGCGTACCATTGGGCTACCTTTCTCAGCTCACCAAGCCTTGCCGTCGCCTCCATACCCATTACCAGCATCAGTATTGAAAGCAGTCCCCGGAAGAGTGGCTCGTAGAAACTCTGAAAGACACTTTCCGGTCGGGTTAGCAATCCCAGAGCCAGACCAAGCAGCAATGCCGATAGGGCAGAACCCTGGAGACTTTCCTTGATGATCGGCCATATCTCGACTCCCTGGTTGGCGCTACCGCGCTGCTGGCTGAGATACTCCTGCCTCGTCGTGGGATACTCCGGCTTGCTCGGATAATCCCCCGCAGCAACCGGCTGTTTACTCAGAGACTCGTGCTTGCTGAGAGACTCATCTGCCATATCGCTGTGCTTCTGCTTGCTGACATAAATACTAGCCAAAACGATCGCACTCACCAGCGCCGGGATATCCATAAACGGATAAAGTGCAGCCGCCCAAGCCTCGTATTCCATGCCTTGTTCTTCTAGTAGCGTCAGGGCTGCCGCCATCGTAGAGCCACTTACAGCACCAAACAAGCCCGCAGTTGCAATGGCATCCACCGTTTTTACATTCGGCAGCTTGGCTAAGGTGTAGCGCCCGATGAACACGATCACGATACCCGTTACCAGAGCGAAAACTGCAGGCAACAGCATCTCTGTCAGATTCGATCCACGGATCGCAATCCCCCCACTCAAGCCGACCTTCATCAGCAGCATGAAAACAACAAATTTATAAATCGCATCTGGAATTTGTAGTTGACTATTGACCGCCGCAATTACCATGCCACCAATCAGAAAGCCTAGTGTCGGGGACTGCAACTGCGCCAGGAAGCGCGTTAAGAAACCGGACAAGAAATCCACGATGTCATTACTCCTTAAATCAGATATTAGGGGTCAGGACTGCAGGCAAGCGTAGCCTCCAATCCGTAGTTTTAGGCTTCCGGGTGAGCAGGGAGTCAACCCGCCACGAAAAATTCATCTCCATCCCGGTGCCTCGTGTGCTGGAAGATATCCAACAAAAGTCAAACCCAAGTCCGCCTGTGGGGCTTCACTCTTTTGGGTATTCGGCCAGAGCTGAACCATAGCCCTCTGGGGATGGTATTTCTTTCTCCCCACAGGGTTTAGAAGACCAGTTGCCCCCTAGGTTATTGTATAGACTTGAATCTATCGATATTGGCTTTTTATCTAGTTCAGTCTATGTGTTTAAGTTTATATGTAGAGCGACACAAATTTGCGATCGCTCTACATGGATCTGCTAAGTAATATCAAATGCAAATCATAAGTTTTCCTTTTATTATCAGAAAAATCCTATATCTGTGGTTAATGTAAATGGCGATCGCATAATTTTCTCTATTCCTTGCGATCGCCCCCACACCTGCCACAGCCTGGCGAACCCAGGCAACTCCCTCACCAGAAAGGTTTTTGCCCCCTCTCCAGTAGCTCGAATCGTCCCAGCCTTGCCCCCCTGTCGCCGCCCACTCAAATATCTGCGGTGATCATATCCAAGATCTGCTCCGCTGTTGGATAGTTGCCCTAAAAAAACCTATTTATCTAACCATAAGTGTTTATTATCAAATCCTTCCGCTAATCTGAGTCAATTTTTCTTCACAGAAGGTATTGGATTCGCGGATATTTGGCATAATCTTAAAAATATGGTTTAAAGCAAAACCATAGACTATTGTCTTTAATTGTTCTAACAGAACCCATCAAGAGGTAACCCAGATGACCCAGAAAGCCAGCAAGCTCGTCATTGTCACCGAAAAGTTGCTGCTCAAAAAGATCGCCAAGATCATCGACGAAGCCGGAGCCACCGGTTATACAGTCGTGGACGCTGGCGGTAAAGGCAGTCGCAACGTGCGATCGTCCGGACAACCCAGCGTTGGCGACACCTACTCCAATGTAAAGTTCGAGGTGCTTACCCCCAATCGGGATATGGCCGTGAAGATTGCCGATGAAGTTGCAGCTCAGTTTTTTGACGATTATTCAGGCATCAGCTATGTTTGTGACGTGATGGAGGTACTGCACGCCCACAGTTTCTGATTCAAAACCCCAAACCCCCCTAACTGAATTCCTCCACCAAAACCATAGCCAGTTGTCTTCCCCGACAACAACGCTTGAGACCTTGACATTGGGGGAGAGAACATTCACCCGCCCCAATGTCAACTTTAATAGTCCTTTAGTTGTCGTAGACCCTAGCCTCAGCAGCTTCTGGATTTTCCTCGCAGTAAACCTCAAAAGCAGTTTTTTCAATCCGTTCTGATCTCTGATGTGCCGCTTCAGCCTGAAGTTCCTCAACAATATCCCAAGCCGCCGCACATTCACGGGAAGTAGCACCTTTGGCAGCACAGGTAGCCCTAGCCTCTTCGATCGCCTGTTCTATGCGATCGGCAAGGACAATGCTCTTAGGCTTCTCCACAAAGTCACCCTTACTGAGGATATCAGTTACAGAAACAATTCCCAACAGCTCTTCTTGAATCACCGGAGCCCGGCGAATACCAGTCTGAGCAAATAACCGCGCCACATATTCCACCCCCAAATCAGGGTTAATAGAGATACAGGGCTTAGTCATAATCTCATAAACCCGCATCTTTTTCGGATCTTTACCGTAAGCCGTCACCTTGTAAATCACATCCGTCTCCGTCACAATGCCATAAGCATCCTGTTCGTGGCGACGTTGAACAATCAGCGCCCGCAAACACAGATCATTCATTTGTTTCACCGCTTCTGCTACCGTAGCCGACCCCCGAATCGTCACTACATTGGTCGTCATAATATCTTTAGCTTTTAGCATCATCGCAGGCTCTCCATAACTTGATACACTCTTATAGCTTGCCTTGTTATGGCTTCAAAAGAAAGAATTGTTTTAACCCCCGTTTTCTGGTAAAATGGGGGATGGATCTATTAAATTTTTTCATTGTTGGTGAATACTGCCATCTGGCATCACCGCCCCCATCAACATAGCATCAGTCCAACTCACACCGTCAAGAATCGCCCCCCGAAAATTAGCACCCCGCAGATTCGCCCCAGATAAATTAGCCCCAGTTAAGTCCGCTTTCCACAGATAAGCATTCCGCAGATTAGCATAGCTAAGATCAGCCCCGCCAAGACGAGCCAGGTTAAGATTAGCCCCCGTCAAATTACTCCGTACCAAATTACCACCTTCCAGATTAGCCCGCATCAGCACAGCATCAGCCAGATTACTCCCCCACAGAATCACCTCAGTTAAATTTGTGCCGTGGAGAATAGCACCCTCCAGATTAGCCCCCGTCAAATTCGCCGACCTCAGATTAACAGCAGTCAAATCAGCCTTTTGTAAGTTAACCCCCCGCAGATTAGCCTCAGACAGATCTACCCCATTCAGGTCTATCCCCCCTAAATCCACATCTACCAAATGACAATAACTCAGATTAGCACTGGTGAGACGAGCCTTAGTTAAAACCGAACAGCTTAACCTCCCATGACTGAGATTAGCCCAACTCAAATTCGCCTCAGTCAAATTAGCCGACCTAAGATTAACCCCGCTCAAATTCGCCCCACATAGATTAACCCCGGTCAAATTAGCCGACCTAAGATTAACCCCTTGTAAAATCGCACCACTCAACTTAACCCCACTGAGATCAGAATGCACCAAAAACGCACCCCCCAGGTCAGCCTTAGTCAAATCAGCATCAGTCAAGATAGCCCGTCCCAAATGAGCAAAAGTTAAATTACTTCTATATAGGAACGCATTAAACAAATTAGCATCCTCTAAAAACGCCCTACTCAAATCCGCCCCAGCTAGGGAAGCACCCCCCAGGTCAATGCCTTTAAGATTACAGCGAAATAATTTCGCACCAATTAGATTAGTTTTCCTAAAGTCGCGATCGCCCACCGCATATCGACTTAATAACTCCTTAATATCCACATTCGCTACTCCCATTCACGATCAGCTACATCACTGCTAATCATTTTGACAATAGATATTTCCACCGGAAACCCTCCCATACAGGATAACTTTCTATCTTATTCCCAAACTTTCACCAATAAAAACCCCGACCTAGGGAATTGGATCGGGGTACAAGTTTGATATGAGCATTATATGGGGATTATTACCGCATATCCCACAGAGCCTTAAACAAAGTAAGTCTCAGCCAGCTTTCTGGATGTGGCATTCCTGGCAGCCTTGAGCGCAGCCCCAGACACTTTGTTCCCTTTGTGGTATGCTCTAGTTACCCAATAAACTCTAAGCGAATGAGCCTCTGGAGATTTTGGTAGGCAATCGTAGGGGGTTGTCGCGATCGCACCTTCGCCCGGTTTCTGTTCACGATGAGTCCCCCTCTCGACTGCCCGAACAACAAACTGATGCAACACCGATCGCGCCTCTTTGCTTCCTGTGAAACTACTCCGAGTGTCAGCCTTTCCAGATTGCACTTGAGTAGCCCCCAAACCACAAAGCTGTCGAAATCGTCTCATAGCCTTAGACTTGGGAAGGCATTTAAACATCTCATCAAACGGAACGCACCGAGTAAGTAGCCAGCCTCGTTCCCGGCAGCCAAAACCAAACTTGTCAAACACCCGATGGTAGCAATCAAACTCTGGTAGGTTCAGATAGCTTAGTAGCTCTTGCTCTACCATTGCCTCTGACTGATGCCACATACAAATCTGTTGGGCTAGTCGCGCTGTTACTTCACTAATCCCCGTGCCTTCCCCCGCCGCGATCGCCTTCGTATATTCATTGTCAAACTTAGTCTTGGTCGCTTTGGGGATTCTCCAAGTGCCTTGTTCAGTCCAACCACAAGCCCAAGCCCACCACGCTGGCAGTTTGTCCGGGTCTAATTTCCCAGACTCTTTTAGAACCTTAACTTTCGCTTTCGCTGGAAATTCATAGACTAGCCTAGACTTGGCTTGGTTTATCGTTTGGGTGCGGCGCTTGTTGAATGACCCAATATCTCTTAGGCATTGTTCAATTTTCGCTACTTCTGGCGGCCGCTCCCTCACCCAATACCTGCGATCGTAGGCAATTTGGTAATGCTGGAAGTATGTGGCAACCATGAGCAAAGCATCGTAGGGGTCAGACTTGTTAGACGTTCCCCCATAGCTTTTCCGAGTGTCCTTAATCATCGTCTGATCTACTTTCAGCACAGGGATTCCCTCCCGATGTAAGCAGTCAATCCAGAATCTGCTATAAGTTCGGGTCGGCTCTAATATCACCACAGACGGCTCCAAAGACACAAGAAACTGGATAGACTTTGCATTTGCTTCTAGCTTTCGGTGGCACTCAGCAAATGCGGGAGACTCGTAAAAATCCCGCAACGCACCCGCTGGCATAAATTCTAGCCACACGGCATCGCACCACGATGAGCTAACATCAAGGCCTACAATTAAACTATTCATTTTTAACCTCTAGTGTTGTGGTTAATCGTTCCCACGAAGCTGTTACGGCTCTCGCCCATTCTATCTGGGGGAACAAATCTCCCTAGAATCTAGCCGGGGTTGGAACCCGGCTAGAAGCAATTATTGACTTCTGCCCCCAGTAACAGGTTGGGGAGGGAAACCTCCCATTTCAATTCGGGGGGGCTAGTTATCAATGCGGTGGGAATCACCCGGTTATCCGCGACTTCCCCCCAGGTGTGAGGGGAAAGTTTCGTCCTTTACCGGCTAGGACTCATCAGGCGGTGAAATCTAGATTTTCTAAAGCTGATAGTGTATATTCCAAGTCTGCATAAATTTGATTGTGATACATTTCAAGCTGCATTGCATAATTATGCACATCTTGGAATCGTTCATCATTAGAGATAAAATCGATAACTCTTAGGTGAGTAATGGTGTTATCAATTTCCATTTTGGCTTTAATTAAACAGTTCGAGAAAGAGACTGCCTCTCGTGTCAAATCGACCCACGCGCAAAGAGAATTTTCATCCTCGCCAAACAAGTGACCAGGAAAATCCGCTGATGTTTTTTGTCCAAGCGGTGAAACCCGCTAGGCGAATTGGCGGCCTCGGCTTTTGGTTTGACCATAGGCTTTTTACCTATATATAGGGTGTGCTTTTGCGATCGCCTGACCAACCCCAAGGCGATCGCATCAATCTACCAGCTTCCCCGCTCTCAACATCCGGCTTTTTACCTATCGCGCTCGAATAATGGAAGACCCGCAGCACGCTGTACGGGGAAAACAAGAAGTCAGTCTCGATGACGTTAACGGAAACAGCCGTCGGGCTACTGGATCAGATGGCTATGGAGCTAAATCTGAATCGGTCCGAATTGGTGGAACAGATTGCCAGGGGGATAATTTCCAGCCAAGCGGGGAAAGTGTCCCCGGAACAGGCGGGAAAATTTTAGAGCTGTTGGAGGAGTTGTTTGCTGGTTTTCATGAGTATGTCAAAAGCCATGAAACTCGATTGGAGGAAAGACTGCAAGCAAACCGAGACTATCAATCTCAAATGAAAAAACAAATGGAGAACATCCGACAGGAGATTCTCCAACAGGTCTCTAAATAAATTGAGCGCCCCTCGTGCCCACGGGGGGTGCTTTCTATTTTGGCACGCTGCTAAACCCTCAAGAAACAAATGGACTATGGCACAACACTTTTCTAACCTTCAAACTGTCACCGGTGAAAAGGCGATCGCTAATAAAGTCACCGATTCCGTCACCCTGGGTGACGCAAAAGTTAAAAATTTAAACGCGCCGTTACGCGCGATCGCTCATAACCCGACCGACACAACCCCAAGCGTGTGCTGGAACTTCAGTCCTAAGTGCTGGAACTTCAGTCCTAAGTGCTGGAACTTCGAGACCTGGTTAAAAAAGATTACGCCGCCTTTTCCCGAATCGTTGGCGACATTGATATGGCGATCGCCCTAAATTTTAGCGACCTTCCTTGTACCCATAAGCTCCGGTTGGCTCGTGATATAGCCAAGCAATCCTACGGCAACATTTTGGCTATAAATAGTCGAGTGAGATCTGGGGAAGATGATAACAGGGGGTCAGGCCGATGAGGGAAAAATCTAAGTCACCGGGGCAGCTTTCCGTCATAATATCGTCACCCAGGGTGACGGATTCTGAAAGTGTAGAACCATTCGATCCGGCTTGGGATGATATGGATGTCTTGAAACATCTTAGGGACTGTCCCAATCAAGACCACAAACAACTCGCTCAATCCACTGATATCCCGGTGTCTCGTGTAGTCAAGTCTCTGGAAAGGTTACGCGAGAAAGGTAAGGTTAAGTATTTGGGATGGATAGCCGTCACCCTGGGTGACGAAAATTTATCCCCGGTGAACACTTCTCAGAGCGATCGCCTAACTGTTCGCTGGAAAGCTAAGTCAACCGCCCAAGACACCAACGGGAATAAATATGCTTACCTATATAGGGGGAAAAAGCAGGTTTGCTACCTTGCCGGCCCCCATTTATCGGAAAAAGCTAAAGCGATCGCCGACCAAGTAGAACAGTGGATCGAGTCCGGCTTGTCTCTTGAAGCTATCCTAGAAAAACTTCCCGCACTTAAATCGGGTGGTTGGAAATCCCCGGATAGCAACTCCTGAATTTTCCACCGGAGGAGATTTGAACCCCCCAAAAACTTTATGATTTAGCAAAAAAATCAAGGAGCATTTCCCAACCCCAAACGGCGCTATCTGCTACTGTACAGTGGTTAGCGCCGTTAGCCGTGTGTGAGAATGTTTGATGTTTTAGACAAAATACCAAGCAGCCCCGTTTAGTGCTAAAATTGGCGGAATCTAGGGCAGTTACTTCTCGATCTGTGTTTGGCTAGTAGCACCCACTTTCCTCTGATGTCTGGCAACCTCAAGTTATCGACTGCCCTAGATTTCATCAATTGCCTTTCTTACTTTGCTAGGGTCAGCATCAATGTAACGCTGCAATGACGACATTGATTTATGACCGGTAATCTCCATTATTGTCCGGGTACTAATTCCCTTGTCGTAGAGTTTAGTGATAAAAGTGCGGCGGTAACTGTGAAGCGAATAGCCTTCATTCTGTAATCCCAGTTGAGCGATCGCTTTTCTGTGGAAAGAGTCGATCGCTTGAACTGTCACCGGTGAACTGTGGTCGGATGGGCTAGGAAAAAGCCAGACACTACCACCAGGTCGGTAGGTTCTCAGAACTTCTCTCAATTTTTGGGAGACGGGAACCTGTCTCACCCCAGCATCTTTCCCGGCCGATCGCTTCCTAGTTTCTGACCTAAAAGTAATCTCCGGCAAGGCAATCTGAGAACTGCCATCGGCGTAGACATCAGAAACTTGCAACAACCTAACGGCTCCCACCCGTTCCCCGGTGTATCTCATTATGGAAAGTAGAGTTTGTTGCCAGGGATATTTGCAGCGTTTGATTATCTTGTCGGCGATCGCATCAGGAATGATTGATGCTTTACCAATGCGGTTTTTTTTCATGAATTCGTGTCTGTAGGGAATTTCCCCCAGTTGCCTAGCCGACGAGGCAAAGCGATCGGCTTACCTATATAACTATTGTAGGATTCGGGCGGGAGGGGTGTTAGTTTCCTCGCCGACTTGGGGGAAAGTTTGGCGGCGAGCGATCGGATCAGCCTTCTCTATATTTGTTTACTAACCGGTAATACTCTCCCCTATTTTTGTGAATTTACCAATCCTCCCATGGTAAAAACTGCGTTATCTCAAATTCTCCCCCTTGTTTTGGGTCTGTGCTGTTGGGCGTGTAAATGCAACGGCAAAGTCCTAATCCGGGAGCTAAAAAAGAACCTTCAGCTTTAAACAGCAAAATATAGCGAGACAGAGTAGGAGTCAGATTAAAAGCTCCCCCTGTGTGAGGAACTGTAACAATAGAACACCGGTCTGTTATCCATTTTTCAAGATTATCTATGTCAATATATGAACTGAAAACATTAGAAAACAATGCAACTTGAGATATTGCCATCCACATGGTTTCACGAGGACATAGTAAAATCTCGATATTAGTTCCTTCCTTGATAACAGACGTAGAAATTCCGTCATTCCCAATGTAGGCATAAAGATTATTGGTAATATTAAAAACATATTGTTTACCGGGCAAAAAAGCATCAAATTGCCAGGCTCTAACTGCTCCCTCTGTTGTAGTCCACGTTCCCCAGAACCTATTATAAGTATCTACGTCATCATAATTAACTTGAGAATCAGAACTTATAAACGATGGAAGTTTGTTTATATTGGAATCTAAGGAAATAAACGGTCTAATTGATAAATCTGGGATAGGCATATCGTCCTCGATTTCGCTTCCTATGTTGTAGTCAATTTCCGTATCTTGGCGCACCCAGATCGAGAGAATCTGAGTTGTGGGGCTGCTTGCTAAAACACCAATCCCCCCATCACTCCCATCGGAATAGAAGCCATTTTCAAAAACAGGTAAGGATAAATCAGACCCTACCCACCGAATAGAAAAAGGATTGTCGGCTTGGATGGTGATTTCCCGACGGACTAATAATGGCGTGGCGGGGACTATTTCAATCTCTTCCCCTGCGGTGAGTTGAAAATAACCTGACTTAATATGGCGATAATAAGCGCCGCCGCCCCCGCCACCGGTAGGACGCATTTCAAACCGAATAGGCATTTATAGTAAAATGGAATGAGTTGTCTCTATTGTCGCACATGAATATCACGCCGGGACTTTATCCTGAATTTTCTGAAACTACCTTAGAAGCCTTAGTTTTAGCAATGGGGCGGCAATTGTTGCAAAGGCAGAAAAACTTAGTCGTTAATATCACCGGGAAAGATATTATGGATCTGTCTCTGGATGAGGAGGCTTCTGTTGTTAATCTGGATATTGACGAGTTAGAAGGTTTTATTGATGACGGTGCGATTAAAGTCCAAGAGCCGTTGTTGATGCCTTTGAACCCGGTATAGGCAGTTACCCCTTTAACCAAACCAATTTAGCTAGTGCTTTACTGCATTTAGTTGTACATCAACACATAGCAGAATTTAGTTTCGAGCTAAACCCCGAACCCGCCAAACAACATTGTGATTTTTCTATCCGACCTAACGTTAGGGGAAATGGAACTTATCCATTAATATGCACCATCACTTTAACAGACTATCCCGTAATCATTGACTACACTAATGGTATGACTTCAACCGCACAACCATACTTATTGACACCTTAAACTATGGCAGAAAATCGCTGTTCAGAAACCGACACATTTTCATTTGAAATTAATCAAAGTAATGCCAGTAATTATGTTAATGACCCATTAACACTTGGGGCTGTTTCTAGTGCCGTTAATTCAATATCTGCCAATATTGACCCTAGATGGCTATGGCGTGCTAATGTTTTCCTAGAAAGTCTCACCGCCTCAGTTTGGTGTCCAAGTTTTCCCCGGTCTCCTTATCCTGAATTTTACCCAGAGGATTCGGCGGCAGAAAGAGCAGCTAAATTAATGAAATTAGAGAGTAACCATCCTAAATTTGGGCTGCAATTGCTTAGAAGGAAAAGCGCCACAGGTCCATGGATTGAGGCAGCTTGTCCTATCATTCAAAATCGAGGAAGGCGGTTTTATGTTCCTCTAATTAATCCTTACTTAACAGCAAACGAGGTTAAAATATTTGGTAGATTTGACCGGTTGGGTGTAAGTTTTAAGGATTATGGCGATGGAATATTAGGGGGCGGTTCAATAACTAGCAATCGCATCTATGACACTCTTTACATTGAGGGGGAATATAGAGTAGAATTAGATTTAATATTGATGGCTAAACGTCCGGCTAATACAGTGATGAATACAGTCACTGTAAGCCCTAATCCCATGTTAATAGCCCCCGCTAATCTAAGCCGTGCTTATTTTGAAATCCAAAATCAGGGAGAAATTGAGCTCCTTTGGGGCTTTGGAACATTGGGGAGTAACGCGACAAGCCATCCGTTCAAAATGCCACCCGGCCAGATTTATTATCCAGGTAATGTAGCCGGATTTATACCAACTGACGCGATATGGGCAAAAGTAAAAGAGGGAACGACAACTGTTCTGATTATGGAGAGTTATTATCAATGACCACAGCTTTATATAGCAGTGAAAAACCCCAGGATTTAGGTCATCTACCAGCGGGACAATATGAACTGGCTGCAGTTAATTTGTGGGATAGTAATTTATCATCAATGCTTTATGCTAAAAAGGTGATATACAAGCGCCACTTTTTGCTTCCCGGTTCTCCATCTGATGCTTTTCCTTTCATTCGAGAGTTAAAAGCCTTGGCTAATGTTCCCATACAATACAGGACAATTAATGAATTTCCGAAAACGGATCGACAAACAACTAAAACAGATTCAAGCAGTAGGGGGGACTATCGTTTTCTTGTTGAGCAATGGTTAGAGAGAATTGAGTATCTATGCCAAACTTTTGATTTTTTAGAAGTGTTGCCAGTCACTGCCATGTTAAGGTCTTGGAGAAGCCCGTATCTGCCTAATGCTTATTTTATGCTAAAAAAACGGGAAACGATTAATTCGGTTTCTTTGGAAGCGATCGAGGCGATGGAACCAGAATGGCTGACTGATAATCGGGTGTTGTCTGAGGAGGGATGGAGGCAATTATTTATTAATTGGGATGAGGAATCTTTGTAATGAGAGAGGTAGAAGAGCGTAGCCGAAGGGTGAAAGACATTGTTAGGAATCGCAACTACCGGCAAGCTGTAGATGTAATAGAAAGAGAGGTCAAAAGATTAGAAGCAGACGACAAACCCAGGGCTAGAGTAAGGATTCCCCGTGATGACGGGGATATTGATATAGACGTTGGAGGAATGGTTGATTTTGCCCGGTCGATGTTGCCCAAAGCAAGCATAGAAGCTGAGGATTTACAGGATGGTGGAACTAGGAGAGGGATAAAAACCGAAAAGATTGGCAGCACGGCTCGCGGATTTGTAGACCTTGATGAAGATGGAAACCCCAAAGGTTTTGGGGGAACAATTGACAGTATCAACGATGCAAATGTCTCGGTTTACCTTGGGGAATGCGAGCAATCGATGAGCGTAACTATTGGGGGGAAAACGGTTACCTTTGCTAGAAATGTTTGTGAAGATGATAAAGATGAGGGAGCAGACGATAATAAAGGCGGCGGTGATGAAGATAAAGGAGATGAAAGCGATGCAGGTAGGGTTGATTTAGGCATTTCCGGTCCCCCTCCAGGTTATACTGGTTGGCTTTGTATGGCTTACTGGGCACATATTCGGGTTTTTCAAACAGATCCTATAAAAAGCCAGTATGCAGATTTAGTTGAGTCATTCGCCGGGAAAAGTTTTAAAAATTTCGGATCTGACATAGAGTTGAACATTTCAATGTATAGCGCCCCTTATATTTCTGCCCCTTTAGTCAATTTAGGTTATACAAATCCAGGCTCCATTACCGCGTTTAGAAGGAAACTGCAGGAGGAAGAGGGGTTCTTACATTCTTCTACTACAATAAAAGAGAGAATATCAGTAACAAAACTGGGGAAATTCGCTAAAGAGAGTTCTCCACGCTATTTTGCTACATCTACCAACCTAGGTCATGACGGGTATTATACCGTTGATTCTATTGCGGCTCCCTGGGTTGCTAATCCAAATGCGGAAGGGTAACCGAAACTTTATGAACATTACTGGATTATTAGACACATTCATCAAATAGGATCGTACTCCAGATATCACCCAGTTTATCCCTGTAAATGGGTGGAGAATTATCAACCAGAGCCACCGCCAAGTCTACCAATATTAAGGAGTGATATGCTTCAATCATGCTGTGAAGATTTGACCAAGATGACTCGGGAAATACATAAAGCCCTAGGGGTCAGGAAGTTGTTAGACAAGAGTTTCCAGGTTCCGTCTAATATGATGATACCAGAAGGTAAAGGTAATCATGCAAATAAGGATTATCTGGAAATCATGTCTGACCTGTTGAAAACCATCGACAATTATGGTTTTGATGCTCCGGTTACTGTTAAAGTTCAGGATACGAATAAAGCCCAAAAAGGCGACCAGTCTATAGAGTTAAAGTTTAACTCGCTGGGGGCTATATTAAAGGCTCAGACTGAACTGTTGATTGAGTTGAAAGGTGATAGTGCTAACCGGTTAAATATTCAGATTCGCCTAGCTTATATAATGACGAGAATGTATCGGACTTTAGCTAAGTTATATTACAGAACGTCGGCGATTTTGGACGGGTTGGGAATTCCTATTATCTCGAAGGTGGTGACTTTACCGATTGAGTTTAATGTGTTTGGTAAAAAACACTGGGGAGCTGGTAAGGGATTCGGTAAGGATAGTAAAAAGGGTCAGGAGCCTAAACTTGATTTAAACGATGAAGACACGACAGAAGCTATGTTACCCGATTTATTAGAGATTCATGATTATGAAATAGAGGTTGATGAGTTTAGGTTTAAAAGCACTGACCTTTATGAGATAATTTTGAATATGGCAGCTAAAATGAGGACATAATCGTGACCAAAAGAAATCCCCCCCGTGGTTCCAATCGTCCCCCAAGCGATTCGGGTAGTGGTAAGAAGCCACCATCTGAAAGAGAGAAAAAAGCGGGGTTAAGAACTGATACAAACAACAGAATAGAGGAAGCGATCGCTGTCTTGGATTTTCGGCTACACTTAGAATATTTAAATGTAGCATCAGCCCTTGGGGGCGGCGACTTTGAACAGTTTAAACGTTCTTGGTTGATGAATTACTATAATGCTATGACAGAACCGAGGTTTAAAGATAAACCCAAAAATCCTCCTACTAGAGAGGAACGGGCACGTCTCTTAAAGACTAATGCTGAGTTGATGATGAATCGCACAATCAAATCCGATAATTTGTCATCGAGGGAAAACCTAAATGAGTTCCGCCAAAGTAAAGACTTATTACCATTCGACGCTGATAATATAGGTTAAGATTATGTCTAATGTTGTAGGGATAGACCAGAAAGAACTGACCTCAACCGCTATAGCTGGCGGTGCGATGTCCGCCCAGTGGTTTAATAGTTTTTCGTCCACTTTCTACCAGCAGGTTCAAAACTTAAAAGCCTTTGATTTTAAGAAATGGGCGGGTAGTGTCAAGGGTGGAGCTTTAGCTATTGCAGAAAACATCAAAAAAGGGAACTGGGGTTTTTTCAAAGAATGGCTACAAGAGGCTCCTCTGGTTCCTAAAATAGCCGGGATTGTAGCGGGTGGTTTAATTGCTGGGACTGTGCTGATTGTTGGCGGACAAGCATTAGGGTTTGTTGGTGCGGGTGTAGGGAGTTTAGTAGCAGCCCATCCGGCTTTTGTTGGCGGTTTTTTAGGGGTAACAATACCTACAGTAATGAGCAAATTGACCCAAGGGGTTTCTCAAGCCTATAATTTTGATTGGGCAGCATCTGACAAGAAAATGATGGACGATTTAAAACAAGCGGCTAATGCTTTATATGTTCCCTTGGGGGAAACAGTCGGGAAATCTTTGGCGGCTTTAGTGGTGGGCAAGGTGGGTAGTGCGGCGGCAACAAGTTTAAGGATTCGGGAAGGTGCGATCGCCGCTATGTGTATGATTAACCCGACTATTAAAGAGACTTTGGTGGATGCGTTATCCTCGCTGAGGTATGCGGTGCAAGAGGTTGTTAAAAAAGCACTGTTTGTTATGACTTACATTAACGCCAGAAAAGTAGCAGCCAGGTTGTTGGATAAGGAAGATACTTGGGGCAAGGAAGGGCAATCACCTTTTATTGTTTCGGAGAAAGTAGAAGAAACTTGGGCGAAAGTTAAAGAAGATGAATATTTTGATTGGGTGAATGAGCAACAATGGGAGGGTATAGAAACAATGACATCTACTTTTTTTGAAACCCTCGGTGAGTTGTTGTCAGAGCAGGGAACTTATGAGGAGTGGATACCGGTATAAATTCATCACCTGAGAGGAGGGATATCAATGGTAGAAGTTGGAAGACTTACTCAGCAAACTTACATCATGATGGCTCGTCAACGGCGTATCACGAAACTATCAGATAAGCGGCCGGAACGAGTCCGAATAGAATTGCAGCCAAACTGGAACGTTTACCAACTACAGCCAGACAGAAAAAACCTAGATTACAAACTGCTGATGGCTGGTTCTGAGTCAGCCTTGGCATTGCAGTTGTCACAACTGGGATGGATGGAGAAGATGATCGAGCATCTTCTCAATGCCAGCGATCTAAAATTCGAGGATTGGTTTGATGTTTGGGCATCGGGTTATCCAGAACTGCGCTACAGAGTGAACCCAAAACTCCCCAATTTAAGAACTAACTATCCTTCATCTAATGTTAAGGATTCCAATGGGGAGACAATAAGCAGATGGAGGAACGAGGTAGGCTCTCGCCCGGCTTACATTGAATGGAAACCTTCAGCCCGAAAAACAGCAAAAGATGTTGGGCTTCACCGCACAATAGAATATTTTCCCGATCGCTCTCAGAACAAATCAGTTGTCTTGACGGGGAACGACAAGGAATTAATTAGGCAAATCCTACAAATCCACTACGAGGGTGGGGGTAGCAGTGATGGGATGGATAGCACTGTCTCGACGGGTATCAGTTACCGGGGCGCTCCCAAAGTTGTGCTGTACTTCTTGGAACGGATCGAGGATGTGGAAAAAGGCTACCGACAATTAGAGGCAAGAGTGGGATTCCGTTTGGTGGGAAAAACAGAAAACCCGAACGGAACTGGCGACTTGTTAACTAAAGCTAATATCAGAAGTTTGGCACAGAGAATCGTCCAAAACTTTCTACAACCTCAACAATTCCGTCTTCACAAGGGGAGGGAATCGGTTAGCTATAGAGACAAGCGCCAAGGGTTGGAATCTTTCGTTTTTGTCACCAGTGCATCAGAGGGGATTAATCTTTATCAACGAATCTGCCAGGTGATGCAGATAGAGTTTGACAGTTCAAAGGTCTTTACATCGAGCAACCAAAATCCATCCCAAGCGTTTCCTATTACGCCCCCAGAAGTGACGATATTGGGTAACAAAGTCAAACCACCCCGCCGCCGTCCGGTCGGGCACGTCTATTTTAGAGAGGCGAAATTGTTTTTGGAGATGCTCAATGAGCCTATCATACTCTGTGACTACAACGGGCACATATACAAGAATCCCGATTAGAAGACAACCCCAACGATTTTTTTAGATCAAACAAACTCCCTTGTATGTTCGGAAACCCTATAGGTTTCCGTAACTGTTGCACACCCTAAAAATACCTGTTATGAATGTAGTGGTAATCAGTTTTTAAACAACAAGGCAGGTATTCTATGCCCAGTCTAAATAGTTCAAAAATTTATAGCTGGAATTCACCCTCGCCAGGGGGTACGGGAACCATTAAAGTAGCTGCCCGGCTTTCTAATCGGTACAATGGCATTGCTACACATCTCGGAATGACCGCCCACACAGATCCAACAAATGTAAATGCACATATGCTTAAGCCAAATAAAGCTGTGCAGGAGGGTTTCTTAATGAAGATGCGAATTAACTACCGAAAAGACAATAAGTATTTTGGTGCTGATATTTATGTGCCTACAGACAAGGTTACTGAAGCCATCCAAGTGCTACCTAACAAGCCCTGGGATGGTACGGGAGTGATAACTTCATGTCGCGATCGTGTGCGAGTTGATTACCGTTAATAGAGAAAGGAGGATATATCGATGGCTAGAACGAAACTATGTCAATTAGTAGATGACACTAAGGTTCGAGTATTTAGAGCTAGTAGTGTGATGTATGACGATACCACTGTAGCACATTTGGGAATAGGTCCAGTCGCTGATGCGAATAAGAAAGAGCCAGTTTATGATACTGGGGAATTAATGCGAGCCGGTGTTTTAGCAAGGCTTTGCATTACCTGCAACAATGGAACGACTAAGCCACCAATTACATATAGAGTATTTTGCGACGTAGAAGGCGTAAACGCTGCTTTACATCATTATAATAGTGGCGGTAAAACCCTAAACGGTAAAACCGTATTGAGAGCTAGTTTAGACCGTCGTCAAGTTATCAAGTAAAGCATGAGTTTTACAGATGCTTATGGCACATGGGAGGTGATAGCTTCAAGCTATCAGCCAAGTCAAGAGTGGATAATTCACAGCCCCCCAGTTACTCAATACTCATTGTTGAGGTTTAAATTTTCAACTGATTGGGGGCGGTGGACAAATCCCTATGATGGCTATAGGTCAATGCTGCTTATTCGAGGGCATTATTATAATGATTCTGAAAATTCTGACTGGATAACAGAGCAAAGGACTGTATACGTTACAGAGGAACCGCAACTGATTAATTATCCACCAGTTCAAGAATTTACAGACAACCCCTCGGTGATTAGAAGGTTGGGAGTCCGCCGCCGTTTTTTCAAAAACGCAACATGGATCGAAAATCATCCTACAATGGATCTAAAGTTTGACGTAACAATTGAGGCTTTTGTAAGTTAACATGGACATCTCTCTTAATCAATTAATCGACCATTTCCCAGATAACTCAACTTTAAAAACCTTGCTGGTATCATTGGGATCTGAAGCTGAAAACGTAGATGCAGCAGTGGAGCTTTACAGTTTTGTTGAGGCTTTTTACCAAGCCCAAAAAGAACATAACAAATTACCGGAAGCTGAAAAAATAGAAGTGGTCGGATCAGAAGTAATTCACAATTTGGAGTTACTGTCGGACAACCTAGCAAGAAGACGGTCCGAAAGAGCCTTAACATTCTATCTAAAATATGAATTGTCTGGCATTTCTGGAAATTTAGGAATCTAATCGCCCGAAAATTTAAAGCTGCCAGATAATTCGGATTCTATCTGCATTATCTGGTCAAAGCCTTTAAATCAACCTTAGTAAAGTGTGATTAAAAATCCACATAAACATAGGGGTTAATTCCGCCGTGGATATTGAAATCGCAAAAATCACAATAATCATAAGTTGGATACTTTCACTCATTAGTACGGTATGGTATGTATCAGTTCAATACACAATAATTAAAGTACAAGTCAACAGAAACAGAGAAGAGCTAAACAGAATATCATCAATGCTTAGGCGAGAAATAGAAGAGCATAACAGACTTATATGGATAAACGTCAACCACATGGAAAAATACTTAACCAAAAATCAGGATTATTTTCCGTTAAATATACAAGGCGATCAATACAAAAATTATGACGACTGAAGTTTTGCCGGAATTATTACGGGTAGGAAGTGATGGGGTAGTGATATTTTTAGTGTGGTCTTTGATGAAGCAAAACCAAAAGTTAATAACAGAGGTTAACTCAAGAGACAATGAATTAATGAAGTTAATTTACAAAATACTTAGCAGTGAACAACGAGGGACAAGAAGTAAACGCGATCGCACAATCAAGCCAAAGCCACAAGAATCCGTTAGGACTTGGGAGTAGAGTTGTCTGTGGCCCTAACGAATAACGGGTTGTCAAGTAGCCATTACTCATGGCCACAATCATCATACAGAAAAACTAAAGCGATCGCCAGCCAAGTCAGTTAACTCGTATAAACGCTTCGCCTATATTTCGCCTATATAAGTTGCATCAATCACGGCAATATATTACCTTTCCATCAGTAAGCTATGAAAACTCAATTCCTCCTTAAAACTTGCCAAATCTATGAATCATACCCCAGAACTCAACGATCGCCGCCAGATTTTCGGTTGGATCATGTATGACTGGGCTAACTCTGCCTATGTCACCACCGTTGTCGTAGCCGTTCTCCCCGCTTACTTTGCGTCCGTCGTCGTCCCCCCCGGCGGAGTCACCATAGCTGGAATTAACTATAGCGCCACCGCCTTATGGGGATTTGTCACCAGTTTGGCTGCCTTTTTAGTGTTTATGGTAGCCCCTATTATGGGGGCAGTTTCCGACTTTTCCGCATCCAAAAAGAAATTTTTAATAATTTGTGCTTATACAGGCTGCCTAGCTGCTAGTCTACTGTTTTTTTGTGGTACAGGAGATGTCTGGAAAACCCTAACTCTCTTTATTATAGCCCAAATTGGCTTTGTCGGCGGCAATATCTTCTATGATGCCTTCCTCCCCAGTATTGCATCGGAAGATAAAATGGACTGGGTTTCTGGTCAAGGTTTTGCTTGGGGATATATAGGCGGTGGCTTGCAATTAGCCTTATCTTTAGCTTTAATTGCTGGACATCAAACCATTGGTATTTCTGCCGAACTAGCAGCCAGACTCGCCATTTTAATGGCAGCAGTTTGGTGGGGTGGTTTTTCCTTAATCACATTTTTTAACCTCAAAGAAGCCCAAACCTTTGAGGAAATTCCCCCGGAATATCAACATTTACCACCCTGGCGCGCTTATATACAGGTGGGACTTCTCAGAACCATTGTCACCGTCAGGAAGGTGCGTTTATTTAAGCATTTACTACGGTTTCTCATTGCTTACATGATTTATAACAACGGCATTCAAACTGTGATTACCATGGCCACTATCTACGGTTCCGAGGAGTTGGGTTTTTCCCAAAATGTTCTCATGATTACCCTATTGGTGATCCAGTTTGTCAGTTTTTTCGGGGCTTTGGGTTTTAGTAAACTCGCCGAATTGACTACCTCCAAAACAGCTTTAATGATTTCTTTGGTGGGATGGTCGATTGTAGTTATCTATGCTTATTTTATGAATAGCCCCACTGAGTATTTTGTCTTAGGGGGAATTGTCGGATTGGTTTTGGGGGGGTCCCAGGCTCTCAGTCGTTCCTTTTATGGCTCCATCATTCCACCTTGGGCGGCGGCTGAATTTTATGGGTTTTACTCAGTTTTTAACAAAGGTTCCGCCATTTTCGGACCTTTCCTATTTGCTGTAATCCTCCAGGTGACGGGAACAGCACGCAATTCTATCCTGGCATTAATTGTGTTTTTTATAGTTGGTTTGGTCGGTCTATATTTCGTAGATGTTGAACAGGCTAAACAAGCTAGAAATATTCAGCATTTAGAATAGCGATCGCCTCCCGATTTTCCCTACTTAAACATCAGAAACCTGGATAGTTAGCCACCCTAGTTATTAGCCGCTCAACCCATCCAGGTTATCACTGATTATTGGTAGTTATCATCAACTTCTAGCTGGCAAACTTCAGGTCTTCGCCTTCGTCTACAATCAAATGTAAACATAACAGTTTTTGCCTCAAAACTGGCTTACCTTTCCCAGGAAAATAGATTTCTAATTCCGCATCTGATGGCGCTTCAAATAAAAATCTTTCTCCGGGAAATACAATATGCTCTAAATACCAGTTATCAATGTTAGAAATCCGAGCAATCTCAATTTTTTGGCTATCGTTATAGTAGCAACAAAGTTGTTTATTCGTCTGATGGTTATTCAATTGATATAAGTTTGACATCATGGTTAAATCCTCTGGGAACTAAAAAAAGTTTGTCGATACTGACTTTGTTAAACTTGATCCCTGACCCCAACTTGATGAGGGACCAAATTCTCAGATTAAGCCAAATTGCTAAAAATCCGTGGACCCTGAAACTGATAATGCTTCTCCCCTGATGAGAATGACCTAGGCTAATTCTCCCTTCCATCTATGTTAGATCTACGGGAAACCAACCCCGATCGCTATTTCCGGGATCTTCGCCGATTTGGGGCGAGTTAACCCACGGAGGTTTAGCTCTCGGTTCGGACCTTAGCCGTTGTGTGTGTCCATCATCTTAAAAGATTGCATCAAATCAGAATCCCCATTTTAATTATTTCTAAAGAATAACAACAAGGCCAGAGTTAGCTAGTCTATCTAATGGCTTACTTTTAAGTATGATGGATCTGGGTAAATAAGTGTCGCGATCGCTATCACTGACTGATCATGTTTATTATCACATCCCAATCGTTCCCGATATGTTTTTATTTTGGTGATACCCCCAGACCACTCATACCTCATCGGAAATCTGCAAGTGGCCAAAAAGGTCCGCTAAAATGGTATTGGAGAATAAAAACCCCTCCGGGTCTGTCAGTCGTAGGTGACGCTTCGCTGGCTTGTCCGGTTCTTCCTCAGTATAGACTACCTCCACCCAACCCCGATCGCCATAAGGTTTGAGAATATCAGTAATTTGACTTACAGCCACTTCCCCAAATTGCTGTTGAAGCCTAAGAAGATCCACCCCACTAGCTAACCGCAGTCCCAGCATCAAAGTTTCTAACAGAATATCCGATCCTAAAATAATCGCGATCGCCTCTGTAGGGGCGGGTGGAAGATCAGCACTATCAGAAACCAGCCAACTTTCGCTCGCCCCTCCCCCCCCGGAGGACCGTAACCACTGATAATAGCGATCGCGGGTTCTCGGTCGCGTCAGTCGATACCCCCCCACATAACTCGCCGCCCCCATACCAAAGCCATAGTAAGGTTGATTATGCCAATAAACCAAATTATGGCGACATTCAAACCCAGGTCGCGCATAATTAGAAATCTCATAATGTTTGAACCGGGAAGTCAGGCATTTTTGCGCCTGTCGATAGAGGTTGGCTGTAGTTTGATCATCAGGAAGGGGAAACTCTCCCGGTTTATAGTAGCGACCAAAAGCCGTTTGAGGTTCCACAATCAGATCATAATGGGAAACATGAGCAGGATTAATGCTCAAAACCTGATCTAGGGACTCTTGCATCATTTCTGGGGTTTGATGGGGTAAACCAGAAATCAGATCAATACTGAAGTTCACAACACCCACTTGATTAATTAAATCGATCGCCCTCCAAATATCCGCCACAGTATGCGATCGACCACAAAGCCTTAATAAATCATCCTGAAACGCTTGTACACCCACACTCACCCGATTGGCCCCCGCCGCCACAAATCCCTGTAATTTCCCTAAATCAAAAGTCCCTGGGTCCATTTCTACCGAGATCTCAGCATCACTCGCAATTCCCAAGTGATCGCTAATGGTTTTCATCAGGCGATCGAACTGCTGAACCGATAACAGAGAGGGAGTCCCCCCCCCAAAAAATACTGTTTTCAGCGGAAGTCCGAAATGCCTTTGATTAACAATTTCCTCACACAGAAAATTTACATATTCCTGAATCATCCCAGAATTTTCCCCATGGCGGCGATCGCCCACCACAGACACCGCAAAATCGCAGTAGTAGCAGCGGCGGCGACAAAAGGGAATATGTACATAAGCCGCAGTGGGAGTTTCAGTATGGGTTATACAAGATTCATTTAGCATTAATTAGCGCGCCTGGGACAATTTTAAAATATTCGCCTCAATATCTGATGCTCTTCGGGGCATAGAAAATAGATAGCCCTGACCAAATAGCCATACTATATTCTGAAGATACTTTAACCGATCCCTTGTTTCGATACCGTTTGCGATCGCACCATTACCCAATTGATTACTCAATGCTACAATCGTTTCCACTACCTGATGATTCAGACGTACTGGCTGCATTTGGTTCACAAAAGATCTATCTATCTTTAAAGTGTCAATGGGGAAACGGTGCAAGTAGCCTAAAGAAGAGTAACCTGTACCAAAATCATCCAAACTGATCCCAATTTTTCGCGATCGCAATTCTGATGTTAGGGCGATCGCCATTTCTGGATTATCCATTAATGCACTTTCGGTAATCTCCAACTTTATAGCCTCTGGTTTCACTCCCGTATTAGCCAGAACCCGATCTATATCTACCAAAGCGCGTAGGACTGGCAAACTGACGCACCGACATATTAACACTCATCATCAAATCAGAATTACCCTGTTGATGCCACTTGTGTAGTTGTTCACAGGCTTGTTGTAGCACCAATAAACCCCCGATTCACCACTAAACCCGTTTCCTCCATACAGGGGATAAACTCTCCTGGTGACACTAAACCTCGCTGGGGGTGTCGCCAACGCACTAATGCTTCAAAACCCACCACATCCTCTGTGGCCAGCCTCAGAATGGTCGTCAATTACGTGAAAACTCTTGTTGTGCGATCGCCCTTTGTAAATCCGTTTCCAGAGTCAGCCGTTTAAGTGTGGCCGCCGTCATTTCTCGGTTAAAGATTTGATGGCAACCTTTTCCCCGCCCTTTGGCTTTGTACATTGCCGTATCCGCTGCTTGTAATAGGGCTTCAGCATTAGAGTTTACTTCCGTATCTAGGGCAATTCCCATACAAACAGACATAAAAATATCACAATTTTCTATCTGAAAAGCCTCGGTAAATGACCCCATTACTCCATTAATCCAATCTGTTAATTCTCCGGTTGCATAAATGTTTTTCAGCCCAAAACAAAACTCGTCCTCTCCCACTCTACATAGTACATCTCCGGGGCGCAGATGTTGTTTAAGACGTTCTGCGATCGCTCTCAGTAGTTGATTTACCACCTGGTAACCAAAAGCACCATTAACGCTCTTTGAATTGGTCACAGTCGAGATAGGCGATCGCATAATTTTCCCCGCTGCTGTCAACGTAGCTATCCGATAGTTTTTGTAATAACTGCGCCCGACTTGGTAGCTGCGTTAGCATATCTTCATCTATCAGCCTTTGTAACTGAGCCGTGCGTTCTTCAACCATCAGTTCCAATTTCGTGTTAAAATCGGCTAGTAGTTGATATTGTTGCTTAATTCTGAGCATAGAGCGCATCCGTGCCAGCAATTCTAAGCGATTAACAGGTTTCGCAATAAAGTCATCTGCTCCCGCCGCCAGACATTCAGCTAGACTCTCCTTAGAAGATAATGCCGTCACCATAATAATCGGTGTTCCTTCCCATTCACTCATAGCTTTAATACGGCGACAAAGCTCAATACCGTCCATAACTGGCATCATTACATCCAGTAAAATTAGATCCGGTTTGATTACATTAATTACTGAAAGTGCATCTTGTCCACTATAAGCATAGTGTAAATGATAGTTTTCATCAATCAAACAAGTTTCAACTACATCAAAATTATCTGGATCATCATCCACAATTAAAATTGATAACATCGGTAGATTTTCCTTAGCAATTCAACAACTATCTATGGTTCCACGGCATCTAGTTTCACCATCTTAATATAAATATGATACGTTGTAACGTGACAATAGGGTTATTTGTATTATTTAATAGCTAATGAACAATCGGTAAAGTAATATATATCATCGTTTCTTGATTGTATCTGCTATTAATTTGTATGGTTCCTCCCACCAATTCAACAATTTTATCCACGATTTTTAAACCAACACCCAGGCCTTGTTGCTCATAGCTTTTGCGTTCAAACTGCATAAAAGCACCGATTTGATTGATTTGCTCTTCCGTCATCCCACGCCCCAAATCATGAATCCATAGCCCTAGTTTTTCCCCGATAATCTGAGAGCGAATCGAGATGGGTTTCCCCGGATTGGAGAATTTCAAAGCGTTGTCAATCAACTCATTTAAAATAATCGACAAATACCGCTCTGATATCGCCACGGTAGCCGGTTCTATATCCAACTTAAAATCATCATAGCGTTGGCTATCCGGTGCATATTTTTTGCAGATAGGTTCCACAAAATACAAAGATAACATTGTAGACCCTGGCGGAACTTCTTTTTCCTCGCTACTTATCAGTTCCAATTCCAAATAAATTAGGAATCTTTTGACTAAATTTTCCAGGCGACAGGCTGATTGATACGCCAACCTTAACATCTCCACTGTTTCCGACATCTCCACATCTTCTATATCCTTCAGATCCTCCATCACCAGGGCGAGCATTCCTAAAACACCATTTAGAGGGGTATTTAGTTCGTGGGAGAGACTAGAGGCTAAATTACCCCGCAGTCTGACCAGAGTTTTTTCGAGTACTTGAATTGTATTCTTCTGCACATTAGACAAATGAGAAATTTGGTCATATTGTTGCTTAATTCTCAGCATTGAATGGACACGAGACCGTAATTCTAAAGCATTAACGGGTTTCCCGATAAAGTCATCCGCTCCCGCTGCGATACATTTAGCTAAACTTTCTTTAGAAGATAATGCCGTCACCATAATAATAGGTGTAGATTGCCATAGTGGCATAGCTTTAATGCGGCGACAAACTTCAATCCCATCAATAGCTGGCATCATCACATCCAGCAAAATCAAATCTGGCTGGATTAATTTGAGTGCGGAAATTCCCTCCTGTCCACTAGCAGCATAATGTAGCTGATAGTCTTGATTACTCAAAAAGGTTTCAATCACATCAAAGTTGTCAGGTTCATCATCAATAACTAAAATAGATAACATTTGTCGATAGTCCTTAGCAAGTCTAAAATCCCAAATTTGATGACTTTTCTTAGTTCATTTAGTCATGAGTTTATAAATATTGATCAATACTCATTTACTCATGAGTTACTCTACCCGGCAGTATATCTATAACCTGGTAATTACCGGAAAACTCAGGAAAATTTATACAAATAGCCATCTCTTCTAAAAACGGGTTTCAAATCTATTGGCTTGACTGAAAACTGAGTTTTGTCAGGTTTGGTTAAAACAAAACTGCCGCGACTCCGTAGAGTTATTCTACCAATTCCATGTGTCTTATGCTTGGCTATATCCCCGGTAAGCCATCCCTTAATTGGTTTTAATGGGTTATGGCAAATCGGAAGCCTCTTGTTAGGAGCCGCTTTTTGACGGCCACCACGCCCAAAACAAGTAATTAGTAGTGGCTGATGAGTTTTGATTTTCAACCGGGTCGGGGTGCTTTTTCCCACACAATCAGCGTCATCTAGCCAATGGGTTTTCGGTAGTCCTTGAACCGTCCGATTATATTTTGTTAAACCTCCAGTGCCAATTTCAATGGGTAATCCAGTTAGCTTCAGGCTGTTAAACAATGCCCATCGGGTAGAGTTGACGGCCGCCGCATTTTTCAGGGGGGCCTTGGCCTGAACTAGCAACCGCTTCAAGATTTCGGGTTTTTTTTCCAGAAACTGCTCGAGTGCCTGAGAACCTTTTTTCTGATGGCATTTATGGCAAGCAATAGCCAGATTGCTAACTCGGTCGGAACCACCCTGGCTTTTTGGCTGAATGTGTTCGATTTCTAAAGGGATATTTTGGCCACCACAGTAGGCACACTGGTGCTGCCATTTCGTCAACAGATATTCTCTCAACTCGTATCCTAACAAAACCCCTTGCTGGTATTCAACTCCAGATATTTCGGGGTTTTGCAGCTTTTGGGTGTCAAATCGTACCAATTTCATTGATATGTCCGTTATCGGGCATGAGGAAATCAGTCGATTGACCCAGGTCAAGGTGGTTTCAACTCGATGTTTGAGGCTGGGAGCCAACCATCCATCTGCGCGCTTTCTGTTATTGAATCGGGCTTGACGGTAACGAGTTTTTCGGCAACGACGGTGGCGGCGAACCACGCGATGTGCAGTTAACTTGGCTCGGATTCTATCTCCTGTATGAGTCAATTCAGCC
This sequence comes from Limnospira platensis NIES-39, assembly GCF_026000695.1. Classification (GTDB taxonomy): domain Bacteria; phylum Cyanobacteriota; class Cyanobacteriia; order Cyanobacteriales; family Microcoleaceae; genus Limnospira; species Limnospira platensis. The sequence goes on from NZ_AP026945.1 coordinate 2,778,679, forward strand.
CCCCAGATAACTGTGTCCCGACTCTGATTAACTAGGGCAATACCCGTCACTGATGCCCCTGGGTCTAACTTTAGCCGTAATGGTTCATTGACCGGGTTCTCAACAGTTTTCTTGAGGATAATTGTAAATGGATAAGTCCTAAACACTGCGGCCAAACCCTGCTTCAAAAGCTTTCTGGCTCTGGCCCGATGAGTGGGACTTAACGGTTGCCCCAGTGTGTCAACCACAAAAACGTAATTTTGGTAATTTGGCATTTAAGCTATCTCCCAGATGGGGTAATGTTGGCCTCGGTCATGTTAAAGGGGCTTTTTACGTCTAGCTCACTCGAGATTGCCAATCCACTCATCTCGTTCCTTAAAGATAGACGACAGAGCAACAGGCTGGCGTTCACCTGTGGGTGTCATAACCCCATTAACGTAGGTCTAATCCTGGACCTGCATCTTGCAGACTCTGTGAGGAGTAATTTCCGGCAGGAGCCAGAAATTACCGGATTTTATGCAATAGTCTGGTTTCACGATCGCTTAATCACCCCCCAGGAATCCCCGACTATATCCTGGCAAACCATTAGGGGTCGAGAATGGAGTCGCCTCCATTCCCTCCCATTCAGAACCGTACATGAGACTTTCACCTCATACGGCTCCTAGTCTGACTGCTCCATTGTTAAGGATACAGCTCTGGCATTGTCAAGTGCCGTTTTATCATCGCGGGTGTGGCGGTGTAGTAGTTGAAGGTTTTTGTATTCATCCTTTCCGCTTTGGCTTCGAGGTACAATGTGGTCTACTTCAACTATATCTGTTGGTGCGAAATACAATCCACACCATTTACACTTGCCTTTTTGCTTTTTGAGTAGTTTTGCTACCCTGTTAGGCGTGTCGATTGCTTGTCCTTTTCTGGTTGCCCAGTAAGTCCAGTTTCCGTCGTAGGGTGTTGCATCGGGGCGTATTGGGGTGTGTCTGACCAATGGAGTCCAGTTATGTTTCCATAGTTGGAATCCATCTTTAGTTTGGAATAACCAAGATTCATGCCTTTCTTTCGCATTACTAAGTCTAACCGTTCCATGTCTGAAATAGTTTGTTAGCTTTTCGTGGTTTGCCTTTCCGCATCTTGATACTGTCCATGCCCGTAACATTAGCCAGGTTATATGGTCTAGCTTAACGAAGGTCTCTGATGAGACGACCCCTGAATAGTAATTTGACCATCCCCGAATAATTGGGTTTAGTTTGCTTATCAGGGCTGATTGAGGTGCTGTTTTAATTTGTTTTATTACACCTTTAATCACTTCTTATATGGGCATTCCATCTTTAGATTTGTCCTCAGAACCGGGGTACTTTTAAAGGTCTGTGTAGGTAGTGCAACAAGACTCCTACTTTTCCCCTTACTCTTTTAAGCGCAGCGTATCAACCTATTTCGCTACTTAATTAGTTCTGATGGTTCAAGCCGGACATTCGGTCTCCCTAATCATGGATGGTTGGCAGTGGTCGCATCTGGTAGTAGGTTCTACTTCACGCCTTCCGTTCCCCGCTTCAATCTGACGGGGTGTGATTCCTGAAACTGGGGGTGGCTATCGCCGTTACTCTTTCCCACAATCTCCCAAGTGGTTTTAATCCTCCGTGTTATATAGTTGAGTATTGCGATTTTCTTTGTGGAATTAACCTTGAGTTCCCTGCCTTGCTTTCGCTTTGGGACATATAAACAGTTATAGGGATGGTCAGGAGTGCGCTCCTTATATTCAAACAAGGGGTTGAAATCCACTCCAGGCAGTTATTTCGGGCATTGCAGCCCTATTTGATGCCTGAACGTCTCGCACTGTTACCATAATTATAACCTTTAGATGGTAGCTAACTAAAGATTTTCCTGAGAAATTCGCCGATCGCTTTTCAGCCCTAGGGTGGTCAAGTTCACCTACCTAATAGTAAATCCTAGGTTAGACGTTGGACGTGGGGAATAGCCAACATCAGGGTCTTCCGCTCGCTTTGTGAGACGACATAGATCTACAGATTTTCCGGACAACTACTTCCACCGAGTAGGGTGGCATCGATCCTGATGATAATGCTTAGACGGCATCAGTTTGCGGATAGCAGGGCATCTTCAGAAGAATTTAGGAGATCTTGAATCGTCATGGTTAACTGTTTTAATCTCACTGGTTTACTCAAGTATTCATTAGCCCCCGCTAGTAAACAGGCCTTCCGATCGCTTTCCATGGCCAAAGCCGTTAAGGCAATGATGGGCGTTGTCGCTAACTCTGGAATCTCCCGAATCCGTTTCATCGCCTCTAGTCCATCCATTCCTGGCATTTGAATATCCATCAATATCAAATCAGGAGATAAAGCCACAGCCTGATTAATTGCCTCCTGACCATTTTTCGCCAACTCCGCTACGGTAGCCTTTCGCGGTTAAATAGCTGGAAATCGTGCTGATATTCGCTTCATTATCTTCCGCTAAAAGCAGCAAAGGCGCTGCATTTGGGGTTGATGGCAGTGCCACATCATTAGGGTTTAAATCTCTGATCAGAGTCCATCCGTTGGGGAATCATCACAGAAGCCTGATAGGGTAAATCGATACTAAAACAACTACCCAGCAATACTTCACTGGTTAAACCCACCCGACCGCCATGCAATTCTACAATTTGTTTTGTCAAGGCCAAACCCAAGCCAGTTCCTTGATATTGGCGATTCAAGGCGCTGTCAATTTGCATAAACGGTTGAAACAGCTTCTTGATATTTTCTGGGCTGATACCAATGCCAGTATCTCTCACGGAAAACCGGAGATATGGGCTTTCTCCCTCGGCTTCTCTTGGTTGGGGCAATATCACTTCTAAGGTGATGCTTCCCCCTTCTGGGGTAAATTTAACCGCATTATTGAGCAGATTAATTAATACTTGACGGATCCGGCGTTCATCGAGTATAATATCAGGCAATTTTAACGGCAGATTAACCGAGAGTTGAATCCGTTTTTTCAGGGCTTGCTGTTTGATGAAGGCGATACTGGATTTACACAGAGGCGCGATCGCCGTGGGGGAACATTCTAACTCTACCTGACCCGATTCTATCTTCGCCACATCTAAGATATCATTAATCAAAGCCAGCAGGTGAGAGGCGCTCCGTTCCACGGTTTGCAGGGCTTTCAGTTGTCTGTCATTCACGGGACCGAACACCTCCTCCTGTAGCCCTTCCGTCATGCCTAAAATGGCATTGAGGGGGGTGCGGAGTTCATGGCTCATATTAGCCAGAAACTCATCCTTGAGACGCTTCGCGCGGATTAGTTCCTCATTGCGTTGAGTAAGCTGTTGTTGCGCCTGTTGACGTTCTCTGAGTTCCTGTTGCAACTGCTCAAACAGATTAGACTGTTGAATAGCGATCGCCAACTGGAACGAGAATTGCTGCGCCAAATCAATATCCGACTGTTCCCAATGGCGGGGGCCGTCACATTGATGAATGCACAACAGTCCCCATAAGACATCTTGACAGATAATCGGTATCACTAAGTTAGCCCGCACCTGAAACTGAGATAAAATATCTACATGGCAGTTTTCGAGCGCCGTCGTGGTGGATATCATCCGCCACATGCGGAACGTCCTTGAGCGTAGAGACTGGCATAGTTTTCCCCAAAACAATGGTCATGGACGGGGATAGCCAGCACAAGCGGGGAAGTCATTAACCACTGACTCCGCCACTTTACGAGCCGTCGTCATAGCCAGAGTCGGGGTAAAATTTGAAAATACCCACCCTTGCCCCTTGCAGACAGTTGCAAATCTCTCGAGAGGCGGTGTCAAAAATGGTGGGTAAATCCAGGGATTGACTGATGCGTTGATTCGTCTCCCGCAAGAGCCGTTCTCGTTGCGCTTGCTGCTCAATGGTTTGTTCGGCTTTTTTGCGATCGCTAATATCCGTATGAGTGCCGATAAACCGCAGTGGTCGTCCCTCAGCATCCCGTTCCACCATGCGCCCTTGGGCTAAAATCCAGCGATAGGAGCCATCTTTACAGCGCAGACGATGTTCATGGCGATACAACTCCGTTTTTCCTTGAATATGTCGCTCCACGTCCTGGTAAACTTGGGCTAAGTCGTCAGGATGAACCCGACTTTGCCACTCCGTCAACCGGTTCTCAATTCTCTAGCTCCTGATAACCCAGCATGGATTTCCATTGTTTATTGAACCAAAGTTCCCCCGTCTGCATCTTCCAATCCCAGAGTCCTGTATTCGCCGAAGCCAGACCCAGTTCTAAGCGCAGTTTACTTTCTTGCAGAGCCTGTTCTGCTTTGGTGCGTTCGGTCAGTGCCGCTTTCTGGGCGCTAATATCCACCACTACACAAACAGAACTCTCATCAGTTTGAGATAACATCGCCACCCCAATTAACACAAACACCAAATGTCCATCTTGATGCCGATAAGCCTTTTCAAAGGGGTGAATAAATCCAGATTGACGTAGATGTTCGATCACCTGTACATCTTGTTCTCGATAGTCAGGGGGTGTGATTTCTGCCCAGTTGATTAAACCCATAGGCCGCCCTGCGCGGCTATAGCCCAACATCTCTAAAAAGCGATCATTAGCCTCGATGATGTCTCCGGCAAAATTGGTAAACATCATCCCCACTACGTTGGAGTCAAACACCCGCCGAAAACGAGTTTCACTGGCTTGTAAGGCGGCTTCAGCTTGGCGGATGTCGGTGATATCTAAATTCACCCCAATCATGCTGATGGGCTGACCCGCTTCATCCCGGACAACTAACCCAGAGGCTTTAATATAGTGGAGGCTGCCATCGGGATGCAGGACGCGAAATTCGGTGTTATAGTCGGCTTCTCCTAAAATGGCTTTCTGGAGGAGGTCTGCGGCGGCTTGGCGATCGTCGGGATGAACGCCATGAGACCAAACCTCGTAAGCTACCACAGATTCTGGATACGACGAGTATGATGAATTATCAACCCCATAGAGGGCATACATCTGCTCATCCCAAGTAATTTGATTTTGGCGAAGATCCCAATCCCAAAAGCCGATGTTTCCCGAAGATAAGGCAATTTTGAGCCGTTGGGAGAGTTGGAAAATTTCCGCCTCGGCTTGTTTGCGTTTGGTCATATCCCGGGCGACCCAAATCACCCGACGATCGCCCATGGGAGAAATACTCGCTTCAAAATATATGCGGCGATCCTCCAGGTCGATTTGATACTCAAACGACACGGTTTTTCCGGTGGTTAAGGCTTCCCGAATCGGCAGTAGAGTGCGGGATTCGGCCTCGTCTTGAAATAGACAATCGAGGGTTTGATCGAGAATCTCGGTGGCTTGGGGCTCGAGTATTTGGTGGCGGGTGGGCATCACTCGCACTTCATCGCGATCGCTTTCAATGATTAAAACCAAATCCCCCATGGCTTCAAAGACGCTGCGTAACTCGGTTTCACTGCTGCGTAGTTTTTCCTCAAAGGCGGCGCGAAAGCGTATATCCCGGAATATCCCTTGCACTATATGGGTCTGGCCCACTTTAATCAGGCTTCCTGAGATATCAACGGGAATTTCTGAGCCATCGGCCCTCAGAATCCGGGTATCCAACACCCAAAGCTGTTTTTCCTCAATAATCCGCGACAAACGGCGTTCAATGCGGTCTAATTCCGCATCGGGGATGGAGTTGGCTGATATGTAGGGGCGATCGCTCTAGGCTCAGTCCGCTGAACTCCGATACGGGAGTAGCCGAAAGCGGTACTCGGCGGCAGCGTTGGCTTCGATCAGGTAGCCTTCAGGGGTGGCTAGGAGAATGGCATCACTGGCTCCTTCCATGAGGCCACGATAGCCCGCGATCCGAGCCTGCAGGTCGGCGGTGCGTTGCTCGACTCGGGTTTCGAGTTCAGTATTTAAGGATGCTAGGGCTAGTTGAGCCTTTTGGCGCTGGCTAATCTCGTTCTGGAGTTGTTCATGTTGCGTGGCTTGTTTGAGGGCGATCGCCAATTGGATCGAGAGAGCCTGCAAGAGTTGGATTTCCCCGGTTTGCCAATCTCGCGGCTGATCTTGGTGACTGGCGATCATCAACCCCCAGAGGCGATCGTCTACCACAAGCGGCACCATCAGCTTTGCGCTTGAATCAAAGCTCAATAAGAAGCGGATGATGGCACTCTTTCTTCATGGACTCATCATAAATATCTCGCACCACCCGCACGCGACCTTGGCGATAGGGTTCGATCCACTCTCGAGTCACACAGGGGTCATTGGCTTGACTGTGCAGCACCGAACGACCACCGGCCATAATCGATTCGGCAATGACGGAACCGCTCAAATCGTCTTCAAACTTGTAGATAATCACGCGATGCCCGATCAACACCTGCCGCACTTCATCCCAGAGCCTCTGGAGAATAGTGGCTAAGTCCTCTTAATTGCGAATGGTTGTGGAAATATTCGCGACTCAGGCGATCGCGCTGGGCCTGAGTTTGAATCCGCTGAGTTTGTGCCGCCACCTCCTCTTGTAGTTCCTGGTTGCGACGTTCCCACAACGCCAGTTTTAAGGCGTATAGGCGGTTGACTTTTTGTTTGAGGTTTTCTGCCAAATTATAGATTTCAATGGGGTTAAACGCCCGTAGAAGGGTTGTTTGGGTGACGATTCCCACTAGGTTACCCCGTTCTCCAGTGACCACCACCCGCCGAATCCGCCGTTCCTCCATCTGTTGCTGGGCTGCCCACAGAAACTCATCTCCTTGCACTGTAAACAGGGGAGAACTCATCCGATCTTGGGCGCTGGTTTCCCTGATACGGCGCACCACCCCCCGACTGGAATTGCACAATATCCCGCGGCTTGTGATGATTCCCACAGGACGCTCTATGGGTGGGTTGTCGGCCGGATCGAACGGGCGTGATAATCACGCAACTGACTCGGTTTTGGGTCAATAACTGAGCAATATCTAGCTCTTTGCGATCGCTTTGTGATGTCACCACGTCCTGAGCCATTACGTACCCACTGACCGCAACCGCATCAAGTCCACCGGACTCTTCAGCCTTTGTAGGCTTTCGTGGCTAATCAAACCGAGCAGGCTGCAGTGGTCATCGACAATGGGTAAATGGCGCAAGCCACGCTTTTGCAGAAAGTCAATGATCGCAAAAATATCAGTTAGTTCCGACTGCTGTAGGGTGATAACCGGTTGGCTCATTACCTCGCCTACCAACAAACTTTGTAGGGGTTGCTGTTGGGCGGCTAGACGCACAATATCCCGCTCGGTGACAATACCGACAATGCGATCGCGATCTAGTGACGACTATAATTGAACTGCTGTCTGATTCACGACTGGGATTACTCATCAAGGCGATCGCCTCTTCCACTGTCGCATCGGGGGAAATAGTTAACACATTAGGGGCGATCGCGGTTTTGGGGTCTATGGTGGTTTCCGTCGGACTCTGATTGTAATCAACCATCAGCGCAAGGATCTAGGGATGTTTAAACCCAGCATAACCCCGAAGTTCGGAATTTGTCGATCATGATCATGATAGCTTTCTAGTTCCGCCCCCAAGTATGCAGCTTTCGCGCTCATCAACCGCTCCAGTCAATCGCTATCCCCTAAATATTTTCGACCTGTTTTTATGGGCAAAAAAAACCGGTTAGCTAGTTAAAAACTCCTTAGCGCAGTCCGGCATTTCACACCATGGTTATTACACCTTTTCTTTCACTACCCAAACTGAACAATTAGCATCGGCTACCACTTGGGAACTAACGGACCCTTGTAATACTCGGCTAAGTCCAGTTAATCCGCGACTACCAATAATAATTAAATCAGTTTTATAGATATTAGAAAGACGGATTATTTCCTCAGCCGGATCTCCCTGGACAATTTCTACATCACTGGGACAAGCTAACTGCTTCTGATAGCTGCGTAGATAATTCTCGATATCCCAATAGGCTAACTCTTCTGATGAGCTAGGATGGGGGCGATCGGCAATTGGATCTACATCAGGCGCTGTAGTTGAAACCACATGGGAGAATACCACGTGGGTTGTGGGTTCCAATTGTAGTTGCTTTAAGGCATTCATCATTATCTCCATAGAAGGGGAATCATCAATAGCAACCAAAATTGTCCTCAGCATTGGCAACTTCTCCTCACATTAAGCTGACCTAGAAATCAGCAACACCCGCTAAAAATCCCCATCTCCCTGATTTTTCGTCCGTAGACGAACAGAATCTGCATGGGATGGTAGCCCTTCTGCAGTAGCCAAAATATTAACAGCATTTGCCACTTTTTGCAGCGCCTGCGGAGAATATTCAATCAAACTAGAGTGTTTCATAAATACTTCGACTCCTAAAGCGGAAGCATAGCGAGCCGCCCCTGAAGTGGGTAGGGTGTGGTTAGGACCGGCTAAATAATCTCCCACCGCTTCCGGGGTCGAACAACCTAGGAAAATTGCCCCGGCATGGCGAATGTGTTCTAATAGTTCCCAGGGTTCGTCAACTTCTAGTTCTAGGTGTTCGGGAGCAAATTCATTAGATAACTGAGCTGCGGCTTCGAGGGAGTCCACCACCACCACTAAACCATAGTGAGCGATCGCCTTTTCCGTCATAGTTCGGCGCGGGTGATGCTCAAGCTGTCGTTCCACCTCAGCCACCACCTGACGAGCCAAAGCTGAGTCTGTAGTCAACAAAATCGCCGCCGCCATTGTATCATGTTCTGCCTGAGCCAGCATATCCGCCGCCACATGAACCGGCGAGGCGATACTATTGGCAATAATTAGCACCTCAGACGGTCCAGCGAGGGAGTCAATACCGACAGTACCATAAACCAATTTTTTCGCCAGCGTTACATATATATTACCCGGACCTGTTATCACATCAACTTTCGGCACAGTTTCCGTACCATAAGCCAAAGCAGCGATCGCCTGAGCCCCGCCTACTCGATAAATTTCCTGGACTCCAGCTTCCTGAGCCGCCACTAAAACCGCCGGACTAATCTTATTATCAATACCGGGGGGAGTTACCATGACAATGCGAGGCACTTTAGCCACATTAGCCGGAATGGCATTCATTAGCACTGTACTTAGGTAGGAGGCTTGGCCACCCGGCACATATAAACCCGCCCGATCAACGGGGGTGTATCGTTTACCCAAAACCACATTATCATCGCCAAACTGAACCCAAGACTTAGGAATACGCTGGCGGTGAAATGCCTCAATCTGTTTTTTCGCTAACCGAATTGCATCGAGAAGTTCACAATTAACCTGTTGATAAGCGACATCCAACTCCGAAGCACTGACCCGCAACTGTTCGAGGCTCAGAGTTTTGTGGTCAAATTCTTGGGTGTAGTGCAGCAGTGCTTTATCCCCTTGCCGCTTCACGGTTTGCAGGACTTCTCGCACCGTAGCTTCTTTATGGATAATAGTATCATCATGGGTACGACTGCCGATGCGTCGCAGTTCTGATTGTGCTTCAACCCACTGAGTAATAATTCGCAGCATGGTGATTAGGAGTGCAAACCGTAGAAGTTACTAGCCAAAACGCGAGGCAATTGACGGGCCCGGAGAGGCTAAATTTCTTTGAGACCGAGTTGGGCTGAACCTGGTCGGTCAGCTTAACTTTCAGTATAACCCGCGTTTGTTATATAGTGTAACGTGGATTCACAGACTCTGCTTGACTCGGAGATCTTGACCCCGAATCTGGACTTTTGGGCTTCGATACTGGCAAAATAAAAATTTAATGCACAAATTCCCCTGTTGACGTGCTATATTGGTATTTCTGGAAATCTTGATTATCAAAGATCCGCGTAGTCCTACACCGGAAGCCATGGCCAATATCAAATCTGCCATTAAACGAGTCCAAATTGCTGAACGCAATCGGCTGAGGAATAGATCCTATAATTCAGCCGTGAGGACTCTCATGAAAAAATATTTTGCCGCTGTTGAGCAATATGCGGCTAATCCCACCGATGAATCGTTGCAGTACGTCCAGCAACGGATGTCAGAAACGACCAGTAAAATCGATAAAGCCGTTAAGGTAGGTGTTCTGCACCGGAACAATGCGGCTCGGAAAAAATCGCGATTAGCTAGGTTCTTGAAACGACACCAGCCTAATTCGATCGCCCAGGAAGCCACAGCATCCTAGGGTGACTCCTCGTGCCGTCCGCGAGTATGTCAGCACGCCGCCCGGAAGTTATCGGTTTTTGACCCATCACTTCAGTGGGTGGCTATGCCAAATTCGCTCTCCCAGAATAAGGGTAACCAACAAAATGCAAAAGTGTTGGCTACAATATTAGCCGAAAGGCTGGGAACTATGCTGAAGGACAGATAGCACCAGATGCAGCTAATTGATACTCACGTTCACATTAACTTTGAGAGTCTGGCTACAGACCTCGAAGGCATCCGGCAGCGGTGGCGTTCTGCTGGAGTGGTGTCTTTGGTACACTCCTGTGTTCATCCCGGGGAATTTGCCGAAATTAGGGCGATCGCCGACCAAGTAGAAGAACTATCCTTTGCCGTGGGGTTACACCCTCTGGACACAGAGAAATGGACAGAAACCACCGAAAGTGAAATTCGGACTCTAGCCGAATCTGATCCAAGGGTAGTAGCGATCGGGGAAACTGGGTTAGACTTTTATAAGGCCAAAGATGAAGCCCGTCAAAAGCAAATTTTCAGGGCTCAACTGGAAATAGCTCGCCAACTAAATAAACCCGTAATTATCCACTGTCGAGATGCAGCAGCTTCGATGGTGGAACTGTTGCGGGATTTCTTCGATGATCTTGATCATGGTCCCGTGCGAGGTGTTATGCACTGTTGGGGTGGCACTCCCGAAGAAATGCAATGGTTTTTAGACTTGGGGTTTTACATTAGTTTCAGCGGAACGGTAACCTTTAAAAATGCTACCCAAATTCAAGAATCTGCTCGTGGCGTACCTCGCTATCGCCTATTGATTGAAACTGACTGCCCCTTTCTAGCCCCGGTTCCCCGACGAGGAAAACGGAACGAACCCGCATTCGTTAAATACGTCGCCGAAAAAGTATCCGAACTCCGGGGTGTATCCCTAGAAAGTCTAAGTCAGCAAACCACAAAAAATGCCTGTGAATTATTTGGCTTATCCGTGGTCGGTCACCCAGTTGCTAGTGTAGGGGCCATTGATGAATTGCCCTGACCCCATCAGTAACCCCCTAATCAAATAAATCGACTCCCCAAATTCCCCAAATTCCTGTAGCGCTATTGATGAATGGCCCAGATGGGGGGAGATATCAATGCTAAATGGGGGGAGGCGAGATTTTGCCTAACCCTAACATCCCAGCAGACCTTGAACATCCCAGCAGACCTTTAGAAACCATGACAAATACAACCCAATACGAATCGGCATTTGAACTTCCTGATTTAATTGAAATTCAGCGATCGAGTTTTCGTTGGTTTTTAGAAACCGGGCTAATTGAAGAACTGGAAAGTTTCTCCCCCATCAGTGATTATACAGGGAAACTAGAACTGCATTTCTTAGCCAGAGATTACAAGCTGAAACAGCCTAAATATGACGTAGACGATGCCAAACGGCGGGATAGTACATACTCCGTGCAGATGTACGTTCCCACGCGACTAATTAACAAAGAAACCGGGGAGATTAAGGAGCAGGAAGTATTTATCGGAGACCTGCCCTTAATGACCGAACGTGGCACGTTTATTATTAACGGAGCCGAGCGAGTTATTGTTAACCAAATTGTGCGGAGTCCGGGGGTATACTACAAATCGGAAATCGATAAAAACCAACGACGTACCTATAGCGCCTCTCTCATCCCGAACCGAGGCGCTTGGTTGAAATTTGAAACCGATAAAAATGATCTAGTTTGGGTAAGAATTGACAAAACTCGCAAACTGTCGGCTCAGATACTTCTGAAAGCCCTAGGATTGACGAATAACGAGATATTTGACGCATTGCGGCACCCGGACTACTTCCAAAAAACCATCGAAAAAGAAGGGGAATTTAGCGAAGAAGATGCCCTGATGGAGTTGTATAGGAAACTGCGGCCAGGGGAACCTCCCACCATCACCGGGGGAGAACAACTTTTGCATAATCGCTTCTTTGACCCGAAACGCTATGATTTGGGTCGGGTAGGACGGCATAAACTGAACCGGAAACTAAGGCTGAGTGTGCCCGATAGTACCAGAGTCCTAACACCAACTGATATTTTATCGGCGATCGACTACCTGATTAACCTAGAATACGACATCGGCGAAACCGATGATATTGACCACTTGGGTAATCGTCGGGTGCGTTCAGTAGGGGAACTATTGCAAAACCAAATCCGAGTAGGTTTAAACCGTTTAGAAAGAATTATTCGGGAACGGATGACCGTTGGCGATGCCGAAACCCTAACCCCCGCCTCCCTAGTGAACCCGAAACCTTTGGTAGCAGCCATCAAAGAATTTTTCGGGTCTAGCCAACTGTCCCAATTTATGGATCAAACTAACCCCCTAGCGGAATTAACCCATAAACGGCGTTTATCTGCCCTAGGTCCCGGTGGCTTAACACGAGAACGGGCAGGCTTTGCGGTGCGTGATATTCACCCAAGCCACTATGGTCGTATCTGTCCCATCGAAACCCCAGAAGGACCGAACGCCGGTCTAATTGGCTCCCTGGCTACCCACGCCCGGGTTAACCCCTACGGCTTCATCGAAACCCCTTACTATCCAGTAGAAAATGGACGAGTGCGCCGAGATTTGTCTCCGGTGTATATGACCGCTGACGAGGAAGACGATCTACGGGTAGCACCAGGAGACATTAGCTATGACTCCGAGGGACATATCCTCGGCGACCTAGTTCCGGTGCGTTATCGTCAGGACTTCACCAAAACCAGCCCCGACCAAGTGGACTATGTAGCCGTTTCTCCGGTGCAAATTGTCTCGGTAGCTACCTCCCTAATTCCCTTCCTAGAACACGATGACGCTAACCGTGCGCTGATGGGTTCCAATATGCAGCGCCAAGCAGTTCCCCTGCTGCGTCCTGAACGTCCGTTTGTGGGAACGGGACTAGAAGCCCAGGCGGCGCGGGACTCAGGTATGGTGATTGTATCTCGTACTGATGGAGAAGTCAGTTATGTAGATGGCGCGAAAATTCGGGTTATTGACCCCGAAGGTTGGGAAATCGAATATGAACTGCAAAAATATCAACGCTCTAACCAAGATACCTGCTTAAACCAGCGCCCCCTAGTTTATGAAGGCGACCAAGTAGTAGCAGGTCAGGTTTTGGCTGATGGTTCCTCGACCGAGGGGGCAGAATTAGCCCTGGGTCATAACATTTTAGTTGCCTATATGCCCTGGGAAGGCTACAACTACGAAGACGCAATCTTAATTAGTGAACGTCTGGTTTATGACGATGTTTATACCTCAATCCATATCGAAAAATTTGAGATTGAGGCGCGACAAACGAAACTAGGACCTGAAGAAATTACCCGCGAAATACCGAACGTTGGGGAAGACTCCCTGCGACAACTTACAGCGGACGGGATTATTCGGATTGGTGCTTGGGTAGAGTCGGGAGATATTCTGGTAGGAAAGGTAACCCCCAAAGGAGAGTCTGACCAACCCCCAGAAGAAAAACTGCTGCGGGCTATCTTTGGAGAAAAAGCCAGAGATGTGCGAGATAACTCCCTGCGGGTTCCTAATGGTGAAAAAGGCCGGGTGGTCGATGTGCGGGTGTTCACCCGAGAACAAGGCGATGAACTGCCCCCAGGAGCTAATATGGTGGTGCGGGTCTATGTGGCGCAAAAACGCAAAATTCAGGTGGGAGACAAAATGGCGGGCCGCCACGGCAATAAGGGGATTGTCTCGCGTATTCTTCCCATTGAAGATATGCCCTATCTGCCGGATGGTCGGCCGATGGATATTGTCCTGAATCCCCTGGGTGTGCCTTCTCGTATGAATGTTGGTCAAATCTTTGAGTGTTTGATGGGATGGGCGGGAGAAAACCTGAAACGGCGGTTTAAGGTGATCCCTTTTGATGAAATGTTTGGTCAAGAAATGTCCCGTGAGACAGTCCACAGCAAACTTAAAGAAGCCCGCGAAAAACTCAAAAAGGATTGGTTATTTAGTGAGGAATACCCCGGCAAAACTATTGTTTATGACGGCCGCACGGGAGAGCCGTTTGACCAACCTGTAACGGTGGGTATTGCTTATATCCTCAAGTTGGTTCACTTGGTGGATGATAAGATTCACGCCCGGTCTACTGGTCCTTATTCGTTGGTGACTCAACAGCCCTTGGGTGGAAAGGCACAACAGGGCGGTCAGCGGTTCGGAGAAATGGAGGTGTGGGCATTGGAAGCGTTTGGGGCAGCCTATACTTTGCAAGAGTTGCTAACGGTTAAGTCTGATGATATGGCGGGCCGTAATGAAGCCCTAAATGCGATTGTGAAAGGCAAAGCTATCCCCCGTCCCGGTACGCCAGAATCCTTTAAAGTGCTGATGCGGGAGTTGCAATCTTTGTGTTTGGATATTGCAGTCCATAAGGTGGAAACTAACAAAAAGGATGGTGCTAGTAAAGATTTGGAGGTAGACCTGATGGCTGATGAGTCTCACCGAGTCAGACCACCTTCTAAGCCTAGCTATGATTTGAGCGTCATTGATGACGACGAACAGGGCCAACGGATGTAGGTTGATTGAGCAGGTCAAGGTTCAGAAATTGGGTAGGTGGAAATCATGGCCTAGGGCGGCATCTAGCCATCATGGTCTGTTTCCACGCCCGTTATTGGTGAACCGGCCCCTACTGGGATCTGATTTTTTTTGTTAGCATACATGGGTAACTAGAATTATGCCTAAGTTAGAGCAACGTTTTGATTACGTCAAAATTGGGTTAGCGTCTCCAGAACGCATCCGACAATGGGGGGAACGTACTTTACCTAACGGTCAAGTGGTAGGGGAAGTTACGAAACCGGAAACTATTAATTACCGGACTTTGAAGCCGGAAATGGATGGGCTGTTCTGTGAGCGTATTTTTGGACCGGCTAAGGACTGGGAATGTCACTGTGGTAAATATAAACGAGTCCGACATCGGGGTATTGTCTGCGAACGTTGCGGGGTAGAAGTTACAGAATCGCGGGTGCGACGACATCGCATGGGCTTTATTAAACTGGCGGCTCCGGTGACTCATGTTTGGTATCTCAAGGGTATTCCTAGCTATATGGCGATTTTGCTGGATATGCCTCTGCGAGATGTGGAACAGGTGGTTTATTTTAATGCCTATGTGGTATTAAATCCGGGGAATGCTGATAATCTCTCCTATAAACAACTGTTGCTGGAAGAACAGTGGCTGGAAATTGAAGAACAAATTTACGCGGAAGAAGGCGAACTTGTTGGGGTGGAAGTGGGTATTGGGGCTGAGGCGATCGCCCGCCTTTTGGAAGATATCCCCCTGGAAGAAGAAGCAGAACGATTGCGAACTGACATTGCTAATGCTAAGGGTCAAAAACGCGCCAAGTTGATTAAGCGACTGCGGATCATTGATAACTTTATCGCCACCAGTTCTAAAACTGAATGGATGGTTTTAAATGTGATTCCGGTAATTCCCCCGGATTTGCGGCCGATGGTTCAGTTAGATGGGGGTCGCTTTGCTACTAGCGACTTAAACGACCTCTATCGACGGGTGATTAACCGTAATAATCGCCTGGCTCGGTTGCAGGAGATTTTAGCGCCGGAAATTATTATTCGCAATGAAAAGCGAATGCTACAAGAGGCGGTAGATGCCCTAATTGATAATGGTCGTCGCGGTCGAACTGTGGTGGGTGCGAATAACCGACCTTTGAAATCTCTCTCGGATATTATTGAGGGTAAACAAGGCCGCTTCCGTCAAAACTTGCTAGGAAAACGGGTCGATTATTCGGGTCGTTCGGTCATCGTGGTGGGTCCGAATTTGAAAATGCACCAGTGCGGACTACCTCGGGAAATGGCGATCGAACTTTTCCAGCCTTTTGTGATTCATCGCTTGATTCGTCAAAATTTGGTCAATAATATTAAGGCGGCGAAAAAGTTGATTCAACGCGGCGATCCGAGTGTTTGGGATGTGTTAGAAGAGGTGATTTCTGGTCACCCGGTTATGCTTAACCGTGCGCCAACTCTCCACCGCTTGGGAATTCAGGCTTTTGAACCTATCCTGGTGGAAGGAAGGGCGATTAAATTACATCCCCTGGTCTGTCCGGCTTTTAACGCTGACTTTGATGGAGACCAAATGGCTGTTCACGTTCCTTTGTCTATTGAGGCTCAGGCGGAAGCTCGTTTGCTGATGTTGGCTAGTAATAATATTCTGTCTCCGGCTACGGGAAGGCCTATTGTGACGCCTTCTCAGGATATGGTTTTGGGTTGCTATTATCTGACTGCACAAAATCCGAAGGCTGTGCGAGGAAAAGATCGCTATTTCAGTAACTTGGAAGATGCGATCGTTGCCTATAATCACGGTTTGCTGGATTTGCACGCTGAGATTTGGGTGCGTTTTGATGGGGAGGTTGACCTAGATGAACCTGAACAACTTGACCGAGAGGAAAAGTCTGCTGATGGTAGCCAGACTAAATTATATGTTGGTCACAAAAGTGGGAATTTGACCAGGAGAGTTAGAGAAGATAAGGAAGGTAAAATGATTTCCCAATATGTGCGGACAACCGCTGGTCGAATTATCTTCAACAAAACCGTGCTAGATGCTCTGGTTTAAGAATAATTGAAGGCGGGTTAGGTAGATATTTTATCATTATCTAAAACCCGCCGGGTCAAAAAAACTTCAAGACCACGGCTTTTTAAATTTTGCACTTTGACTGTGAACTGCTATGTCTGAAAACAAAAAAATCTTCCGCAACCGAGTTATTGATAAGGGTCAACTGAAAAAATTGATGACCTGGTCTTTTCTGAATCATGGGAGCGCCGTTACCGCCCAAGTAGCGGATGAATTGAAGGAATTGGGATTTAAATATGCTACGAAAGCTGGGGTTTCAATTAGTGTTGATGATCTACAAATTCCTCAGTCTAAAAAGGAATTATTAGAGGGGGCAGAAGAGGAGATTCGGCGCACAGAAAGGCGATATACGAAGGGAGAAATCACGGAAGTAGAACGTTTTCAAAAAGTAATTGATACGTGGAACGGTACCTCGGAAGCTCTCAAGGATGAGGTGGTGCGGAATTTCCGATCGACCAATCCCCTGAACTCTGTGTATATGATGGCGTTCTCTGGGGCGCGGGGTAATATCTCCCAGGTGCGTCAATTGGTGGGAATGCGGGGTTTGATGGCAGACCCTCAAGGTGAAATTATTGACCAGCCTATTAAAACTAATTTCCGGGAAGGACTGACGGTAACAGAATATATTATCTCGTCTTACGGGGCGCGGAAAGGTTTGGTAGATACGGCGCTGCGGACGGCAGATTCGGGATACTTGACTAGGCGGTTGGTTGATGTGTCTCAGGATGTGATTCTGCGGGAAATTGACTGCGGTACGGAACGGGGAATCACGATCGCAGATATGACGGATGGCGATCGCGTTTTGATTCCCCTGAAAGACCGCCTTATGGGTCGGGTCTTGGGTGAGGATGTAAAACACCCAGAGACAGGGGAAATTATTAGCTTTGGAGAAATCCGCGCTGTTCGCAATCAAGTTGTTTGTGATGACCTAGCGGCGGCTATCTGTAATGCTGGGGTGAAAAAAGTTTTTGTGCGATCGCCCCTAACCTGTGAGGCGAACAGATCCGTATGTCGCCACTGCTATGGCTGGAGTTTGGCTCATGCGGAAATGGTAGACTTAGGAGAAGCGATCGGTATTATCGCTGCTCAGTCGATCGGGGAACCGGGAACTCAGTTGACTATGCGGACCTTCCACACCGGAGGGGTATTTACCGCTGAAGCGGCTGGGGTTCTCCGCGCTCCCTTTGATGGTACTGTCAAATTTCCGAAAACTCTGCGTCTGCGTGCTTTCCGTACCCGACACGGGGATGATTCCTTCCTGGCGGAAAGTAACGGTTATCTCACCGTGGAAGGGAAAAAGGAAAACAAGCGCATTAATATCAGCCAGGGCTCTACGGTGGTGGTTCACGATGGACAAACCGTTGAGGCTGACCAAATTATGGTGGAAATTATCGCGGGGGGTCGAACGGCTCGTAAAACTACTGAAAAAGCCACTAAGGACGTAGCCACAGATTTAGCCGGAGAGGTTAAGTTTGCGGACGTGGTACCAGAAGAAAAACTCGATCGCCAAGGAAATATGACCCGCATCGCTCAACGGGGTGGTTTGCTGTGGGTATTAGCTGGAGAAGTTTATAACTTACCCCCCGGCGCGGAACCAGCGGTGAAAAATGGCGATCGTGTAGAACCAGGTAGCGTCCTTGCTCAAACTAAACTACAAACCGAACATGGTGGCATTGTCCGCATTACCCCTGATAATGGCGATGACCATCAGTCGCCAGTAATGGAAACATCCCTGGATGGAACTCTCACCACCATTGACCCCGGTGAGGAAAATCCTCTACCACGGGAAATTGAAATTATCACCGCCTCTGTACTTTTAGACCAGGCTTTGGTACGTCTGCAATCAGAGTTGGGACGGGAACAATATGTGATTGAAACTAACAGCAATCACCGTTTCTCCCTCAAAGTTACACCCGGTAGCAAGGTCGAAAATCATGAAGTGATCGCCGAATTGATGGATGATAGCTACCGCACCACTACTGGCGGAATCATTAAATACGCTGGCGTGGAAGTTGCTAAACGCTCCAAAGGTAAACAAGGCTATGAGGTAACATCTGGGGGAACTCTATTATGGATTCCTGAAGAGTGTCACGAAGTTAATAAGGATATCTCTCTGTTAATCGTTGAAGATGGTCAATATGTCGAAGCCGGAACAGAGGTGGTTAAAGATATCTTCTGTCAGAGTAAAGGGGTGATTGAAGTTACCCAAAAGAACGATATCCTTCGCGAAATTGTGGTTAAACCAGGGGAATTGCATCTGGTGGATGACCCGGAAATGGTAATGGCGATCGATGGTCAAATCAAAAACGCCGGAGAAGAAGTTATACCAGGAGTTACAGCCACAGAACTTAATTATGTTGAGTATGTGGAAACTCCCGAAGGTCCCGCCTTGCTATTGCGTCCGGTGGTGGAATTTAATGTTCCAGAAACTCCCCCCATTCCCTCCCAGGAATCCCTAAATCAGTCCATCTCCCTGCAAGCAGTACAACGTCTATCCTATAAAGACGGAGAGCGGGTTCGGTCTGTCGAAGGGGTCGAATTGTTGCGTACCCAGTTGGTAATTAACATCGGTACCGAAGCACCTCAGTTGGCTGCTGATATTGAGTTGATTCCCGATGAAGATAATCCTGAGATTATGCGCCTCCAATTGGTGATTTTAGAGTCTTTGGTGATTCGGCGCGATATTATCGCTGATTCCACCCAGGGTAGTACCCGGACTCGGTTACTGGTCCATGATGGTCAGGAAATTGAACCAGGCGCAGTCGTCACTCGCACCGAAATTCTCGGTAAAGATGGCGGTGTCGTTGGCGGTATTCGCTCCGGTGCTGAAATTCTCCGCCGCTGTCTCATTGTTCGTGACACCGATATGATTACCATTCCACTACCGGCTGGTGTCACTCCTACTGTGAAAGTCGGTGAACTGGTAGTAGAAGATTCCGAAATTGCACCAGGGGTCAAATTGTCCCAATCTGGTCAAGTTGTCTCCATTAACCAGGATGACTCGGAAACGTCAATAGTTCTCCGTATCGGACGACCCTATCGCGTTTCCTCCGGCGCGGTTCTGCATTTGAGTGATGGCGATTTGGTTCAACGGGGCGATAATTTGGTGCTTTTGGTTTTTGAGCGACCCAAGACTGGGGATATTATTCAGGGTCTACCTCGTATTGAGGAACTTCTGGAGGCTCGTAAACCTAAAGAGGCTTGTATTTTGGCTAAACAACCTGGTACGGCTCAGGTAGAGGTTTTTGAGGATTTGGTCCAGTTGCGCGTGATTGAGTCTGGCGGCGCTGCGACTGAGTATCCCCTGACTCCTGGTCAGACGGTTATTGTCTCTGATGGACAAACTGTTGATGTCGGACAACCTCTCACTGATGGTCCGGCTAATCCCCATGAAATTCTGGAAGTGTTCTTTAATTACTATCTCGAACAGGATGGGCTGGTTTATGAAGCTGCTCTCCAGAGTTTCCAAAAGTGTCAGATTTTCTTGGTTAACGAGGTCCAATCGGTTTATCAATCTCAGGGTATTGATATTTCCGACAAGCATATTGAGGTGATTGTCCGTCAGATGACCTCTAAGGTTCGCATTGATGATGGGGGTGATACTACTTCTCTTCCCGGAGAGTTGACGGAACTTCGTCAGGTTGAACAGGTCAATGAGGCTATGTTTATTACTGGCGGCGCTCCCGCTCGCTATACTCCTGTTCTTTTGGGGATTACTAAGGCTTCTCTCAATACTGACAGTTTTATCTCGGCTGCTAGTTTCCAAGAGACTACTCGGGTCTTAACTGAAGCTGCTATTGAGGGTAAGTCGGACTGGTTGCGAGGTCTCAAGGAAAATGTCATCATCGGACGACTAATTCCGGCAGGTAGCGGTTTTAATGCCTATGAAGATGCTGTTTTGGCGGAAGAGCAGGTTATGGATGAGGAACCCTACAACTACCAAGAAGATGATGTTCATAATGATGATTTGCGCGAAGATGTAATTCTTGATGACCACTCGGCTCGTGCCTACAGTGACCAAACTATATTCTCTGATGATGAACTCGTAGATGGTGAGGATGATGAGGATAATGAGTTTGCTATCAATGATGATTCTGATAATTTCCCTTTAATCGATGATGACGATGAAGAACCTTTCTCGTCTGCTATCATCACTGATGACATCCTTGATGACGACGATTTCTAACACCGTGCCTAATTAGGCAATAAACAAGAGTAGAGACAAAGCGTACCTTGTCTCTACTTTTTTGTTACGGAAGTTATCTTAAGTTTTGTTACGAAAAATTAACAAATGCTGCAAAATTTTTTTGGGGGGGGGAGTGGTTGCTTTTTGCTGGGAGTTATGGTATACTACTAAATAATTAAAATATTTTTAATTTTAATAATTTAACAAAAATTACGATTATAAAAAAGTATATCTTGATGATATCAGCGTTTCGGTAGACTTGTCAACCTCCAGCACTCTTGCATAAAATCGGGTAATTTCCGGATCCTGCTGGAAATTACTCCTCAAAGGAGATGATCGATGCAGGTCCAGGATTAGACCTACGTTAATGGGGTTATGACACCCACAGGTGAACGCCAGCCTGTTGCTCTGTCGTCTATCTTTAAGGAACGAGATGAGTGGATTGGCAATCTCGAGTGAGCTAGACGTAAAAAGCCCCTTTAACATGACCGAGGCCAACATTACCCCATCTGGGAGATAGCTTAAATGCCAAATTACCAAAATTACGTTTTTGTGGTTGACACACTGGGGCAACCGTTAAGTCCCACTCATCGGGCCAGAGCCAGAAAGCTTTTGAAGCAGGGTTTGGCCGCAGTGTTTAGGACTTATCCATTTACAATTATCCTCAAGAAAACTGTTGAGAACCCGGTCAATGAACCATTACGGCTAAAGTTAGACCCAGGGGCATCAGTGACGGGTATTGCCCTAGTTAATCAGAGTCGGGACACAGTTATCTGGGGGGCTGAATTGACTCATACAGGAGATAGAATCCGAGCCAAGTTAACTGCACATCGCGTGGTTCGCCGCCACCGTCGTTGCCGAAAAACTCGTTACCGTCAAGCCCGATTCAATAACAGAAAGCGCGCAGATGGATGGTTGGCTCCCAGCCTCAAACATCGAGTTGAAACCACCTTGACCTGGGTCAATCGACTGATTTCCTCATGCCCGATAACGGACATATCAATGGAATTGGTACGATTTGACACCCAAAAGCTGCAAAACCCCGAAATATCTGGAGTTGAATACCAGCAAGGGGTTTTGTTAGGATACGAGTTGAGAGAATATCTGTTGACGAAATGGCAGCACCAGTGTGCCTACTGTGGTGGCCAAAATATCCCTTTAGAAATCGAACACATTCAGCCAAAAAGCCAGGGTGGTTCCGACCGAGTTAGCAATCTGGCTATTGCTTGCCATAAATGCCATCAGAAAAAAGGTTCTCAGGCACTCGAGCAGTTTCTGGAAAAAAAACCCGAAATCTTGAAGCGGTTGCTAGTTCAGGCCAAGGCCCCCCTGAAAAATGCGGCGGCCGTCAACTCTACCCGATGGGCATTGTTTAACAGCCTGAAGCTAACTGGATTACCCATTGAAATTGGCACTGGAGGTTTAACAAAATATAATCGGACGGTTCAAGGACTACCGAAAACCCATTGGCTAGATGACGCTGATTGTGTGGGAAAAAGCACCCCGACCCGGTTGAAAATCAAAACTCATCAGCCACTACTAATTACTTGTTTTGGGCGTGGTGGCCGTCAAAAAGCGGCTCCTAACAAGAGGCTTCCGATTCGCCATAACCCATTAAAACCAATTAAGGGATGGCTTACCGGGGATATAGCCAAGCATAAGACACATGGAATTGGTAGAATAACTCTACGGAGTCGCGGCAGTTTTGTTTTAACCAAACCTGACAAAACTCAGTTTTCAGTCAAGCCAATAGATTTGAAACCCGTTTTTAGAAGAGATGGCTATTTGTATAAATTTTCCCGAGTTTTCCGGTAATTACCAGGTTATAGATATACTGCCCAGATTGCACTTGAGTAGCCCCCAAACCACAAAGCTGTCGAAATCGTCTCATAGCCTTAGACTTGGGAAGGCATTTAAACATCTCATCAAACGGAACGCACCGAGTAAGTAGCCAGCCTCGTTCCCGGCAGCCAAAACCAAACTTGTCAAACACCCGATGGTAGCAATCAAACTCTGGTAGGTTCAGATAGCTTAGTAGCTCTTGCTCTACCATTGCCTCTGACTGATGCCACATACAAATCTGTTGGGCTAGTCGCGCTGTTACTTCACTAATCCCCGTGCCTTCCCCCGCCGCGATCGCCTTCGCGTATTCATTGTCAAACTTGGTTTTAATCCCTTTGGGAATTTCCCAACTACCTTGGGAAGTCCAGCCACAAGCCCAACCCCACCACGCCGGCAGTTTGTCCGGGTCTAATTTCCCAGATTCTTTTTTAACTCTAACTTTTGCTTTGGCTGGAAACTCATAGACCAGTCGAGACTTGGCTTGGTTTATCGTTTGGGTGCGGGGCTTGTTGAATGACCCAATATCTCTTAGGCATTGTTCAATTTTCGCTACTTCTGGCGGCCGCTCCCTTACCCAATACCTGCGATCGTAGGCAATTTGGTAATGCTGGAAGTATGTGGCAACCATGAGCAAAGCATCGTAGGGGTCAGACTTGTTAGACGTTCCCCCATAGCTTTTCCGAGTGTCCTTAATCATCGTCTGATCTACTTTCAGCACAGGGATTCCCTCCCGATGTAAGCAGTCAATCCAGAATCTGCTATAAGTTCGGGTCGGCTCTAATATCACCACAGACGGCTCCAAAGACACAAGAAACTGGATAGACTTTGCATTTGCTTCTAGCTTTCGGTGGCACTCAGCAAATGCGGGAGACTCGTAAAAATCCCGCAACGCACCCGCTGGCATAAATTCTAGCCACACGGCATCGCACCACGATGAGCTAACATCAAGGCCTACAATTAAACTATTCATTTTTAACCTCTAGTGTTGTGGTTAATCGTTCCCACGAAGCTGTTACGGCTCTCGCCCATTCTATCTGGGGGAACAAATCTCCCTAGAATCTAGCCGGGGTTGGAACCCGGCTAGAAGCAATTATTGACTTCTGCCCCCAGTAACAGGTTGGGGAGGGAAACCTCCCATTTCAATTCGGGGGGGCTAGTCATCAATGCGGTGGGAATCACCCGGTTATCCGCGACTTCCCCCCAGGTGTGAGGGGAAAGTTTCGTCCTTTACCGGCTAGGACTCATCAGGCGGTGAAATCTAGATCTTCTAAAGCTGATAGTGTATTTTCCAAGTCTGTAGAAATTTGATTGTGATACATTTCAAGCTGCATTGCATAATTATGCACATCTTGGAATCGTTCATCATTAGAGATAAAATCGATAACTCTTAGGTGAGTAATGGTGTTATCAATTTCCATTTTGGCTTTAATTAAACAGTTCGAGAAAGAGACTGCCTCTCGTGTCAAATCGACCCACGCGCAAAGAGAATTTTCATCCTCGCCAAACAAGTGACCAGGAAAATCCGCTGATGTTTTTTGTCCAAGCGGTGAAACCCGCTAGGCGAATTGGCGGCCTCGGCTTTTGGTTTGACCATAGGCTTTTTACCTATATATAGGGTGTGCTTTTGCGATCGCCTGACCAACCCCAAGGCGATCGCATCAATCTACCAGCTTCCCCGCTCTCAACATCCGGCTTTTTACCTATCGCGCTCGAATAATGGAAGACCCGCAGCACGCTGTACGGGGAAAACAAGAAGTCAGTCTCGATGACGTTAACGGAAACAGCCGTCGGGCTACTGGATCAGATGGCTCTGGAGCTAAATCTGAATCGGTCCGAATTGGTGGAACAGATTGCCAGGGGGATAATTTCCAGTCAAGCGGGGAAAGTGTCCCCGGAACAGGCGGGAAAATTCTAGACCTGTTGGAGGAGTTGTTTGCTGGTTTCCATGAGTATGTCAAAAGCCATGAGGCTCGATTAGAGCAAAGACTGCAAGCCAACCGAGACTATCAATCTCAAATGAAAAAACAAATGGAGAACATCCGACAGGAGATTCTCCAACAGGTTTCTAAATAAATTAAGCGCCCTTCGTGTCCACGAAGGGTGCTTTCTATTTTGGCACGCTGCTAAACCCTCAAGAAACAAATGGACTATGGCACAACACTTTTCTAACCTTCAAACTGTCACCGGTGAAAAGGCGATCGCTAATAAAGTCACCGATTCCGTCACCCTGGGTGACGCAAAAGTTAAAAATTTAAACGCGCCGTTACGCGCGATCGCTCATAACCCGACCGACACAATCCCAAGCGTTCCTTCAGAAGTGCTGGAACTTGAGTCCAAAGTGCTGGAACTTCAGTCCGAAGTGCTGGAACTACGAGAACTTATCGGGAGGAATTATGCAGCTTTCCGCCAAGTCGCCCGTTATCTTGATGTGGCGATCGCCCTAAATTTTAGCGACCTTCCTTGTGCCCATAAGCTCCGGTTGGCTCGTGATATAGCCAAGCAATCCTACGGCAACATTTTGGCTATAAATAGTCGAGTGAGATCTGGGGAAGATGATAACAGGGGGTCAGGCCGATGAGGGAAAAATCTAAGTCACCGGGGCAGCTTTCCGTCATAATATCGTCACCCAGGGTGACGGATTCTGAAAGTGTAGAACCATTCGATCCGGCTTGGGATGATATGGATGTCTTGAAACATCTTAGGGACTGTCCCAATCAAGACCACAAACAACTCGCTCAATCCACTGATATCCCGGTGTCTCGTGTAGTCAAGTCTCTGGAAAGGTTACGCGAGAAAGGTAAGGTTAAGTATTTGGGATGGATAGCCGTCACCCTGGGTGACGAAAATTTATCCCCGGTGAACACTTCTCAGAGCGATCGCCTAACTGTTCGCTGGAAAGCTAAGTCAACCGCCCAAGACACCAACGGGAATAAATATGCTTACCTATATAGGGGGAAAAAGCAGGTTTGCTACCTTGCCGGCCCCCATTTATCGGAAAAAGCTAAAGCGATCGCCGACCAAATAGAACAGTGGATCGAGTCCGGCTTATCTCTCGAAACTATCCTAGAAAAACTTCCCGCACTTAAATCGGGTGGTTGGAAATCCCCAGATAGCAACTCCTAAATTTTCCACAGGGGGAGACTTTACTCCCCCGAAAAATTTTATGATTTCACAGAAAAATCAATGAGCATTTTTTAACCCTAAACAGCGCTATTTGCTACTGTACACTGGTTAGCGCCGTTGGCTGTGTGTAAGAGTCTTTGATGTTT
This sequence comes from Limnospira platensis NIES-39, assembly GCF_026000695.1. Classification (GTDB taxonomy): domain Bacteria; phylum Cyanobacteriota; class Cyanobacteriia; order Cyanobacteriales; family Microcoleaceae; genus Limnospira; species Limnospira platensis. Next base: position 2,804,609 of record NZ_AP026945.1, read on the forward strand.
TAGACAAAATACCAAGCAGCCCGGTTTAGTGCTAAAATTGGCGGAATCTAGGGCAGTTACTTCTCGATCTGTGTTTGGCTAGTAGCACCCACTTTCCTCTGATGTCAGGCAACCTCAAGTTATCGACTGCCCTAGATTTAATTAATTGCGTCTCTTACCTTGTCGGGGTCAGCATCAATGTAACGCTGCAATGACGACATTGATTTATGACCGGTAATCTCCATTATTGTCCGGGTACTAATTCCCTTGTTGTAAAGTTTAGTTATAAAAGTGCGGCGGTAACTGTGAAGCGAATAGCCTTCATTCTGTAAACCCAGTTGAGCGATCGCTTTCCGGTGAAAAGAGTCGAACGCTTGAACTGTCACGGGCTTGGATATATCAGATGGGCTGGGAAATAGAAAATCGCCGCCACCGATGCGGTAGGTTCCAAGAATCTCTCTAAGTTTTTGGGAGATGGGAACTTGGCGGACTCCCCCATCTTTCCCGCCCGATCGCTTCCTAGTTTCTGACCGAAAAGTTATTTCTGGCAGGACAATGTGGGAAGCTGGGGAAACATAAACATCAGGGACTCGTAGTAACCTCACCGCTCCTACTCGTTCACCGGTGTACATCAAGATGGCAAGTAAAGTTTGCTGCCAGGGATATTTACAGCGTTTGATTATCTTGTCGGCGATCGCATCAGGAATGATTGATGCTTTACCAATGCGGTTTTTTTTCATGAATTCGTGTCTGTAGGGAATTTCCCCCAGTTGCCTAGCCGACGAGGTAAAGCGATCGGCTTACCTATATGACTATTGTAGGGTTCGGGCGGGGAGAATATTAGTTTTCGCGCCGACTTGGGGGAAAGTTTGGCGGCGAGCGATCGGATCAGCCTTCTCTATATTTGTTTACTAACCGGTAATACTCTCCCCTATTTTTGTGAATTTACCAATCCTCCCATGGTAAAAACTGCGTTATCTCAAATTCTCCCCCTTGTTTTGGGTCTGTGCTGTTGGGCGTGTAAATGCAACGGCAAAGTCCTAATCCGGGAGCTAAAAAAGAACCTTCAGCTTTAAACAGCAAAATATAGCGAGACAGAGTAGGAGTCAGATTAAAAGCTCCCCCTGTGTCAGGAACTGTAATAACAGAGCATCGATTTGTTATCCATTTTTCAAGATTATCTATGTCAATATGTGAACTCAAAACATTAGAAAACAATGCAACTTGAGATATTGCCATCCACATGGTTTCACGAGGACATAGTAAAATCTCGATATTAGTTCCTTCCTTGATAACAGACGTAGAAATTCCGTCATTCCCAATGTAGGCATAAAGATTATGGGTAATATTAAAAACATATTGTTTACCGGGCAAAAAAGCATCAAATTGCCAGGCTCTAACTGCTCCCTCTGTTGTAGTCCACGTTCCCCAGAACCTATTATAAGTATCTACGTCATCATAATTAACTTGAGAATCAGAACTTATAAACGATGGAAGTTTGTTTATATTGGAATCTAAGGAAATAAACGGTCTAATTGATAAATCTGGGATAGGCATATCGTCCTCGATTTCGCTTCCTATGTTGTAGTCAATTTCCGTATCTTGGCGCACCCAGATAGAGAGAATCTGAGTTGTGGGGCTGCTTGCTAAAACACCAATCCCCCCATCACTCCCATCGGAGTAGAAGCCATTTTCAAAAACAGGTAAGGATAAATCAGACCCTACCCACCGAATAGAAAAAGGATTGTCGGCTTGGATGGTGATTTCCCGACGGACTAATAATGGCGTGGCGGGGACTATTTCAATCTCTTCCCCTGCGGTGAGTTGAAAATAACCTGACTTAATATGGCGATAATAAGCGCCGCCGCCCCCGCCACCGGTAGGACGCATTGCCAATCGAATCGGCATTTATCGTAGAATAAAAATAACCACTTCTATTGTCTCACATGAACATCACTCCGGGAGTCTATCCTGATTTTTCCGAAACCACATTAGAAGCCTTAACCTTAGCTATGGGGCGGCGATTGCTACAAAGGCAAAAAAACCTGACGATTAACTTCACAGGAAAAGACGTTATGGATTTAACTCTCAATGAAGAGGATTCTGTTGTCAACCTGGATATTGACGAGCTAGAAACTTATATAGAAGGTGGCGCGATTAAAGTCCAAGAGCCGTTGTTGATGCCTTTGAACCCGGTATAGGCAGTTACCCCTTTAACCAAACCAATTTAGCTAGTGCTTTACTGCATTTAGTTGTACATCAACACATAGCAGAATTTAGTTTCGAGCTAAACCCCGAACCCGCCAAACAACATTGTGATTTTTCTATCCGACCTAACGTTAGGGGAAATGGAACTTATCCATTAATATGCACCATCACTTTAACAGACTATCCCGTAATCATTGACTACACTAATGGTATGACTTCAACCGCACAACCATACTTATTGACACCTTAAACTATGGCAGAAAATCGCTGTTCAGAAACCGACACATTTTCATTTGAAATTAATCAAAGTAATGCCAGTAATTATGTTAATGACCCATTAACACTTGGGGCTGTTTCTAGTGCCGTTAATTCAATATCTGCCAATATTGACCCTAGATGGCTATGGCGTGCTAATGTTTTCCTAGAAAGTCTCACCGCCTCAGTTTGGTGTCCAAGTTTTCCCCGGTCTCCTTATCCTGAATTTTACCCAGAGGATTCGGCGGCAGAAAGAGCAGCTAAATTAATGAAATTAGAGAGTAACCATCCTAAATTTGGGCTGCAATTGCTTAGAAGGAAAAGCGCCACAGGTCCATGGATTGAGGCAGCTTGTCCTATCATTCAAAATCGAGGAAGGCGGTTTTATGTTCCTCTAATTAATCCTTACTTAACAGCAAACGAGGTTAAAATATTTGGTAGATTTGACCGGTTGGGTGTAAGTTTTAAGGATTATGGCGATGGAATATTAGGGGGCGGTTCAATAACTAGCAATCGCATCTATGACACTCTTTACATTGAGGGGGAATATAGAGTAGAATTAGATTTAATATTGATGGCTAAACGTCCGGCTAATACAGTGATGAATACAGTCACTGTAAGCCCTAATCCCATGTTAATAGCCCCCGCTAATCTAAGCCGTGCTTATTTTGAAATCCAAAATCAGGGAGAAATTGAGCTCCTTTGGGGCTTTGGAACATTGGGGAGTAACGCGACAAGCCATCCGTTCAAAATGCCACCCGGCCAGATTTATTATCCAGGTAATGTAGCCGGATTTATACCAACTGACGCGATATGGGCAAAAGTAAAAGAGGGAACGACAACTGTTCTGATTATGGAGAGTTATTATCAATGACCACAGCTTTATATAGCAGTGAAAAACCCCAGGATTTAGGTCATCTACCAGCGGGACAATATGAACTGGCTGCAGTTAATTTGTGGGATAGTAATTTATCATCAATGCTTTATGCTAAAAAGGTGATATACAAGCGCCACTTTTTGCTTCCCGGTTCTCCATCTGATGCTTTTCCTTTCATTCGAGAGTTAAAAGCCTTGGCTAATGTTCCCATACAATACAGGACAATTAATGAATTTCCGAAAACGGATCGACAAACAACTAAAACAGATTCAAGCAGTAGGGGGGACTATCGTTTTCTTGTTGAGCAATGGTTAGAGAGAATTGAGTATCTATGCCAAACTTTTGATTTTTTAGAAGTGTTGCCAGTCACTGCCATGTTAAGGTCTTGGAGAAGCCCGTATCTGCCTAATGCTTATTTTATGCTAAAAAAACGGGAAACGATTAATTCGGTTTCTTTGGAAGCGATCGAGGCGATGGAACCAGAATGGCTGACTGATAATCGGGTGTTGTCTGAGGAGGGATGGAGGCAATTATTTATTAATTGGGATGAGGAATTTTTGTCATGAGAGAGGTAGAAGAGCGAAGCAGGAGGGTGAAAGACATTGTTAGAAATCGCAACTACAGGCAAGCTGTAGATGTAATAGAAAGAGAGGTCAAAAGATTAGAGGCGGATGATAAATCCAGAGTTAGAGTAAGGTTTCCCCGCGACGACGGGGATATTGATATAGACGTTGGGGGAATGGTTGATTTTGCCCGGTCGATGTTGCCCAAAGCAAGCATAGAAGCTGAGGATTTACAGGATGGTGGAACTAGGAGAGGGATAAAAACTGAAAAAATAGGCAGCACAGCCCGCGCATTTGTAGACCTTGACGAGGATGGAAGCCCCAAAGGTTTTGGGGGAACAATTGACAGTATCAATGATGCTAATGTCTCGGTTTACCTTGGGGAATGCGAGCAATCGATGAGCGTAACTATTGGGGGGAAAACGGTTACCTTTGCCAGAAATGTTTGCGAAGATGATAAAGACGAGGAAACAGAGGAAGATGAAATTGAGACAAGCGAAGATGAAAATGATCTTAGACCTCCTAAGCTCGATATCCCTCGACCTCCGGCTGGATATTCTCGCCAGTTAGGGGAACTCTATCTAGTTAAAAAAGTATTCTTTTTGTGGGGGTGGTTTCCAACTTTTACGGAAGCAGGATTAAATTTTATAGCGAAGGGTGAGGGTACAATAACAACAAAATCAAGCTTAATAAGTTCCCTTGAATTTTCCAATGAACGTTGGGCGTTCGAGTCTATAACTTTTATGGGAATAGTGCCAGTTTCGGAGACTAGACAGCTTTTTGGGCGTTGGGATAGACTGCGGTTTAGAGATGTTAAAGTTGGAGTACACTTTAATTATATTAAATCGGTAAGTCAACTAGAATATATCAAGAAATCTCCTACATGGTTTCCCCAGCGTGTATGGACATCATACCCGATGCTTTCACCTTATTATTTGAAATCAGCCCAGCAGATTAATGTTGCGGTGGCTCCGATAGTTTTTAACCAAATAGAACCAGAAACTGGTAACTATATAAGCCATCAACTTTATCAGAGATATATATCCTGGTGCCTTTACCTGGTACCTCTGCCTTATACAGAGAATTTATCTGAACCAGAGCCACCGCCAAGTTTACCAATATTACCAGATGATATGGACAAAAACTGTTGTGAAGATTTGATTAAGATGACTCGGGAAATACATAAAGCCCTAGGGGTCAGGAAGTTGTTAGACAAGAGTTTCCAGGTTCCGTCTAATATGATGATACCAGAAGGTAAAGGGAATCATGCAAATAAGGATTATCTGGAAATCATGTCTGACCTGTTTAAAACCATCGATAATTATGGTTTTGATGCTCCGGTTACTGTTAAAGTTCAGGATACGAATAAAGCCCAAAAAGGCGACCAGTCTATAGAGTTAAAGTTTAACTCGCTGGGGGCTATATTAAAGGCTCAGACTGAACTGTTGATTGAGTTGAAAGGTGATAGTGCTAACCGGTTAAATATTCAGATTCGCCTAGCTTATATAATGACGAGAATGTATCGGACTTTAGCTAAGTTATATTACAGAACGTCGGCGATTTTGGACGGGTTGGGAATTCCTATTATCTCGAAGGTGGTGACTTTACCGATTGAGTTTAATGTGTTTGGTAAAAAACACTGGGGAGCTGGTAAGGGATTCGGTAAGGATAGTAAAAAGGGTCAGGAGCCTAAACTTGATTTAAACGATGAAGACACGACAGAAGCTATGTTACCCGATTTATTAGAGATTCATGATTATGAAATAGAGGTTGATGAGTTTAGGTTTAAAAGCACTGACCTTTATGAGATAATTTTGAATATGGCGGCTAAAATGAGGACATAATCGTGACCAAAAGAAATCCCCCCCGTGGTTCTAATCGCCCTCCGAGGGATTCCGGTAGTGGTGGGAAACCACCATCTAAAAAAGATGAAAAAGCCGGGTTAAGAACTGATACCAACAACAGAATAGAGGAAGCGATCGCGGTTTTAGATTTTCGGCTACACTTAGAATATTTAAATGTAGCTTCAGCCGTTGGGGGCGGCGATTTTGAACAGTTTAAACGTTCTTGGTTGATGAATTACTATAATGCTATGACAGAACCGAGGTTTAAAGATAAACCCAAAAATCCTCCTACTAGAGAGGAACGGGCACGTCTCTTAAAGACTAATGCTGAGTTGATGATGAATCGCCAAATCAAATCCGATAATTTGTCATCGAGGGAAAACCTAAATGAGTTCCGCCAAAGTAAAGACTTATTACCATTCGACGCTGATAATATAGGTTAAGATTATGTCTAATGTTGTAGGGATAGACCAGAAAGAACTGACCTCAACCGCTATAGCTGGCGGTGCGATGTCCGCCCAGTGGTTTAATAGTTTTTCGTCCACTTTCTACCAGCAGGTTCAAAACTTAAAAGCCTTTGATTTTAAGAAATGGGCGGGTAGTGTCAAGGGTGGAGCTTTAGCTATTGCAGAAAACATCAAAAAAGGGAACTGGGGTTTTTTCAAAGATTGGTTGTTAGAGGCTCCTATGGTTCCTAAAGTGGCGGGGCTTTTAGCGGGTGGTTTAATTGCTGGGACGGTGCTGGTTATTGGCGGAAAAGCTGTAGGACTTGTTGCGGCGGGTGCAGGAGGTGTAATATCAGCCCACCCGGCTTTTGTTGGCGGTTTTTTAGGGGTAACAGTGCCTACACTGATGAGCAAATTAACCCAAGGGGTTTCTCAAGCCTATAACTTTGATTGGGCAGCATCTGACAAGAAAATGATGGATGAGTTAAAACAAGCGGCTAACGCTTTATATGTACCCCTCGGTGAAACAGTCGGGAAGTCTTTAGCGGCTTTAGTGGCGGGCAAGGTGGGCAGCGCAGCGGCAACAAGTTTAAGGATTCGGGAAGGTGCGATCGCCGCTATATGTATGATTAACCCAACTATTAAAGAGACTTTGGTTGATGCGTTATCCTCGCTGAGGTATGCGGTGCAGGCGGTTGTTAACAAGGCACTGTTTGTTATGGCTTACATTAACGCCAGGAAGGTAGCAGCCAGGGTGTTGGACAAGGAAGATACTTGGGGCAAGGAAGGGCAATCACCTTTTGTCGTGTCAGAAAAAGTAGAAGAAACTTGGGCGAAAGTTAAACAAGATGACTATTTTGATTGGGTGAATGAGCAGCAATGGGAGGGGTTGGAAACAATGGCGGCTACATTTTTTGAAACCCTAGGCGATTTGCTATCAGAACAGGGAACTTATGAGGAGTGGATACCCGTATAAATTTATTACCTGAGAGGGGGGATATCAATGGCAGACGTTGGAAGACTTACCCAGCAAACTTACATCATGATGGCTCGTCAAAGGCGTATCACGAAGCTATCGGATAAACGCCCGGAACGAGTCCGAATAGAGTTACAACCTAACTGGAACGTTTACCAACTACAGCCAGACAGAAAAAACCCAGACTACAAACTGCTGATGGCTGGCTCTGAGTCAGCCTTGGCATTGCAGTTATCTCAACTGGGATGGATGGAGAAGATGATGGAGCATCTTCTCAATGCCAGCGACCTAAAATTTGAGGATTGGTTTGATGTTTGGGCATCGGGTTATCCAGAACTGCGCTACAGAGTGAACCCAAAACTCCCCAATTTAAGAACTAACTATCCTTCATCTAATGTTAAGGATTCCAATGGGGAGACAATAAGCAGATGGAGGAACGAGGTAGGCTCTCGCCCGGCTTACATTGAATGGAAACCTTCAGCCCGAAAAACAGCAAAAGATGTTGGGCTTCACCGCACAATAGAATATTTTCCCGATCGCTCTCAGAACAAATCAGTTGTCTTGACGGGGAACGACAAGGAATTAATTAGGCAAATCCTACAAATCCACTACGAGGGTGGGGGTAGCAGTGATGGGATGGATAGCACTGTCTCGACGGGTATCAGTTACCGGGGCGCTCCCAAAGTTGTGCTGTACTTCTTGGAACGGATCGAGGATGTGGAAAAAGGTTACCGACAATTAGAGGCAAGAGTGGGATTCCGTTTGGTGGGAAAAACAGAAAACCCGAACGGAACTGGCGACTTGTTAACTAAAGCTAATATCAGAAGTTTGGCACAGAGAATCGTCCAGAACTTTCTACAACCTCAACAATTCCGTCTCCACAAGGGGAGGGAATCGGTTAGCTATAGAGACAAGCGCCAAGGGTTGGAATCTTTCGTTTTTGTCACCAGTGCCTCAGAGGGGATTAATCTTTATCAACGAATCTGTCAGGTGATGCAGATAGAGTTTGACAGTTCAAAGGTCTTTACATCGAGCAACCAAAATCCATCCCAAGCGTTTCCTATTACCCCACCAGAGGTGACGATATTGGGTAACAAAATCAAACCACCCCGCCGCCGTCCGGTCGGGCACGTCTATTTTAGAGAGGCGAAATTGTTTTTGGAGATGCTCAATGAGCCTATCCTACTCTGTGACTACAACGGGCACATATACAATAATCCCGATTAGAAGACAACCCCAACAATTTTTTTAGATCAAACAAACCTGCTTGTATGCTCGGAAACCCTATAGGTTTCCGTAACTGTTGCACACCCCAAAAATGCCTGCTATGAATGTAATAGCAAGCAGTTTTGAAACAACAAGACAGGATTTAAATGCCAAGCCTAAATGACTCAAAAATTTATAGCTGGACTTCACCCTCACCAGGCGGAACGGGAACCACTCAAGTCGCGGCAAGACTTTCTAATCGGTACGATGGCATTGCTACACATCTAGGAATGACAGCCCACACAGACCCAACAGGTGTAAATGCACATATGCTGAAGCCAAATAGAGCTGTACAAGAGGGCTTCTTAATGAAGATGCGAATTAACTACCGGAAAAACAATAGATATCATGGCACTGATATTTATGTGCCTACAGACAAGGTTACTGAAGCTATCCAGATATTACCCGGTAAAGCCTGGGATGGTACGGGAGTGATAACTTCATGTCGCGATCGTGTACGAGTTGATTACCGTTAATAGAGAAAGGAAAATATATCAATGGCTAGAACGAAACTGTGTCAATTAGTAGATGACACTAAGGTTCGAGTATTTAGAGCCAGCAGTGTAATGTATGACGATAACACTGTAGCACATTTGGGAATAGGTCCAGTCTCTGATGCGAATAAGAAAGAGCCAGTTTATGATACTGGGGAATTAATGCGAGCCGGTGTTTTAGCAAGGCTTTGCATTACCTGCAACAATGGAACGACTAAGCCACCAATTACATATAGAGTATTTTGCGACGTAGAAAACATAAATGCTGCTTTGCATCATTATAATAGTGGCGGTAAGACCCTAAACGGTAAAACCGTATTGAGGGCTGGTTTAGACCGTCGTCAAGTTATCAAGTAAAGCATGAGTTTTACGGATGCTTATGGCACATGGGAGGTGATAGCTTCAAGCTATCAGCCAAGTCAAGAGTGGATAATTCACAGCTCCCCAGTTACTCAATACTCATTATTGAGGTTTAGATTTTTAACTGATTGGGAGCGGTGGACAAATCCCTATGATGGCTATAGGTCAATGCTGCTTATTAGAGGACATTATTCTAATAATTCTGGAAATTCTGACTGGATAACAGGGCAAAGGACTGTATACGTTACAGAAGAACCGCAACTGATTAACTATCCACCAGTTCAAGAATTTACAGACAACCCCTCGGTGATTAGAAGGTTGGGAGTTCGCCGCCGTTTTTTCAAAAACGCAACATGGATCGAAAATCATCCTACAATGGATCTAAAGTTTGACGTAACAATTGAGGCTTTTGTAAGTTAACATGGACATCTCTCTTAATCAATTAATCGACCATTTCCCAGATAACTCAACTTTAAAAACCTTGCTGGTATCATTGGGATCTGAAGCTGAAAACGTAGATGCAGCAGTGGAGCTTTACAGTTTTGTTGAGGCTTTTTACCAAGCCCAAAAAGAACATAACAAATTACCGGAAGCTGAAAAAATAGAAGTGGTCGGATCAGAAGTAATTCACAATTTGGAGTTACTGTCGGACAACCTAGCAAGAAGACGGTCCGAAAGAGCCTTAACATTCTATCTAAAATATGAATTGTCTGGCATTTCTGGAAATTTAGGAATCTAATCGCCCGAAAATTTAAAGCTGCCAGATAATTCGGATTCTATCTGCATTATCTGGTCAAAGCCTTTAAATCAACCTTAGTAAAGTGTGATTAAAAATCCACATAAACATAGGGGTTAATTCCGCCGTGGATATTGAAATCGCAAAAATCACAATAATCATAAGTTGGATACTTTCACTCATTAGTACGGTATGGTATGTATCAGTTCAATACACAATAATTAAAGTACAAGTCAACAGAAACAGAGAAGAGCTAAACAGAATATCATCAATGCTTAGGCGAGAAATAGAAGAGCATAACAGACTTATATGGATAAACGTCAACCACATGGAAAAATACTTAACCAAAAATCAGGATTATTTTCCGTTAAATATACAAGGCGATCAATACAAAAATTATGACGACTGAAGTTTTGCCGGAATTATTACGGGTAGGAAGTGATGGGGTTGTGATATTTCTAGTGTGGTCTTTAATGAAACAGAACCAAAAGTTAATAACAGAGGTTAACTCAAGAGACAATGAATTAATGAAGTTAATTTACAAAATACTTAGCAGTGAACAACGAGGGACAAGAAGTAAACGCGATCGCACAATCAAGCCAAAGCCACAAGAATCCGTTAGGACTTGGGAGTAGAGTTGTCTGTGGCCCTAACGGATAACAGGTTCTCAAGCTGTTATGGTTCAATCACCTAGCCATAACTCATGGCCATAATCATCATACAGAAAAACTAAAGCGATCGCCAGCCAAGTCAGTTAACTCGTATAAACGCTTCCTGTCTATGCCAATTATCGGGATGTGACGCACCCCACGAGCCGTATGAGGGAAAACTCTCACGTACGGTTCTGAATGGGAGGGGACGAAGGCGACTCCATTCTCGACCCCTAATCTCCCACTAAACACTTCGTTTATGACCTTGAGTTCCTTGCCTTGTTTGGTGAGATGCTCCAAACGTTGGGACCTATAGCATTAGTCAAGGTGGTTAGGACGCAGCTTTTATAACGGAATCCATGGCATCATCGAGAGAATCAAACTGCTCACGTGCAATGGCGAATGCGGGCTTTCAACCACGACCAACATTTCTCTATCTTGTTGAGGTCTGGCGAATAAGGTGGTAGATAGAGCAAACGGCATTGAGCCGCCTCCACTAGCTCAGGAATCCGTCCCCCTTTATGAAACGTTGCATTGTCTAGCACTAGAGTCTGACCTGGCTTCAGTGTTGGAATTAAGATGAACTCCAACCACAACTCAAACACTGTCCGATTACAACAACCCTCAAAGCGATCGGGGGCTAAGAGTTGTTGATAACACCATGCGGCCATATAGCTCACCCTGCCCTGCCTCTTCCCTGATTTGAGGGCATCGAAGCGTTTTCCTTCCTCGCAGTAACCATAAGGGTAATCCGAGTCCTGACTATTCATGCCGGCTTCATCGAGGTAGACCACTTCTTGTGGCTCCATATGTTCAATCTGAGCAATAAACTCCTCTCGCTGTTGCTGATCACGTTCTTGGTAGCCGTAAGTTTTTTTTTCTGGTGAAGCCAATTTTCTTCAAGGCTCTGGATATGGTGCGAGGAGAGATGTCGTCATCCCAAAGTTCAGCCATTGGAGCGGAGGTTTTGTGGCCATGCTCTTGGGCAAAAGCCTTGAATTTTTGCCAGTCGGTAATTTTGTGGTTATTGCCAGGTCGGTGATTAGGTTTAGGGAGGAAGTCTCCGGTCTGTGCTTTTCTTTGCAGCCAGAGATTAATGGTGTTCCGGCTGACATGGAAAACTTGACTGGCTTCTGTTTTGGGCATACCGTCTAGTTCAATTGCATTAATAACTTTTTGTCTGAGGTCGTAAGTGTAGGGGGCTGGCCTTTTGGGTCTTCTGTAGATATCCTTGCCATTATACGTCCTAACTGTTCTGTTTTGTGCTATAGAACAAGGACTAAGCGGTGAAGTCAACACTGTACCACTGACCAATTGGGCATCCACATCAGGAGCCGTATGAGGCGAAAGTCTCAAGTACGGTTTTGAATGGGAGGGAATGGGGGCGACCCCATTCTCGACCCCTTCCGACTTTAGTTTGGGTTCGAGTCCCATCGTCCGCTTATTTTTGAGCAACGATTCGCCGTTGATGAGTAGAGACGATTAAGGTATTGGTATTTACCAGCCTCAACTCTCTACCAACATCAAAAACTGACTGATTAATCTAATTCGCTTTCGAGAATTGTAGAAATCGCTTTTTTAGTGCTATCCTGAAACTCTCGAACATTGACACGGCTTAATAAACTAATGGCGCAAATCATACCTACAGCCTGAGTTGCAAATACAGTCCCATAAGCCAAAACGGGAACCTCAAATATGAACCGACCTAAGTCTAGGAATGCTCCCCCCAATACGGTGGCTAAACCCCGCGCCATAGCCTGAGCCAGTCCCCAAGCGCCGATAAAAGTTCCAGCAGTTTCTGCGGCCGTCAGGTCTAGCATTAAACTAATAGCGCCAGCAGTTAAGATACCAGAAAACAAGCCAAAAAATAACAGTGAACCCTTGAGCATTTCGGGGTTAGTGGTAAATCCAGCCATAATAAACAATACTAAGGCGATCGCCACCCCCACACAACCTAAACGGACCGTATTTTTCTTACCAATTCGCGGGACAACTAAAAATCCGGTAGATGCAATTCCCACCAGAGTTCCGACCCCAAAAAAAGCATTTAATCGCGCGGTTTCAGAAATTGACATCCCAAACACTTCACCCCCATAAGGTTCTAGTACAGCATCCTGCATAAATAGGCTAATGCTCATAATTAACAGGAAAGTAAAAAACCAACCTGTTTGGCGGTTAGCGGTGAGGATATGTAAAGCACGACCTAGGGTAATTTGGTCTTCTCTGTCTGCTACAGTAGAGCGATCGCTATATCGAGAAAAGCGCTTTTCTACCCCCCAGGTCGCCACCATACACAGAAGAAATACCATCGTCGGAACCATTATAAATAGGGGGTTAATGGCTGCTTGTAGGGTGGATATATCAACCATACTCCCAGGGGTGGGTAGGTTAGCAGAAACCGGGTCAATCTCGCCAACTTCCTGCTGATTGAGAATTTTAGAACTAATAATAGCTCCGACTACAATTCCCACCATCAACATAGACCAGACAATGCTGATCAGTTTAGATCGGTCATCTTCATCAGATACATCAAATAACAAAGCAGCAAAGGGGGTAGAACTGGCGCTGAGAGCTAAACCATACAAAGCAAACACTACCGCTAATAATGCCGCCCAAACATAGCTTATCCCTGTCATACCATAATTTTGAATACTGGTTCCCAATTGCCATGTCACCTGCATAGCCAGGAAAGAAGTAGTGGTAAACAGAGCCGCACCTATCCACACATAAACGCTGCGATGTAGACCCCAGATCGGTTTTCCGTCAGAGAGTTGACCAAACCACACTCGGCTAGGAGAGACGAACTGGTGCATAGCGATCGCACCCGTCGCCATGAGAGCTGGAACCCTTAGTTCATCAATCATTACTCGATTAATGACTCCCAGGGTCAGCAAGGACATAATCCCCAGTCCCATTTGAAATAGACCCAATCGGAACATCGTCACCATACCCACTTTCGGTTTTGGTGGCTTATTTGTTGCTGTCGAGGGTGTTGACTCAGGTAAACTGTCGATTGCCATAGCACCTATAGGAAATTGATACCAAATTAACTCTTCATTCCTAGCCTAGCAAAATGTTGTGATTTAGACTGAATAGTTTTCTACCCTTACTTGGGGACTAACTAGATTCACCTAGGGGAGACTGTTCAGGAGTCTATGGGATATGATAAGACTATGATCAGACTGGAGAAACTGTCAAGAGTAAATTCTGTGAAATTATGAAATCCCCTATTATATCTCAATCAATTCAGATGAAAAATAAAAATATTCACTATTTAGAAGCAGGTCAGCCTGATGCTCCTTCGGTCTTATTATTACATGGGGCTAGTTTTCGCGCTAAAACCTGGGAAGAAATCGGCACCATCAAACAATTGACTAATCAAAATTATCGAGTGGTGGCTGTGGATCTTCCCGGCTATGGAACCTCGGCAACTATCTCTGATGAACCTGTACAATTTTTGGTGAAGTTAACTGACAATTTACAATTACATAACACGGTCATTGTTTCTCCTTCTATGAGTGGTCGATATAGTTTACCCTTTCTAATTCAACATCATGAGTCAGTACGAGGCTTTGTGGCTGTGGCTCCGGTGGGTATTTTAAAAATGGCTGAAAAACTTGAGGGTATTCAAATACCGACTTTGGCTATTTGGGGAAGTAATGACCAAATTGTGCCGCCTAGTCAGGCTGATATCTTAATTCAAACTATGCCGAATTGTCAAAAAGCGATCCTTAAAAATGCTGGTCATGCTTGTTATCTGAAAGCGCCGAATAAGTTTCATGAAAATTTAATTCAATTTCTGAAGTCTCTGAAATAGCTGTCCAATCTAGCTGTTCAATATCTGATGCTTGATACTTTTTGCCATCAATCATTATCCTTTGATTATATTGTTGTCACAACCTCTAATCCACCAGTTGTTAAAGTAAGATGGATGAAAAATCTAAAAAGGCGCTATTTATCCTGGGTGGACTAGATGAAGATGACCTGCGGTGGGTAGCTTACCAAGGTAGGTTACAGACTTTGGAACAAGGAGAAATACTGATTCATGAAGGAACACCTATCAACGCGCTTTATATTATTTTAAGCGGAACACTTAGGGTATATATTCATTCTAATAATAACCATGATCGTGACCTGGCTTATCTATCACAAGGGGAATTAGTAGGCGAAATTTCTTTTTTGGATAACCGCGCTCCTGTCGCTACTGTTGAAGCTGTGGAAACTACGGAATTGTTGGCAATTCCTCGCTATCAACTAACTAGCAAACTCCGCAGTAGTTCTAAATTCTCAGCTAGATTTTATCAGGGGATTTGTTGGTGTTTAGCTAACCGTATGCGCGGGACGGTTCGACAATTGGGTTATCAGTCTTCTGAACCTGAACAAGATATACTATTTGGTTGCGAATTTACCCAAAATATGCAAGATTTTATGATAGTAGCAGAGGCTAAACTAAACTGGTTAATTCACAAGATACACCAGATGCGTTGATGGCTCAATCTTCCCGGAAAATTGGTGGTAATTTGATACCTGTAGATGGTAGAATATCACCCCATCTACAGATTATCTGCTCATTTACCTAGTGCTACTAACACCAAAGGCGAAACTGTTAAAACTGGTCTTTCATTCCCCTGATTCTAGCAAAGGTCTGGATGTCATCTTTACCTTGAACGGCTAACTTTAATGCGGGTTCATCCCAACGTAGAAAGGGATTAGTTGCCTTTTCTACGCCTATTAATGAGGGGATAGTGGGTTGATTTTGACTGCGAGCTATGGTGACTTTTTCCAAGCGATCGCGTAAGCTGATATTATCACCATCTACTGTCAGCGCAAATTTCAGGTTGTTTAAGGTGTATTCATGAGCGCACCAGATCCGTGTATCATCGGGTAGCGATCGCAATTTAGACAGAGAACTAACCATCTGGCTAGGGGTTCCTTCAAATAAGCGACCACACCCCCCCGCAAATAAAGTATCACCGCAGAATAATTCCCCCCCTTCCTTATCGGTAGCCGGAAAATAGTACGCAATATGACCGCGAGTATGACCGGGAACAAAGAATACATCGGCTTTACGACCGCCAAATTCTACGCGATCGCCTTCTTTTAAAAATACTTCCTGTCCGGGAATGCGATCACGATCTTCTGCGCCTCCATATACTGTTAAATTGGGAAAATGCTTCCTCAATTCACGATTTCCTCCCACATGATCCGCGTGGTGATGGGTATTAAAAATCGCTATCAGTTCCGCACCGAGTTCCGACAATTTTGCTAGTACCGGGTCCGCTTCTGCTGGATCAACTACCGCCGCCTGATTCTGTTCGGGGTCATGCAGCAGAAATATGTAGTTATCTGATAAAGCTGGTAGTCTATAAACGTCCATTAATTTTGCTCTCACAACTCAGGGAACACTTTGATCTAAATATATTCTGACACTATTAAAACCCTTAGAACAACACCAACTATAATTAAGCTATCCTAATCGTTCCGCCAAAATAGTTTTGTTTTTTAAAAGTTTGTTAAGATTTAATACATTTTTATTGCTAATGGCTCTCAAATACTTGACGAGATAATGGGGGTTTTGCTATGATGAAAACAATCGCATCCAAGGGGTTTATGTGTCCATATCCCAAAAAAGAGGCTACAATCCCCATTCTATCGCCAAATAGAATATTTTCCGGCGAAAATTTAAAATTCACGATGCACGAGTTTTTGGGGAATTATAGACGGCCCCCAATCGACCTATTGACAAAATCGCCGTTATGTGCATTATCTAGCCATAATTACTCCTGGTCATCGTCAAAAATATTTAACTGTTGAATATTGGTAGTATTAGCAGGCGGCTTTTGGATACCCTTTCGCAAACCCATAGCAATTTTGCTGTGTTTTTCAATTTGTCGCATCACCTGTTTAGCGCGTTTAATCACCACATCAGGCAACCCCGCCAAGCGTCCCGCTTCGATACCGTAGGACTTATCAGCGCCGCCGGGTTGAACTTGATGCAAAAAGATAATTTTATCTGGCAATTCCTTGACAGTGACCTGATAATTGGCGACATTACCCAGAATAGAAGCCAATTCGTTTAACTCATGGTAATGAGTCGCAAAAATAGTCCTAGCCTTAATAGTAGTAGCGAGATATTCCGCCACCGACCAAGCTATAGATAACCCATCAAAAGTGGCAGTACCCCTACCAATTTCATCTAACAAAACCAATGATTTAGGAGTAGCATGGTTGAGAATATTAGCAGTTTCATTCATTTCTACCATAAAGGTAGATTGACCTGTAGCCAAGTCATCCACAGCGCCGACCCGTGTAAAAATGCGATCGCAAATACTCAGCCGAGCAGAAGTAGCCGGAACAAAACTGCCGATTTGTGCCATTAATTGAATCAAGCCAACCTGTCGAAGATAACAGCTTTTTCCACTAGCATTAGGGCCTGTTAAAATAATCAAATCTGGCGGCGAAGGAGGCGAAAGTTTCTGCTTCTGTAGTCCCCCTTCTTCGCTACCCAAGTGGGCGTTATTTGGCACAAAAAAGCCAGTTGGTAGAGATTTTTCCACCACAGGATGCCTACCTTCAAGAATTTTAAGTTCCCGTCCGCCGACTATTTCCGGGCGACAATAACCCTGATAAACAGCAATTTCAGCTAATCCACATAATACATCAATAGCGGCGATCGCCCGCGAAATCTCCCTAATTAAATCCGTGTGTTCTCCCACTTCCCCCCGCAAGCGAGCAAAGATTTCATATTCAAGCTGATTAAGGTCTTCCTTAGCCGTTAAAATTCGCGCCTCTCTTTCTTTCAACTCTGGGGTAATGTAACGCTCCTCATTGGTGAGAGTCTGTTTACGGATATAATCATCAGGAGCCTGATCAGACTTAGATCTAGTAATGCTAATATAGTAGCCAAAAGTCTTATTAAAACCTACTTTAAGCGTAGAAATTCCCGTGCGTTCCCGTTCCTGAATTTCCAAATTAGCAATCCATTGTTGGTCTTCAGCCGCCCCCGCCTGCATTTGATCCAATTGCGGATCAACGCCCGGCTTAATTAATCCCCCTTCCTTTAAATAAAGAGGCGGAGACTCCACTATATAACTATTAATTTTTTTTGCCAGTTCTTCTAACAAAGGTGGCACATTTTGTAAAGCCTTCAAATAGGGAGATTTGCCCCCTTTCGACAGTTGGGCGAGTTGTGGTAATTTCGATAAAGAATCAGCCAAACCGACCAAATCTTTAGCATTAGCACTACCATTAGCCGCCCTTCCTGTCAACCGTTCCAAGTCATAAATTTGCCGTAATAGTTGCTGAAGGTCTTGTCGTAATTCGACATTATTAATTAATTCTTCAATCGTATCATAACGGGAACATATCCCCTTAATACTCAGCAAAGGTTGCAGCAACCAACGGCGTAAAGCACGAGCCCCCATAGCCGTAGAAGTTTTATCTATTGCCCATAATAAAGACCCCTGCAAAGTGCCATCACGAATGGTTTTAGTAATTTCCAAATTACGGCGAGTTTGATAATCTAAAATCAGATAATCACTGAGAGTATAACTATGTAACTGTTGTAAAGGCACCACATTTTGTTTCTGGGTTTCCTCTAAATATTCCAATAATCCCCCTGCTGCTCTCACTCCTAGGGGCAAATTTTCACAACCAATACCTTCAAGCGATCGCAATTTAAACTCTTCTAAAATTCGCGACCTAGCTTCCCCCAAAGTAAAAGGGATTTGGGATCGCAAAGAATAGCAAAAGTCCGCAGGCAAACAATCAGGCAAACTCTCACTTTTCTGTCCTGGTCGTAACATTTTACCTAAATCAGGCGCATGAGTAGGGAACAATATTTCCGAAGGTTGTAACCGCATCAATTCCTGAGTCAAATGTTCCAAATTCTGAGATTGAGTAGCCAAAAACTCTCCCGTTGACACATCAGCATAAGCCAGACCCCAGTGGTCTCCAGCTATGACCACCGCCGCCAAAAAATTATTCTGGCGACCCCGCAGCATTTGGTCATCAGTCAAAGTTCCGGGAGTCAAAATGCGGGTAATTTCTCGCTTAACCTGTCGTCGTTCTTTAGCAGCGATCGCCGCATCTTCCACCTGATCACAAATCACCACCGGATAGCCCTTTTCCAGCAACATATTGCTATAGCGGTAAACGTGCTCAAAAGGCACGCCAGTCATGGGGACCCGACCAATTTCCTTTCCTGCCGATTTAGTAGTTTGAACCAACTCCAATTCCTGAGAAATTGTGATGGCATCCTGAAAAAAACACTCAAAGAAATCCCCCACCCGAAAAAACAGTAAAGCATGGGGATATTGGTCTTTAACCTCAATGTATCGCTGCATCATCTCCGACAGTTGAGAGCGATCCAATTGTCGGTAGTCCGCATTATTAGGTAAAGATTCCGAGCCACTAGGGGAAACAGTCATAAGCAATTTTAAGGAACTCTTAACACCGGAACTAGCAACACACAGATTATCATAGTACCTGCATCAAGGCGAAAGACACCCCAACCATAGCCCTAACCAGAGCAAAGGCTACCATCGGTGGTAAATATTACCATTGATCATGTTTACCGCCCCCAACTGCCCCCAAATGCCAGCCTAGAGCAACAAATTTTAACCTAACTCCCTGGCTAATCACTTTTAAGGGGACTTAAATAATACTACAATCAGATTAAACGCTCAAACAGTCAGGGGCTACCAATTCAATCAAAATCTTTTCGTCTCATAGGAGAGTGCAAATGACTCAGCAATTTTTAAAACCATTCGTCAGCATTTCCCTCATTCTATCGGTAGGATTAGTTGTACAGAATACCTCACCGAGTCTGGCTCAGACAGCCAGACGAAATCAAAATCGCCCGCCAACTCACGTTAGTATGGCGTTTGAGCCACCCCCAGGTCAGGGGATGCCCACCCGTACCGCCGCCGGAGGCTCTCGAGGTAGTTGCCCAGATGTGCAACAGTTAAGCCAAACTCTCACCGCCCTAGTTCCTAATTTAATCCAACCCCAGGAAATCGGACCTGATATGAGAGGATTAACTGTACAGGCAAAACCAACCTTATTCTTCTACCTACCAGCATTAGTTGGCACTGAGGTAGCTTTTAGCCTCAAAGACGAAGATGGTTTTGATATTTATCAGACCAGCTTGCCAATTCCTCAAAAGCCTGGTATCGTCAGTATTAGAATCCCAGACGATGCCCCATCTCTCGAGGCGGGTAAAAACTATCGCTGGTCTTTCGGGATTGTCTGTGAAACCTCCAATGCTGGTAACATTCCAGAAGTGGTTTTTGTTTCCGGGGAAATCCAACGCATCCAACTGGATAACGATTTGAGTCAAAAATTGGCGATCGCCAAACCCTTGGAACAAGCAGCCATCTATGCTCAGTATGGAATTTGGTTTGAAAGTTTGGCAACCTTAGCAACTCTACGACAACAGCAACCTGAAGACTTCACCCTAGCTAGTCACTGGCGAGAACTGTTAAACTCAGTAGGGTTAGAAAATGTCGCTGATGAGCCATTTGTGGAGTGGAACTAAACCTAAATCCTGATGTAAAGGTTCGGGAAATTTGAGCCATGAAGTGTGAAGCTATGGTCAAGAAAAGGAGTTTTTTGCGACTTCCGACTTCACACTTCCGTTTTCGTGCTTTAAATTTTCGACAATTTTCTGGCTTGCTAATTCCGCCCATTGTCACAGCCCTGGTAATTGCCATTCAATGGGCTGGAGTCTTACAGTTATTTGGATGGGCGGCTTTTGATCAGTTTATGCGCTTGCGTCCCTTAGAACCAATGGATCCGCGCATTGTCGTGGTAACTGTAGATGAGCCAGATATTAGGAATGTGGGACAATGGCCGATTCCTGATGCCGTTTTAGCCGACTTAGTAACCATTATTGACCAACAGCAACCAGTAGCCATTGGTTTGGATATTTACCGAGATTTACCCGTACAACCCGGCCATCAACAGTTACTAGAAGTTTATCAAACTGTCCCTAATTTAATTGGCGTGGAAAAGGTGGTGAGTGATGGTAGTACGGCAACTATTGCGCCTCCCCCAGAATTAAAAGAGAAAGGTCGGGTCGGTTCGATTGATTTAGTCCTTGATGCTGATGGTCGCATTAGACGCGGTTTGTTATCGCTACAACCAGAAGACAATCAAACGGTTTTAAGTTTAGGCGCGAAACTAGCCCTAATGTATTTGTACCAACACGGCATTACCCCCACAGTTACAGACAACGGAAATGTTCAATTGGGAGAAGGGCTATTTATCCGCTTTTCTGGCAATGATGGGGGCTATGTTAGGGCTGATGCTGGCGGATATCAGGTATTGTTGAATTATCGTGGTCCCCAAGAGAATTTTCAGACCATTTCTATGACCGATGTACTTGAAGGACGATCAGACCCTGATCTGTTTAGCGATCGCATCGTCTTAATTGGCCCTATTGCCCACAGCCTGAATGACCTATTTTTTACCCCCTACAGCGGCACTCTCACTCGTCAAGGCGATCGCATGGCTGGAGTAGTCATTCATGCTAATCTTACCAGCCAAATTATCAGCGCCGCCCTTGACGGTCGCCCCCAATTTCAGGTCTGGTCTCATGGTATGGAGTTGTTTTGGATTCTGATTTGGTCTGGTATCGGTACCGCCCTAGGGTGGACTTACCGATTAGGTTGGGGGGCTTTACTTAGTTTAGTTGTTGGCGGCGGCAGTTTAACCCTAGAACTCCAAGTTGCTTTTCTTGAAGGCTGGTGGATACCCCTAGTACCACCAATTATCGCTTTTACTACTTCGGGAATTGCGATCGCCGGTTATATTGCTAATTGGGAACACCAAGAACGTCAGATGGTTATGACTCTCTTTGGTCGCCATGTTACCCCTCAAATTGCTGAGATGATTTGGCAAAGTCGAGATGAATTAATTGCGCGCGGTCAACTGACTGGGCAAAAAATGATTGCTACAGTCTTATTTGCTGACTTGAAAGGGTTTAGTACCATCGCCGAAACCATGGCCGCTGATGCTTTGATGTGTTGGTTGAATGAGTACATGAATGGCATGGCTGATATTGTTTTAGACCATAATGGCATTGTTGATAAGTTGATTGGGGATGCCGTTATGGCTGTGTTTGGGGTTCCTATTCCCCGCACTTCTTCAGAAGAAATTGCACAAGATGCGATCGCTGCCGTTTCCTGTGCCGTAGCCATGGGAGAAAAACTCAAATTATTAAACAGTCAATGGCAATTAGAAGGTAAGCCTACGGTTTCTATGCGCGTAGGAATTGCCACCGGAGAGGTAGTTACAGGGAGTTTAGGTAGTTCCCAAAGAATGGACTATACAACTCTCGGAGATAGTGTCAATATTGCCGCCCGCCTAGAAAGTTATGATAAGTCTTTTGGCGATGGAGTTTGCCGCATTTTAATTAATCAGCAAACCCATGAACAAGTCAGCTATCAATGTCTAACTGAATATATCGGTAGCATTCACCTCAAAGGTCGCACTCAACCTATTAATGTTTATCAAATTAACAATCCTTAGTCTGTATTAAATCTTTCCATCTATTCTGTCAACTGTCCTAGGTAGTTATGAATAGCCACAGCTTTTGATGAATCTCCTCGCCCCCAGATGTAATTCACGGCGGAGACAGCTCCGCACCCCCACCCACATTATCCCCCCCTCCCAGAGGGGGACAAGATAAGGAGTTTCATGATTCACCGCGACACCACATTAACTTTATCGCCATCTTTAAGATAACTTGCACCAGCGATCGCAATGCGATCGCCTACATTTAAACCCTGTATAATTTCTATACTCGCCTCCGATAAATCGCCTGTTAAACGGCCTTGAAGTCTTCCCACTTCCACAGTTCGCGCTTCCACCGTATCATCAGGTAATAGACGATAAACAATAGAACTACCGTCAGCCTGGGGAACGATGGCCCTAGCGGGAACCTTCATTCCTTGTACAGTAGTAGTAGTAATCGCCGCCCGCAGAAACATTCCCGGACGCAAGAAAGAATCACGAATAGCCCCCAAGGGAGGCAGGTCAATTTTCACAGTAGCTTGTCGGCTTTGAGGATCAATCAGAGGCGCAATTTCTCGCACCACCCCTCGCACCTGCAAATTTTGATCAGCATCAGAAGTCACAGTAACAGCAGCACCAATTCTCACCTGTGATAACTGAGTTTCTGGAACCTTCGCGTGTAGTTCTAACTGATTTTCCGCAATAATCGAAAACAGTTGTTGATTACCAGTAACATCCCCCACTCGCGCTGTCCGTTGGGCGACAATGCCACTCATAGGCGCACGGACTACAGTTTGTTCCCGTTGAGTTTCCAACTGGCGAACCCGCGCCTGGGCGCTACGCACCTCAGCCTCTGCACTACGGATATTAGACTCGGCGCTTTCCACGTTAGCCTGTGCACTGCCTATATTAGCCCTAGCGCTGCTAATGGTAGCCCTAGCGCTAGAAATATTAGCCTCTGCGACTCTCACCCCTTCTTCGGCCGTTTTTGCCGTGGTAATGCGGGTTTCTAGTTCCTGGCGACTCACCACCCCTTGGCTGCTTAAATCTTCATAGCGTTCTACTTCTCGGCGGGCTTGATCTAAATTAGCCTTGGCTTCCGCTAACCTAGCTTGATTTTGAGTCAGTAATGACTCAGCCTCCAATAGACTCGCTTGCGCTTGCGCGAGACCGGCTTGGGCTTGTCCGAGGTTAGCTTCCCGCTGACGGACGAGGGAATTGGCGGACTCTACCTGGGCGTTGGCTTGGTCAATTTGCGATCGCAAAACCGAATCATCCAACACCGCCATAACCTGTCCCTGTGTTACCATTTCCCCCTGATTTACTAAAACCTGTTGAATTTGCACTCCGCTGGCTTGGGGTAAAACTGGGAGTAGGTCGTAGGCTTCCACAGTCCCCGTTACATCAAGGGTGCGCGCCACAGTCGTCATTTCCACTGGCGCTACTGTCACCGTTTGGGTGGCGCTGGGACTAACTGCTGGCGCTACTTCTACCCCTGGGCTTTCCTCGGTTACGGGTTCGGAACTGTTGTTAGAGGAAAAGTGTAGAACTCCCAGAGTCGCCACAATTCCTATGGCTACCCCGATCACCATATTCCGCCAACCGCCCGCCTGGGGAGGTACAGCTTCCTCGGGTTCTTCCTCTAGGTCTTCAAATTTAACGCGATCGCCATTTAGTGACAATTCAGGGTATTGATCGTCATCAATATCTGGTAATGTATCTTTATGAACCACGAGTAATCCTCCCCCGGCACTCCTTAAATATATTGTAAAGAAAAGTTGCGTAAATTCCTCTTAAAATTCACAATTTCCAGGTGTCCCCGGGAACCGAGGAGCAAAATATCTGAGGGATACCGTCGAAAAAGCCTTATTTTTTAAGGGGTTTAGCTCCTTGAGAGTCTGTGGCGCGAGGTCTCCACTAGTAGTTCACATCTATTTACATAGATTAACTCAGCTTTACAAATTCTGATTTGTCCCCGCTACCAGTCTGGGGGCGATCGCTTTTGATAATTCTGTTTCGTAGATTAGGATATAGGCTGAGTGCTATAGTACATACCTCGTCAGTAGTTTATCTATAATCAAAACATAGCCAGGACGAGCCTATATGGTTTTTAATGCCACGGAATGTCTAATTGATGCCTTTGTTGAACTAATTCGGGAAGGTTACCGCCGCACCCACGGAGGTTATAAATCCAACTATGAGGAGATTATTGGCTGGGCTGGAAACATGGCTCTAGAAAACATTGCCAATAGTGATGCCCTTTATCACGATGTCGAACATACAATTATGGTCACATTAGTGGGACAGGAAATCCTGCGGGGAAAACATATCCGCGAGGGTGGCGTATCCTGTGAAGACTGGCTACACTACATCATCTCCCTAGTTTGTCACGATATTGGTTATGTCAAAGGCGTTTGTCGTCGCGATCGAGAAAATACCTTTGCTACCGGACGCGGAACCATGGTAGAACTACCAGACGGATGTACTGATGCTAGTCTCACCCCTTTCCATGTCGATCGCGCTAAATTATTTATTGAAGAACGCTTTGGCGGCCATAAACTGATTGATGCTGAAGTCATTAAGCATAATATCGAACTGACCCGGTTTCCAGTCCCCAAAGAATCCGATCATCAGAATACCATGAACTATCCCGGTTTGGTTCGGGCGGCTGATCTCATTGGTCAACTCTCAGATCCTCGTTACCTGAAAAAAATCAGTGCTTTATTTTACGAATTTGAGGAAACTGGCTTTAATAAAAGAGTTGGCTACAAAAGCCCAGAAGACCTACGCAAGAACTATCCTAAATTCTACTGGAATGGTGTTTATCCTTATGTCAAAGATGCCTTAAATTACTTGTCTCTTACCCAACAAGGTAAACAAATTGTTGCCAACCTTTACTCTAATGTGTTTATGGTTGAACATGATCAGGTGTCTCAGGGTACAGTAGAAGTCTAATTACTGGGGTTGACCATCTAATTTGCCTCCGTACAATCTGAAAGTCTATAGTTAAAAATCAAGCCCTAATGAATTCCATATTTTCACCTATACAGCAGTTCTTAATCTCTTGGATATTAATTCTGATTGCTGGAGGTCTTACCCTAAAAACTATTAATTATGTAGGGGAGTTGGTTACTATTTTAATAGTCGCTGCATTAGTTGCATTTATTCTCAATGCACCTGTGGCTAAGTTAAAACGATTTATCCCTAGGGGAGTCGCGGCAGCACGGGTTTATTTGGTGGCGGCGACCGTCGTTGTCCTTGTGGGTTTAACCCTGCTTCCTCCTGTGTTAAATCAGACTAGACAATTTATTACCAAATTACCCGAATTGGCTGAGTCTGCACAGCAGCAGTTAGCCCTATTTCAATCCTGGATTTATGAACATAATTTACCCTTTGATGTGGGGATTTTACAGCAACAACTACTCAATCAAATACAAGGACAAGCACAGGCGATCACCAGCAAAAGTCTGGGGTTAGTTTTGGGAAATTTTAACTGGTTGATTGACCTAATTTTAATTTTATTTCTCTCCTTTTATATGCTGCTTGATGGCGATAGATTATGGTCTACTTTAACTATAATTATTTCGCCAAAAATCCGGTTAGTCTTAACTGAATCATTGCCGAGAAATCTCCAGATTTTTTTATCTGGACAGTTAATCTTAGGGCTATTTATAGCCTTCACTTTGGCTCCAATGTTCTTTTTTTAGGGGTTCCATATTTCCTATTATTTGCCGTTTTTATTGGTTTCATGGAGATGATCCCCTTTATTGGAGCGACTTGAGGAATTGGCACCGTCGCTATTATTGTCGCCTTTCTGGACTGGTGGTTAGCCTGGCAATTGTTAATAATTGCCGTAGCTGTTCAACAGGTAAAAGATAATATAATTGCTCCGAGAATTATGGGAAATCTCACAGGATTAAGTCCTAGTTGAAACCCTAAAACCCTTATTATACCGTCACTCTAGTGCACTCAAAGCCGATCGCACATTTAGGAGTTAGTGTAAAATGAGTGCAAGTACAAACAGTACACATAGTGGTACATATCAAGGCTTTCAGGATATTCTTGAGTTTTTCAATCTGTCCCGTAAGCAATGCCCCAAAGGTGCCAGGATTAAGCGTAACCGGGGGACAATTCAGCTAGACATCACTACTGACCCGGAGACGGGAGAGCGTAAACAACGGGGCTGTAATTGTCAGTTTACCCCAGAGGGTATCCGCAAGGCTGTTGACAAGGCTTGGTTAGTTCATAAATCCCTTGACGGACAATTTTAGTCGGTGTCTGAATGGCTGGACTGGTACAAGGCCACTATTCTTGACGAAAACAAAACTCCCCTAGAAAACGACTTAATCACCTATCGCCAAGTGTTTAAAGAGATGGAAGATGATTACTTTAATGGGGTACACAAGAACACTAAACGGAAGCGCTCTCGCGATATAGCTAGTGACGTTAAGTCATTTAAAGCCTGTTTCCTTGATGTATTTAACAAAGTCACAGACTGGGATGATTATGTTAACTGGGAGGGTATCAAGAAAGCACTGTATAGCCCGTTACAGGACGGTAGCAACCCGATAGGTAGCAAAACCTTTAAAGACAGATACTACCGATTAAAACAGGTAGCAGAACACGCTGGCTGCAAAAAAGCACTAGAGAAACTAGAAAAGATTAACCCTACCCAAACAGTGTTTACTGAATCCCAGAGTGTAGACTTGGATACCTTGCTAGGCTTGCTAGACAAGGAGCGTAACACTGATTATGAGAATTCAAGGGAACGTCAAGCACGTGATGGTTGGTGTTGGGTGTCGGCAATGTGTGCTTTATATGGATTGAGACCATCAGAGATTGCAGCAAGTCAGAACCTAGATAAGACAGTCAAGATTGACGGCATTACTTTCCCGGCCATATCTGACCCTAACAACCTTGAGTTAGTGCTGGTTATTGGTGAGTTTACTTACTTTGGCAGTAGCACCAAAACAGGTCAAAGGTTAGCAATACCAATGTCAAAAGACAAGGCTTTGATTAACCGCCTAGGAATTCATAACGTCTGTTTACCTATTACAAACGCCAAGGACCCTAGCGGTTTTAATGATAATCATCGTAAATGGCTTAAACACCATAAGTGGGGATTTACTCAAGCATTAGCTTTCCGACATCTAGCTAATCAACTGGGAGAAATGAACGGGATACCACAAGAAATCAGGGCACGCTGCTTTGGACATTCGGTAGCGATTAATGACAGCAAATACAAAAAACGTCGCAACCTTGCCACAGAGTTAGGTATCTTAACACGCCACCACCGACAACCATTGCCACTAGATATGGCAAAGCAAACACTACTCAATCATGGTATTGACCCAGAATCACCAGAAATGAAAGCAGGACTTAGATTAATCTATCAGTTAGACGATTAACCCCCAATAAACCCACAACACAATACCCTCTAGGCTAAATACCTAGGGGGTTTCTTTTACACTATAGCACCAGACAGGAAAGTTAGGACGTATAATGGAGAGGACGAGATGACTAAGAAGACCAAAAATGCCAGCCCCCTATAGTTACGACCTCAGACAAAAAGTTATTGATGCAATTGAACTAGACGGTATGCCCAAAACAGAAGCCAGTCAAGTTTTCCATGTCAGCCGGAACACTATCAATCTCTGGCTGCAAAGAAAAGCACAGACCGGAGACTTCCTCCCTAAACCTAATCACCGACCTGGCAATAACCACAAAATTACCGACTGGCAAAAATTCAAGGCTTTTGCCCAAGAGCATGGCGACAAAACCTCCGCTCAAATGGCTGAACTTTGGGATGACGACATCTCTCCTCGCACCATATCCAGAGCCTTGAAGAAAATTGGCTTCACCAGAAAAAAAACTTACGGCTACCAAGAACGTGATCAGCAACAGCGAGAGGAGTTTATTGCTCAGATTGAACATATGGAGCCACAAGAAGTGGTCTACCTCGATGAAGCCGGCATGAATAGTCAGGACTCGGATTACCCTTATGGTTACTGCGAGGAAGGACAACGCTTCGATGCCCTCAAATCCGGGAAGAGGCAGGGCAGGGTGAGCTATATGGCCCCATGGTGTCATCAACAACTCTTAGCCCCCGATCGCTTTGAGGGTTGTTGTAATCGGACAGTGTTTGAGTTGTGGTTGGAGTTCATCTTAATTCCAACACTGAAGCCAGGTCAGACTCTAGTGCTAGACAATGCAACGTTTCATAAAGGGGGACGGATTCCTGAGCTAGTGGAGGTGGCTCAATGCCGTTTGCTCTATCTACCACCTTATTCGCCAAACCTCAACAAGATAGAGAAATGTTGGTCGTGGTTGAAAGCCCGCATTCGCCATTGCACGTGAGCAGTTTGATTCTCTCGATGATGCCATGGATTCCGTTATAAAAGCTGAGTCCTAACCACCTTGACTAATGCTATAGATAGATAAATCCTGGGAATTTGGGTAGTATAAAATGGATTAATCTAGGGTTAATAAGTAGGCAATTAATGGTTAATTAAGTTGTAGTAATTATCCCAGACTTGGGTAAATTACAGCTGGTTCACCAGTCGCTTAATACATTGCCCTCACCCTAAATCCCTCTCCCAGGGGGGGGGGAGAGGGACTTGGAGAGAGGAATAGATTGGGTATAATAATACTCAAAGTTTTGGATAAAGTTGATAGAGATGAAACTTAGCTTTTGTATAATTGCCAAAAATGAAGCCCATCAGTTAGGGGAATGTTTACAGACGGTGGGAAAGTTAGTAGATGAAATGATAGTGGTGGATACAGGTTCTAGAGATGGAACGCCGGAAGTTGCTAAAAATATGGGGGCGAGAGTGTATGAGTTTAGCTGGTGTGATGACTTTGCGTCGGCGAGAAATGCGGGTTTAAAATATGTGACAGGTGATTGGGTTTTGGTGTTAGATGCTGATGAGCGATTAATGGAGGGAATTATCCCTCAAATTAGAGGTTTAATTAACCAGGAAGATTATTTGCTGATTAACTTGGTGCGACAGGAAATCGGGGCGGTGCAGTCTCCTTATTCTTTGGTGTCGCGACTGTTTAGAAATCATCCGGATCTGTATTTTTCTCGCCCTTATCATGCTTTGGTTGATGATAGTGTGATGGAGATTTTGCGGCGGGAACCTCAGTGGCGGATCGGTTCTATTCCAGAAATAGCGATCGCTCATTATGGATATAGTGCGGATGCGATCGCGGAAAAGAATAAACAACAAAGGGCTTGTGAAGCTATGGAAAGCTATTTAAAACAGCATCCCGATGACCCTTACTTAGCGAGTAAATTAGGGGCTCTGTATGTGCAATTAGGTAAACTCTCAGCAGGTATTGACCTGTTAGAAAAAGGGCTAAAGCAGGCATCTGGAATTGAGGGGGGGACTATGTATGAATTGCATTATCACCTAGGAATTGCCTATAGCAAAAGGGGACAACTAGAGGCGGCGGAAGCACAGTATCAAAAGGCGATCGCGGTTAATGTATTCCCTCAATTAAAAATAGGGGCTTATAATAATCTGGGAAATCTGCTGAAAGGTAGGGGCAACCTAAAAGCGGCGCTTTGGGCCTATGAAACGACGATAGAAATTGACCCATTATTTAGCTTAGGTTACTATAACCTGGGCATGACTCTACGGGCGATGGGAAATTCCCAAAAAGCGATCGCATCTTATCAAAAAGCGATTTCTCTTAACCCTCACTATGGGGAAGCCTACCAAAATTTAGGGGCGGCGTTGTTAGGTATTGGCAACATTCCCGATAGTCTGAAAGCCTTTCAAACAGCGATAAGCGTATATGAACAAACCAACCCCCCGGAAGCCAAACGGCTCAAAAAAACCTTGTCAGAAATGGGATGGCGACTATAGACTTCTGCACTATGGGGAAATTTGATACTACAATGCAGCAACAGAACTAGGATGGGTATGATGTGAAAGTCTCTATCAAGGGTTCTAAAAGGTCTGGGTAGGTCACAAGACTTATCTCAAAAGCTAATCATGTTAGGAGTCATGCAATAGTGCGACCCGTTAGCCTGAAACTAGGGAAAATCCCCTAGGGGAAAGGCTGCAAGGGGATATTAACCCTTGACAACTGAATCTCGCTTGTTGGTGCGGAAGTCTGAGAGGTCCCAATATGGGAAGTGTCAGAATCAAAAAATATCCAAGTCCAACCCTCCAAGTGCCGGAGTGAAAACAGTTCCCCACGGTAGCGACTGGTCATCAATCCGTGAAGCGGGAATTGGGCGTAAACCCTTTTAAATGGGGATTTAAGCGCCCTGTAGCTGGCTATGAGTAGGGAAACGAACTTCTGCGAGAACTACCGTTAGACTCCAAATTAGGCGGGTATACGCTGCCTTATATGTATGGGGCAAGAAAGCGTTGTTGTTGCCAACGTTAACAGGTTATTTCTGTAGGGAATAACTCGGCACTCAAAAGGCCCCCGGTAGAAAGGAAGACTCTAAGGCCAGAAACCAAAGCGATTTTCGGAACGGGATAACCTCTAAGTTGCTCTCGGTGGGTTTTTTTGAGGAAAGCCTATTACTGAGTAGTCAACCAAGGCGAATAACTGGGTATTCCAGGCGGCTTAGGGGAGGGATTGTGTCAGAAGCGAAGGCCCTGACTATAAATCGGGGATATGCAGACGGACACACGGAATTGATTGCTGTGCTGAGTGAGTGAGTTGCTGTGAAGAAGACTAAAGCCAGTCTGATAGGGACGAGGATGGTATGCGTAGATGAGTCGTTGTTGACGGTGAAGGGGGAGATGAAAGGCCGCCGAAACTTTTGGCAACGTGGTCTATGGAAGCTGCAACAACGGATTTACCGCGCCTCGAAACGGGGTGATATTAAGGTGGTTCGTAAACTCCAAAAAATGCTGATGCGTTCGGCTTCTGTGAGGTATCTTGCTAGTGATAGTTGTGATGGGGGTTCTATAGCTGTTCAACAGTGTTTGATGCAATGGGCTTTGGAACCGGAATGGCGGGCTCGTTGGGAGTTGGATGATGCTGTTGGCTCTCATTTTTCATCGGTTGGGGAACTGTTGCAGGCGATCGCTAAAAGTCTGGAAAATGGCCCTAAGTTGGTCTGGGTTATTGATTTAACCAGGCTTTGTCAACCGAGAATATTGGCTCAAAGGTTGCCGGATTTACCGCGCTCTATGGGTCTGAATAAGGCTCGGATTGATGGGGCTTTGGGGTGTTTATTAGATGCGATCGCTTTGGGAGAGTTAAACCACCAATTGAGTCGGTTAATTAGGGAACTGGGCAACCCGGGAACTACTCTGATTCAATATGGGGAAATGATGGTGATTTTAGATGATGATATGATGGCTATCAACACCTATCAAAGGGCGATAAGTGATTGGCTAGAAAAATTGGAAATCCCCCAAGTTTCTGATTTTTATGCTGTCACGAACACGGCTAATTGTGTTGAGGAAAACTCTCCGGGTTTTGACCTGTTGGGGTTTCATATTCGCCAGTTTAAAAATCATCATCGCCGAGGGTTAAACTATTATACTACCATCAGCCCTAGTCGAGAATCTGCCCATCAACACTATCGAGAATTGGCGACGATAGTTAGTAGCCATAAAGCCAGTCGTCAAGGGGATTTAATTAACCTGCTGAATCGGAAAATAGCGGATTGGTTTAGTCAATATCAAGGTGCTAATAACCGCAAAATTCATCGAAATTTAGATAGGTTAATTGACCGGAAATTGCGGAGTTGGGCGAAACGTCGTCACCCGGATAAACCTAGGAATTATTGGCGGCGAAAATACTGGCAAGTTACGGAAACAGGTGGCTGTAGGTTTGGCTGTTTCCATAAGGGAAAATGGGTGAGCCTTCTTAAACATAGAGTATAACAGCATAGCTTGATTCTGAGGAGCCGTGTGAGGTGAAAGTCTCATGCACGGTTTTGGAGACGAGTAGGCTGGGTGACTGGCTTGCTTAGTTTAACTGAGTAATCAACGTACACCTATCGGAATTGTGGGTGCATCAGGTTATGGTGGGGTGCAACTGGTGCGCTTATTACAGGATCACCCCCTGGTTGAAATTGTTTATTTGGGAGGAGAAAGTAGCGCCGGAAAACCTTTTTGTAGTTTATATCCCCACCTGGGTCATCAGGTGGAGTTGATGATTGAACCAATTGATTTGGATAAAATTGCTAGTCGGTGTGAGGTGGTGTTTCTATCTTTGCCGAATGGTTTGGCCTGCGAAATGGCTCCGCAACTGTTAGAAAAAGGCTGTTATGTTCTGGACCTGTCTGCTGATTATCGGTTTACTAATTTAAATACCTATACCAAGTGGTATAACAAGGAAAGAAGCGCTGATCTGGATGTGGCTAGGACGGCGGTTTATGGTTTGCCTGAACTATACCGAGATGCGATCGCCTCAGCGCGATTAGTGGGCTGTCCTGGCTGCTATGTGACCGCTAGTTTGTTGGCTTTATCCCCCCTATTAAAACAGGGGCTAATTGTCCCGGATAGTGCCATTATTGATGCTAAATCGGGGGCTTCTGGCGGGGGACGACAGGCTAAAACTAATATGCTATTGGCGGAAGCAGATGCCTCGGTTTCAGCCTATGGTATTGGTGGACACCATCGCCACACGCCGGAAATTGAGCAAGTTTGTAGTGATTTGGCTGGACATGATGTGACGGTGCAGTTTACCCCCCATTTGATGCCTATGGTGCGGGGTATTTTGGCGACGGTTTACGCTAACTTGCGCGACCCGGGTTTGGTGCGAGAAGATTTGCTGACTATTTATAAGGCGTTTTACCGCAATTCTCCCTGGGTTAAGGTTTTACCTGGGGGAACTTTCCCCCAAAGTAAATGGGCCTGTGGCACAAATCTTTGTTACATTGGTATTGAGGTGGACCAACGCACCGATAGGGCGATCGTGATTTCTACCATTGATAACCTGATTAAGGGTCAAGCGGGACAGGCGGTTCAATGCCTCAATATTATGAAGGGATGGTCGGAAACTCTGGGACTACCTCAGTTGAGTTTTTATCCGTAAAATTCACGCTTGGGGCGGGTTAATCAGTCTCTCACCCGCCCTAAACTTTTACCCGGCGTGGCGGGTTAATAACACTGGACAGTTGGCGTAAACTCGCACATAGTCGGATAGGGAGTTTCCGAGTAGGCGATCGATATCAATGAAACTCTTGGCCACGGTGGGGCGGCGATCGGGAGAACCCAGCAACAGCAGATCGGCGTTGAGGTCTTCTGCGATTCGGCAAATTTCCGGGCCGGGTTTTCCGGTTCCGGTTACACAACGATAACTAACTCCCATTTGTTTGGCTTGGGCGACAGCCGGGGCTAAAACCGGGTCGTTTTCCGCAGTGGCGGTGTAATCTTCTGCTGATTTGCCACTGAGATCTTTATTAACATGGGCGATAATTAGTTGTCCGCCCTGGATTTCTTTAACAAAGTCGATCGCCGTTTTTAGGCATTCTTGGGCTTCTGGGGATGAATTATAAGCTACCATGACCCGCCGTAGCTTCTTGACATAGGTATCGTCTTTGACCAACAGCATGGGTCGAGACGTGAGTTGGAAAACGTATTGACTGACTGAGTTTTCTAAGACGGCTTGCAGTCGTCCTAACCCCCGTGAACCCATAATAATTAGATCGGCGTTTTCTTCGTCTGCTACCTGACAAACAATATCTTTGGGATCGCCTTGTTTGAGTCTAGGATTAACTCGGTTGGGATCGACTTTCACGGATTGGACGGCCTGGGCGAGGATTTTGCCTCCTTCTTCTAGTTTGACGGACATTCCCTCGGCCGTGACTTGGCTGGGCACTACATGGAGAAGGGTGATAGATGCCTGTTGCAGAGATGGTAAATCCATCAGCATATTTAGCATCTCTTCGCACAGTCCACGACCCGCAACAGCAACTAAAATTTTATTGATCATAGGTTTTGCCCAAAATTCAAAACAACGCTCATTATCAAACGCACTATTATATAACTTAGGACAAAGCGGCTGATTAACTGATAATTTGTAGAAATGTAGCGTTTTGGAACGAATTGTAAAGTGTCTCGATTAAAATATCCTAGTTCACAAGATCAGCCGACTATGGCCTCAAATTGGTTTGAGTATTTGGTGGAAGTGTTCCCACATCAAACTGATTATGCGGGGGTGGTTTGGCATGGGACTTATGTGGGTTGGATGGAGGAAGCCCGCATTGGGGCGTTGCGGTCTGTGGGGGTTGGTTATGATCAGTTGGTCGCTTTGGGGTTTGAGTTGCCTGTGGTTGACTTGGAAATCCGCTATCATCAATTTGTACACATGGGCGATCGCATTAAGGTTAAAAATCGTATTTCTGGCCTAACTAAAGTTCGTATCCCCTGGGAATTTGAGATTGAGTCCCTAGACGGTAGACAACGATATGTTAGCGCCACTACTACTCTGGTGGTTATCGATCGCCAAACTGGCAAAATTAGACGACAATGGCCCCCTCTTTTAAATCAGGCGATCGCTAAACTCATCGATAATGGTTAAGTTACGCTACCCTGGGAAATTGGGGCGATCGGTAATTCTACCCGAAATTCTGCCCCCTCGCCAGGAATAGAAGATAAAATCAACTGTCCGTTATGTTTTTCTACTACAATTTGATAACTGGTAGCTAGTCCTAATCCCATACCTTGACCCACCGTTTTGGTCGTGAAAAATGGGTCAAATAAACGAGATTGTAACTCCGGTGCAATCCCCATACCATTATCACGAATCCGAATCGCTACCCGGTTAGGATTAACTTGTTCTGTAGTTATCCAAATAGTCGGAACCCAGTCGGACTCATGGGCTTGACTGTCAGCCGATTGTAAGCTATCAATAGCATTATTAATTAGATTCATGATTACTTGATTAATTAAGCCGGCATAGCAGGTGATAAACGGCAAGTTTTCCGCCTTTTGTTGAATAACTTTAATCTCAATATTATGATTATTGCCCGGCAATCTATGCCTGATTAAATGCAAAACACTGTTAAGGCATTCATGCAAATCAATCGATTTCATTTCAGCTTCATTAGTGCGGGAGAAAATTCGCAAGGCTAACATAATTTGATCAATGCGTTTGATACCTGTTTTCAGGGATCTGATTAATTTCTGAAGATCCTCTAAGATAAAATCTAGTTCCAGTTTTTCCGCTCGGGCTAAAATTTGGGGGGAAGGATGGGGATATTCTTGTCGATATAAATTAATTAACTCGATTATATCTTCAACATATTGATAGGCGGGGTCAAGGTTTCCTGAAATAAAATTAATCGGATTATTAAGTTCATGAAAAATCCCCGCTACCAATTGATTTAAAGCTACCATTTTTTCCTTTTGGATTAGTTCAACCTGGGTGGCTGCTAACTGCTTTTGGGTGGCTTTTAGTTGCTGATTTTGAAGCTGTAAATCTCTTGGCAGATTTTGGATTTTGAGTTGATTGTGAATCCTCGCCATCACTTCTTCTACTTGAAAAGGTTTGGTGATATAATCCACTCCTCCTACTTGAAAAGCCTTAATTTTATCTTCGATTTGATTAATAGCACTCACAAAAATAATCGGGATTTACGAAGTTTCTGGATTATTTTTTAAGGCTTCACAAACTTGATAACCATTGATGCCTTGCATATTGATATCAAGTAGAATTAAGTCCGGTTTTAAAGCCTTAACTGCCATGAGTGCCATCTTACCGTTAATGGATTTACGCACCCGAAATCCAAACTCCATTAACATAGTTGATAATAACCTAATATTTTCTGGCACATCATCAACTATTAAAATGTCGGCTGATGCCAAATTCTGATTATTCATAATCCATGGCTTTTGATAATGTGAAGGATTGATTATCGTTAGATCAGACTGGGATGATTTACCAGATTTTATCGGCTGCTATTAACTCCATTAATAAACTTTCGGGGAGCGGTTGAGAAAATAAATAACCTTGGGCAAACTCACATTCTAACCCTCTCAATAATGACAGTTGTTCGGAGGTTTCTACCCCCTCAGCAATTACCCCCATTTTCATCGTTTTAGCAATATTAACAATCACGGGAACTAAGCCGCAACTTGAACCGTTATTATCCATTCTTTGAACAAAAGATTTGTCGATTTTGAGAGTGTCAACTTGGAAATTATGCAGATAGCTTAAAGAAGAATATCCCGTGCCAAAATCATCAATACTTAGTCTGACGTTTTGCTTTTTAAAACCTTCCAGAATAGCGACGGCGGTTTTCGGGTTATCCATAATTGCGCTTTCTGTGATTTCTAATTTTAAGCAATGGGGGTCTAGTTGAGTGACTTCTAAAAGTTGTTGTATCTGCTGACTTAGATCCATGTTCGCAAACTGTCTGGCTGAGACATTAACACTGATAAACATCGAATCATTAATCAGTTTACTTTTTTGCCAACTTCGGAATTGTTTACAAGCCTTTTCTAAGACTAAATTGCCAATGGCATTAATTAAACCTGTTTCCTCGGCTATGGGAATAAATAAGACGGGGTGAATCAATTGTTTTTGGGGATGTTGCCATCTAACTAAGGCTTCAAAACCTGCGATTTTTCCAGTTGTTAGATGAATTATTGGCTGATAATAAACCAGAAATTCATCATTGTTAATAGCTCGCCTTAAATCGTTTTCAATTTGCAGCTTTTCGGAAACATTGTGGTGCATACTGGGGTCAAATATATGATATTGACCTTTGCCTAAATCTTTGGCTCGATACATGGCTGTATCTGCATCTCGCAGCATATGTTCGGGTTTTTGATAATCTAAATGTGACCCAGATATGCCAATACTTACATTGATAAATACTTCTTGATTGGGGAGGACAAAAGGATGAGAAAAACTCTCAAGAACTTTTTGAGCCATGGCTTTTGCTTCCGCCATATCCTCGATTTTATTAACCATAATCGCAAATTCATCACCTCCTAAACGAGCTAGGGTGTCTTCCGGTTTTAGCAGGGATTTTAGACGCTTGGAAATAGCAATTAAGAGTTGATCACCTACGGAATGTCCGAGGGATTCATTAATCATTTTAAAGCGATCGCAGTCTAGCAACAACACCACAAAATTATAATTATGATGTTCCTGTTTGACATCAATACCATCAGCTAGACGTTCCAAAAATAAGGCTCGATTTGGTAAATTAGTTAAATCATCACGAAAAGCCATATCCCGGAGTTTACTGTTAGCGATTTCTAATTCTTGAGTGCGCTGTTCAACTCTAGCTTCTAGTTGGGTATTTAACACTTGTAATTGTTGTTGAGTGCGGCGGAGAGTCAGTTGATTTTTTACCCTAATTAAAACTTCCTGAAATTGAAAAGGTTTACTAATATAGTCTACTCCCCCCACTTCAAAGGCTTTTACTTTGTCAAAAATATCGTCCAAAGCACTCAGAAAAATTATGGGTACTTCGGCGGTGTATGGCTCCGATTTAAGCTGATTACAAACTGCATAACCATCTATATCTGGCATCATAATATCCAACAGAATTAAATCAGGTAACTTATTATTTACCTCCTGTAGTGCGGTTTTACCATCGATCGCCTCACGAACTTTATACCCTTTTTTGCTAAGAATTCGTGACAATAGATGCAAATTTCCTGGGGTATCATCAACAATCAAAATATCTGATTCTTGGTAGTTATTTGGGTGGTTATCACTCATAATGTATTTTAACCTAGGTTGTGGGATAAGCTAGTGAACCCACATGGTCAAGGGATTGATAAATAGCAAATATTAACATTGTACTCAACCCAGTTGTTTTTTGGGGTCTATGTTGCTTATTTGGGTACGGATACGCCAAACAGACACCAAGATACCATAGTCTACTGCATTAATTAGCTTTCCCGAGTCAGTTTCAACCCTAAGGCTGATTGAACCTAGTTACTGCTAATACCGGGTGTCTAAATACCCAGGACTGATTCAATGATCTAGTCACCTCAAAAACCACCTTGATTACCTAGTTATCCAGGATAACCATTGAGTTGGATTGTCGCCACAACCTGTCCATGATCTGATTTCCAGGGTTCTATTGATTCATCACTTAGGCTTTGGTCTACCAGATGATCGTTGAATAAGGCAACATAACTAACCCTCCCAACTTGGCGGGAGTTTTCTACAACTAATTCTTGACTCACCAAAATATGATCGAGGGTTTCATAATAACCATTATACATATAAGTATAGTAGCAGTCTCGGTAACTTTGCCTAACCTGAATATCCTTGACACTGTAAAGCCGTAACTCATCCTGGTTGTGGTTTGGTTTAAATCGGGTTTTTTTCCAAGAAATATCCCCCGCCATAATTTTGGTGGTAATGGCTAAATCACTATCGTTAAAGTCTCCTAAAAGAATAATCGGATTTTGACTGTGGCTCCAAGTCTTGAGCATAATATATCGTAAAGCCGTAGCTTCGGCGGCTCTACGCAGTAAAGACCTGACTTTTCCTTTGGCTTTTTCTACGGGGTCTTGGCTATCTACTCCTTCGGGAATTTTGGGACGCTGGGATTTTAGATGCACCACAAAAACTGTACATTGTAGGTGGTCTTGGAGTTGAATATTAACTGCTAAAACTGGTCGGGAAAAATGGTTGATGGGAATAATAGTTCCTTCTATATCTATTTGAGACTCTGGGGGGAATTTATCATATATTTGCCAGGATATAATTGGTAATTTGGAACAGAGACCTACTACGGGTTTATCCCCACGGGGATTAGTGGTAATTAAATGAGCATGATCATAGAATGGGGTGGCGGCGAGAATTTCTTGTAGTGCTTCGGGGTGGAAGATTTCTTGAAATCCGATAATGTCGGCTTGCATGGTTTCTAGCTGACGAGAAACCCAGGTCTTTTTTTGTTGGTAAAGTTCTGGGGTATATTGCCGAGTTTCGTAATAAGTTAGATTGGGTAAAACCAAGTTATATAGGTTAAATGTGCCTATTTTTACAGAGTTTTTGCGAATAATTACTGAGGATTTTACGGGATGTTTAAAGGTTAAATATTCGAGGAATATTGCCCAACTAGCGATCGCATTGTCTTCTCCCCAAGCCTGTCCCCCCGTTTCCTCGGCTAGACGATTTAACTCTTGACTTGGGCAATTATTTGGGCGGTTAATATAAATAGTGACATCATGGAGTTGACATGATGCGATCGCTTGATTAATCGCCGTTGTCAAACTGGTGGAGTTTGGCTGACATTCTGTGGGTCTACCTTCCCAGCAATAAATCACTCTCATGGCTTGTGGTCGCCATTGAAAGTCACTACAAATATCCCCAATAGTATCAATAGCCGCCATGGTATTTGGGGGGATACCGTCTTCAACCTGTAACCATTCAACACGCCAATTTTCCGATGAACTTGAAGCTACTGTAATCATCACTTCAGCAGTTTCTAAAAAATCGGCAAAGGGAGGTTCCAAATCATCAATAGCATTGATTAAAAGCACTATATCAATTGTCATCATTATTCCACCTTAGACATTCGCTGATCAAGATAATTATTAAACAGTCTAATTATCATGGTAGTGCCGACATTTTCCTGGGAGTCACATTCGAGATAACCACCATGTTGCTCAACAATAGTTTTATGAGCAATAGATAAACCCAAACCTGTGCCGCGTCCCACAGATTTAGTCGTAAAAAATGGATCAAAAATTTTCGACTGTATTTCCTGGGGTATTCCCAGACCATTATCAGCAATTTCGATTTTTACCCCCACATTACCAGACTTAGGATGATGAACAGGTAAAGTCGTGACCGTGAGGGTAGGAATAAAGTCTCTATGGACTTTGATCCGGTCTTCCAAAGCATCGATCGCATTATTTAATAAATTCAGAAATACCTGATTGATTTCACTAGCAAAGCATTCAATTTTCGGCACATCGCCCCAATTTTTAACCACTTTAATTGGGCGTTTTTTGGCGACCATATTAAAGCGACCTTGTAGCATCATGAGCGTATTTTCAATGCTTTCATTAATATTGGCTTTTTTGATTTTTGCCTCATCAAGTCTAGCAAAATTTCTCAAAGACAAAACAATCTTAGTGACTCGCTCGGCTCCCCGTTGCATGGACTCCAAAATCTGACCAAAATCTTCCTTAATAAACTCCAGATCAATTTCCTCAATCTTATCTTGAATAGCCGGATGAGTTTCGGGATAAACCTGCTGATATAATTCACACAAATCTAATAAATCGGCTAAATATTGCCGAGCCGGATTAACATTACCGTAAATAAAACTAATCGGATTGTTAATTTCATGAGCGACCCCAGCCACTAACTGTCCTAAAGATGCCATTTTTTCACTTTGGATAATTTGCGCCTGGGTACTTTTCAACTCTTGCAAAGTAGTAGAAAGCTGTTTAGCCTTACGTCGTTCTCTACCCTCGGATCTTTGGAGAGCCTCTTCCGCCTGTTTCCGTTCAGCCAGTTCCATTTGTACCTGTTCAAAGAGGCTGCATTGTTGGAGAGCGATCGCCAATTGCACGCCGATTTGTTTAAGGCTAGAAATCTCAAAGGCTTGCCACTTCCGAGTATCCCGACATTGATGAGCAATTAACAATCCCCAAAGTTTACTATTGTCTTTAGCCACATTTTTAGGTTGTAAAATCGGAATTACCAGATTAGCTTTCACCTGTAAACCTTCTAACAGTCCCACATGACAAGCAGTTAAATTAGCATTATAAATATCAGCGATCGCTCTAGTTCTACCAT
Source organism: Limnospira platensis NIES-39 (assembly GCF_026000695.1). Taxonomy (GTDB): domain Bacteria; phylum Cyanobacteriota; class Cyanobacteriia; order Cyanobacteriales; family Microcoleaceae; genus Limnospira; species Limnospira platensis. The sequence continues at coordinate 2,845,485 of NZ_AP026945.1, forward strand.
CTTCATACAACCGCGCATGGGAGGACTCAAAACAATCATCACGGATATCTAAACCCTGCAAAGCCATCCATTCCGCCCCCACGGACTCCACCGCAATAGAGCCAGTAAAATCGGAATTAAACTTATAAATAACAGTGCGATCGACCTGCAAGAAATAGCGGACTTCTTCCACAGCAGTTTGCAAAACTTCTTGTAAATTCAAAGATGAGCGTATCCGCTCCAACATAATACCGACAAATCGTTCCTGTAGTAACTTTTGTTGGAGAGTTTCTTCGGCACGTCGTCGCTCGGTAATATCCGTATGTACAATAATTAATCCAATGGGATTTTGTGTAGGGTCAAAAATACAATCAGCACGGACTAAATTAGGAATAATCACCCCAGAGCGAGTTTTAATACCCACTTCTCCACTCCACGATCGCAAATTTTGGAGAGAAGCCAAAATACTATTACCAACCCGGGTAGAAATATAAAGTTTAATCGGTCCGCCGATCGCATTTAATTCTTGCACAGTATAGCCGTAACTTTCAATCAAAGCGCGATTTAAATATAGTGCCTTCCCTTCCAGGTCAGTCATCACAATAGCATCACTGCTGCTATCTACCGCCGCCTTAACCCGCAATAGTTCAATTTCAGCTTGTTTGCGATCGCTAACATCTTTATAAGTCCCAGTCATCCGCAGAGGTCGTCCCTGTTCATCCCATGTAAATACCTTACCCCGATACAGCATCCATTGCCATTGTTGGGAACTATTTAGCATTCGCACTTCCACCTCATAAACATGGCGGCGACCCTTAACAGAATCATTCAAAGCCTCCACAACCCGTTTTTGATCATGGGGGTGAATTAATTGTTTCCAAGACTGAAAACTATTATCAATTTGGTGTTCATCATATCCTAACATCCGTTGCCATTGAGGGTCAAAATATACTTCTCCCGTGGAGATATTCCAATCCCATAAACCCAAAGCACTACCTTCGAGAGCCAATTCTAATTGTTCCTCACGGCTTTGTAAGGCTACCACCGCTTTTTTAAATTCAATACCCACCGCCATTTGATTAGCAATTACCGCCAAAGTTTCCAAAACTTGCTTACTCAACAACTCCCGACTAAATAAACCAATTACCCCCACACAAGCACCCTCAACAATCAACGGATACCCCACAAAATTAGTGAAACCTCGCTCGGTAATAATTGCAAAATCTTGACTCCACCCATGATGGGATAAATCTAGGCTCAAAATCGACTGTTGCTCACTGACAATTACCCCAATTGGCTGATAACCTACTTTAATATAAGCCAAATTTGCCGGGGGATTTTCTAAGCCAGAAATACCTTGTAATTCTAGTAAAGTCTTGGCGGAATTGAGAGTCCAAATACAAGCAATAGTATCATCCAAATAAGCCGACAAAGTGTTAGCACAATTAGTCAGAACTTCCGATAAACTACCGCCACGGGTCATAGCAAACCCCACCTCAGATTTGAGGGCCGTTAATTGTACGCGACGTGCTAACTCAGTCGTGGCTCGTTTTTGTTCGGTAATATCCCTAATTATGGAAATGACGGTTTGGGAGTTACCAGAGACAATGCGGGTTTCATATTGCCTCCAATCCTCCCCATTATTCGCCGGTAGTTTATATTCAATGGCTTGAATTTCTGAGGAAAATAAAGCGCGATTATGAGCATTTTGGAGATGATTACCCACTTCATTAGGCAAAATCTCTAGGATATTTCTACCTACCAATAATTCTGGTAACATCCAGTCAGAACTATCATGGGGCGGTTTCACATCAACTATTGTACCATCCCCCTGACATTGGAGAATTAAATCAGGAATGGCATTTAATAAGGCTCGGTTAGTGGCTTCGCTTTCCCGCAGAGCCGCTTCTGAACGTTTGTGGTTGGTGATATCTGTAGCCAGACAGCAAATAGCTGCCGGTTTTCCGGTATCATCTTCTAACAGAAAACGATGGGATAGGTAGGTTTTAAAAGTGTTATTAAACCGGATTTCTTCTTCCCATTGGATAGGTTTTTCACTCTCCAACAAAGCTGTATCAGCCGATTGAAAAGCTAGGGCTATATCGGGGGTAAACAAATCATAGTCAGTTTTACCAAGTACCTGGTCACGGTGCAAATTAAACCGCTTTTCATATTCTCGGTTAACTAGGAGATAGCGCCCGCTATTGTCTTTCATGTAAATTATGGCAGGAGCGTGATCGAGGATGTCTTGTAGTTGCTTTTGGCTTTGGTGTAGAGCTTTTTGGGCGATCGCTCTTTCATGAGCCTCTAAAGTTAGAGTTACCCAGTCCGCTAGGTAGGTGGCAAAGTTCTGTTGTTGCAGATCCCAATCAATCACCTCTCCCTGATTTTCTAAACACAGAACCCCGATAGTTTCCCCTCCCAAACGAATCGGAATATCTAACATAGACCTAATATCCAGAGGCTGGAGATAGGCGGCGGTAAATTCCCTAGTCCTGGGGTCATTTTGGGCATCGAATGCCACAATTCTCTCTTCCGTTTCGATGGCGGCAAAATACCTGGGATAGTCGATAGCTTCCAGTTTTATACCCTGAGAATAGCAGTTTTTTTCCTGTTCATATAACTTGACACACTCAATGCCATTATGGTATTCTGTATAAAACCAAATACTTGCTCTACTTACTTGCAAAGTTTGGGCAGCAATAGCAGTCAGGGTCTCAAATGCTTGGTCAATATCTCCGTGATAAAATTCCCAAGACCGAGCCAATTGCATTTGTGCCTGTTGTTGTTTCCTAAGAAACTGCTGTCGCTGTTTTTGGGTGTCGATCGCTGCTTGTGGTAGTGGTCGCACCATTGCCAAAAATCCCATCAATTGCCCATTTTCGTCTCTCACACCGCTGATCAACACAGACACGGGGAGGGTAGTACCATCACGGCGAATATAGGTATGTTGCTGTTCGTCAGTTTCCCCTAAAATTACTCGCTCTATCAGGGTTTGATGTAGCTGTTGTTGTTGGTCAGAGTGGCTAGTATTTCTGTGGTCTTGGTGATGAAATTCCGTCCAGTGAATATGGTCGATCGCCTCCGAGGCTGTATATCCTAGGAGGTTTTCGGCCGCGCGATTAAATGTGCAAACCATACCATTGCGATCGGTCACAATGATAGCCATATCAGCGCAATTAATAATAGCTTGCTGAAATTCAGGACTCGATGGATAAATTATCTGAGTAACCATCACAGTTTAATAGAAGTTTAACCAACTCGGCAGGTTCAAATCAAGATGCTGAACCCATAGGGTAGATGCAGGCTTTAAGGAAGTTTGCTATTAAAACTTTGTATTATCATCTAGTGTAGCCTGATTAGCCCTAAATATGGTAAAAACTAGCTGCTGTGGGACAAAACTACTCAGAAATCAACCGGAAAATCACCTCTGGTGTTAGTTGTTGTACACCATGGACTACTTGAGTCGCTCCGGCTTTTTTCAGGGTCTGGGTGTAGGATGCTATACTCTCCGTAGTCTGTTGAATATGGGGAGGTAATACACCCACACCCACCCAAGTCCGGGTGCTGTCCTGTTGTTGAGCTTTAGCCACTGTATACATATCCGCCACCGTGTCACCCACATAAATCACGGGTTTGGGGGACTCTGGGGGTTCCAATTGACCCACCACAGCCAGCAACCCCGTGGGGTCTGGTTTTCCCGGTGCGTCTTCCATAGCAATTAGGGGAATATTGGGCAGATTTAGTTTCCCCTGCAATACATATAATGCCTCATCTCGCATGGCTCCGCTAAAAAAACCCCAGGCGATCGCATGATCCGTTAACTCCTGGAAATATTCGGGGGTACACAAGAGGGGTTCACCACAAATGTAACCCGTCCAATTATCTGGGTCTGGCCCTTGATAGCAGGATTGGAAAAACGCTACAATTTCCCCATAGTCCAGGTTAATGGCATCGCGATGTTGACCCTGGCTCTCAAAATAGCGATAAATCAACTCCCTGGACGCTTCCCAGTCATTATTCCAAACCCCTTCAGATTTGAGGCGATCGATATCTGAGACCGTGGGACGATAGGATTTAGTAAACAGTTCTACCGTATCTGCGATCGCCCGACGATAGGACCCTCCCACGTCTCGAATTACCCCGTCAATATCAAAAATTACAATAGCCTTCATGTCAACCCATCAAAAATGTTACAAACAACAGATACTGCGATATAATAGAGTGTTGTGTATTTTTTGCAATTAACTCAAATTAGCCCGGAGGTGTAATTGTCAAGATTCATTCTAAAAGTTCTCTGGCTCGATGATAACGTCGCGCTGGCCGTTGACCAAGTAGTGGGAAAAGGCAGTAGTCCACTGACCTCCTACTTTTTCTGGCCACGCAAAGATGCCTGGGAAGAACTCAAAAATGAACTAGAGTCCAAGCGCTGGATCAATGATGTCGAGCGCATTGAGTTACTCAATAAAGCTACCGAAGTCATCAACTACTGGCAAGAGGAAGGCAGACGGCGGCCCCTTGGCGAAGCCCAATCCAAATTCCCGGAAGTGATTTTCACCGGAAGCAGTTGATAGCGCGCGACAGTTATTAACATTATAGCGAGTTTGAGCCTACAGCATTCGGTTGTAGGCTTTTGCTCTCTTGGTAACATTGTATATACTTTTTTTTGAGCGATCGCCTAAGCTAAACTGGAAACATCGAGCGCTAGGATAACTAATGAATAGCATCGCTGAATCCACCCAATACACAAATGAACAGACTCTCGCCTGGATGAGAGGCTTACTGGCCTTAGCTTGGGCCGACGGTCAGTTCCAAGAAGAAGAGCAGGAATTAATTGCCAGCATCACCCATGATATCCTCGCAACAGATATCGATGTTAACACCCTCGAACCCATTTCCCCCCAGGAATTAGCAGAAGTCCTAGGAAAAAACACAATTCTCGCCGAGAACTTCCTACGAACCGCCGTCATGGTCGCCCTGGCTGATGGCATTTATTCAGTCTGTGAAGATGATCTTCTCCACCAGTTTTGTCAAGCCTTGGGTTTAGAGGTTAAAGCCTTAGACTCCCTCAGACACACCTTAGAAGATTTATCAGAAGGTTACTGCAAAGAGCCCAAACAGCCATCACATCACCACCATCATATAGATGTTTTAGCTCCCGTCAAGCATTGGCTAGATGACTGGCAATTACATGATCCCAAAGTAGCCAAATTTATTTGTAAAATGGTTCCTCCTCAGTGTCCCTTTGAACGGGATATTAAGCTCTTTGGTCACAAAATTGTTCATATCCCCCCCATGTGCAAGATTAACCCCCTCTATGAGCAATTAGTCGGCTTACGCTTTCGGGCTTTATCTTATCTGGCTGATGAGTGTCACGAGGATATCTCCAAGTATTGTTAGCTAATGACCAGAGGCAATTATTTTCCGCTGTCAGTTGTTGATGATTGCCTCATCCTGACTCCCCAACCAAAACCACATTTAAACCCACCCCTTTATGTATTATAATGTAGGGGCGGGTTCTCCTGTGAATTTATATTCCACACCGGAAGATGAATAAACCCGCCTTCTGGAGAGACAGGGAGAGGGGGTTATTTAGTGGTTTTAAGAGTGGCTTTTTGCCATTGGCGGACAGAATTAATGATATAAATATCCTCCGATTTTTGGAGGGTTTCTATATCAATAATAGCCTCTTTTATCTTACCCTGTTTGAGTAAGCTACCCCGAAAAGTTCCGGGAAGTAAACCACTGGTTACTGGGGGGGTAAGCCAATCATCATTGATTTTAATGATCAGATTAGCAATCGTAGTTTCTGTAACCTCTCCCCGTTCATTCCATAAAATCACATCATCACAGTCGGGACGGGAATTACGGGCGGTTTCATAGATGCTGCGGTTGGTGGTTTTGTGATATAAAAAAGGGTTTTGGGAATTAATGGGGGTGGGAGATAAACCTAAATAAATCTGTCGGTTAGGTGGGGATTTCTCAATGGCAGAAATTTCGCAATTTAGAACACCCTGGCGGTCTACTAATAACCTAACTCGATAGGGAATTGACCAGGATTTACTTATATCTATTAATTGTTGATTGATGTGTTCTACGGATAACGGAATCCCAAAATAAATGGCTGAATCGGATAACCTTTTTAGGTGGTCTTCCCGGAGAAAAAATCCTGCTTCTGGTGTCCAAAGCATGGTTTCTAATAGGGAAAAATCAGAGCTATTATTGAGGCTCAGAAACTTGGCTTTGGTTTGACATTCTTGGTATTCATCCTGGCTGTCAGAATCCCAAAGAATACCGCCACCCACGCCATACTCGGCTTGATGATTTTGGCGGTCAATGATAACTGTACGAATGGCTACGTTAAACTGGGTTCTATAATTATTGGGGGTATTTTCGGGTTCGATAAAGCCAATGGTGCCAGTATAAAGGTGGCGGGGAGTTGTTTCTAACTGGCGAATTAACTGCATGGTTCTGGGTTTGGGTGCGCCTGTAATGGAAGCACAGGGGAATAAAGCGGCGATAATTTCTGATGGTAAAGCCTGGGTTTTTGCGGTTACTGTGGAGGTCATTTGCCACAGGGTTGGGTATTTTTCGACTGTAAATAATTGGGGAACTTGGACGGTTTTAATATCGCCAATGCGGCTAATATCATTGCGGATCATATCCACAATCATGACGTTCTCGGCGCGGTTTTTGGGGGAATTTTGCAGCCCTTGGGCTATGGCATTATCTTCGGTTAAAGTGCAACCACGGGGGGCGGTTCCTTTCATGGGACGGGCGACGAGTTGACGGTCAGAGAGTTGGAAAAATAGTTCCGGGGAAGCAGAACAAATGGTAAAGCGATCGCCACATTCGATATATGCTGCATAGTCGGCTTGTTGCGATCGCACTAATTGCCAAAACCAAGCCAAAGCATCCCCAGAAAACTCCGTCCGTAGGCGAAAAGTATAATTGACCTGATAGGTTTCCCCCCTAGCAATATAACCTCGAATTTGCTTAATAGCCTCCTGATATTCAGTGGGGGTGACAGAAGATAACCACTCACCCACAGTATAATCTGATGGGGAACAGAGGCGGGGTGGGGTGATAATTTGTGGTTGTTCATATAGCCCAAACCAGAGCAAAGGAAACTCATCTGGGGGATAGGTAGTCAAAGCCGAATCCCAAGCGCTAGAGGCTTCATAACTGATAAAACCCGCCGCCCATAAATGCTGTTGTTGGAGGCTTTGGTTAACCTGTTCTAAGCCAGGAATCACCTGTTCGAGGCGATCGCAATTAACAATATAGCAGGGATTTTCAAATAGTAACCACTGCTGATTTTTCGCATCATGGATGATTACTCTGTTCATAGTCCACTCAACTAACTTCATCCTCCAAAAGCGATCGCAAAGCCTCCTTCATTTCCGCTATAGAAGTCGTAGCCGTCCCAAACTGACGCACCACCAAACTAGCCGCCAAATTACCCAAAACCGCCGCCTCCCAAAAACTCGCCCCCACAGATAAAGCCAAAGTTAAAGCCGCCACCACAGTATCTCCCGCCCCCGTCACATCAAAAACATCCAAAACATTAAACGGAGGAACATGGCTAACTTGTAGCGTGTGATTTTCCCCCCATTCAAAAAGACTCATCCCCTCCTCACCCCTAGTAATTAGCACCCGTTTCGCCTTAGTCAAATTCAGTAAATCACTCCCCGCACGTCTGAGACTCTCTTCATTAGCGATCGCATATCCTACCGCCTTTTCCGCTTCCGGAACATTAGGAGTAAACAACATCGCCCCCTGATAGCGTTGTAAATCAACTTGAGCATCCACCACCGAAAACCCATGACCCAAAGCCGCACCAATAACCGGGGAAGTTAACACCCCATCCCCATAGTCCGAACAAACCACCCCATCAACATTATCTCTGTGTTGTTCGATATATTCAGCCAACCGCAATTGAAGTTCTAAGCTGGGTAAATCATCCGATTTGCGATCGACCCGGACAATTTGCTGAGTCACCGACTGGCGTGCGTGTCCAGAAATCCTAGTTTTAGTCACCGTAGGGCGGTCTGGGTCTGTCAGAATACCCGTCGTATCAATTCCCGCCTCCCGAAAAATCCCTTTGAGAGTCTCCCCCTGGTCATCCTTTCCCACCAACCCAGCCACCGACACCGCAGCCCCCAACTTAGCCAAATTGTAAACCGCATTAGCTCCCCCTCCTGGGATTTGTTGAGTAACTTCATGGCGCAGAATTAGCACTGGTGCTTCCCGCGACAGCCTCTCCACCTGACCAGTCAGAAACTCATCCAGAGTCAGATCCCCCACCACCAAAACTCGCACCCTGGAAAAATTATCCAAGTGTTTCATGAGGGTATCCGCCGCCGCCTCAAGCTGATTAAAAAACGAAGATTCTAGGGTCATCATCAACAGTTACTCACCCCTACTTGACTTTTTTGAGTACAAAAGCCTTGATTTGAGCCACCTGTTTTTTCAGGGCGATCATTTCCCTCTGCATAGCGACAATTTTCTGTTCTAAAGCCTTAATCTTAGCCGCGTCCGCCCCCGTTGTCACCGCCGCCGGAGGAGGGGCTGTCTCTTTAGCCGGTGCAGGTGGGGGAACCACTTTCAGAGGTTGGCGAGGTTTCTTAGCCTTTTCAAAAGCCGACTTGATCGCATCTACCAATTGTCCTTTCTCAAAAGGCTTTTCGATAAACTCAAAATACTCGAAGGGTTCAGCAATTTTCTCCGTCACTTCCTCTTTTCGACCCGACATCAACACCAGAGGGATTTTCCTAAGTTCTTCACTAGCTTGGATTTGCTGAAAAACCTCCCATCCGCTGAGTTTGGGTAACAGGAAATCCAGCATAATCAGGTTGGGGTGTTCTTGGCGCACTAGGTCTATGCCTTCCTTCCCGTCTTTGGCTTCTAGCACATCAAAGTTACCCTGGGGTAACATCTCCCGAACTTTGACCCGAATTACCTTACTATCATCAATAACTATAATTTTCCGACCTGCCACGGCTTACTCCCCCGGTGATGAATACATAATCTGAATATTGGTGCAGTATTTAACCTTCTCAAATCTGTTCATAGATTAACAAAACCGAGAATAGTATGGTATCACCAACAATGGTCAAGGATGCTGTCATAAAAGCTAATCCTTATCAAGAATTAGCGCTAATTTACCTTTCTTCTCCTTTGAAATATGAAGAATTGTTCTCAGAAGGGTAGTGCTGGGCTCCCGGCTTACTTGATCCGGGCAGCTAATCTACCTAACTGTTTCCGAAAGGAATGTAAACTTGTACATTTTACCAGATGCAGCCACATATATAGCGTTTTGCACAAGTCTAGGTTGCAGCCCTCACGCCCAACCCTTCTCCCAAGGAGGGCGAGGGGCTTCCGAATGTACTCGATGGCTTGAGAAACTGTTATAGTAAGTTCCCATATAATCAGCATCGCAGAAAACTGCTTTGTGTTCTAAAAAATAGCTATCCTAGATATCAATACATTATGTCAAGCACTTCTGATTCTATTTCATCACGTCACCGAGACGCAATTAAATCTATGCCTGAGTGGTTGCGTCGTCCTATTGGTGCCGCGAGTCAACTATCACAGGTGCAACGGATTATCAAACAGCGACAAATTCATACTATTTGTGAGGAGGGGCGCTGTCCTAACCGGGGTGAATGTTATGCTCAGGGGACCGCTACTTTTTTACTTATGGGGCCTACTTGTACCCGCTCCTGTGCTTTTTGTCAAGTTGATAAGGGCCATGCTCCCATGCCACTTGATCACGATGAACCCCGCAAGGTAGCCGAAGCAGTCCAAATTTTGGGGTTGCGTTATGTGGTGTTAACTTCTGTGGCGCGGGATGATTTGGCTGATGGCGGCGCGGGGTGGTTTGTGGCTACTATGGAGCAAATTCGCTCTTGTTGTCCCCAAACTCAAATTGAGGTGCTGACTCCCGATTTTTGGGGGGGAAAGGCTGAAGATACTCAACAGCAACAATATCAGCGTATTGATTTGGTGGTGAGAGCAAAACCTGCTTGTTATAACCATAATATTGAAACCGTCCGGCGGCTTACTGGTCCGGTGCGACGGGGGGCGAAGTACGATCGCTCTGTTGACCTGTTGCGCCACGTCCGAGAAGTTGACCCGACTATTCCTACTAAGTCCGGTCTGATGTTGGGACATGGGGAAACCGAAGACGAGATTTTACAGGCTTTCGCTGATTTACGAGAGGTTAAATGCGATCGCCTCACTATCGGTCAATATATGCGCCCTTCCCTCGATCATCTCCCCGTCCATAAATATTGGACTCCCCAAGAGTTTGACCGTCTAGGGGCGATCGCCAAAGATATGGGTTTTTCTCACGTTCGCTCCGGTCCCCTGGTTCGGAGTTCCTATCATGCTGGCGAATTTTAGCCTCCTACCCTCCCACCCATCACCCCAATTTCCCTAATCATTTAATGATTAAATAGGGAACCGAGTTGCTCCAATCAGAAATTATCCCTCAACTCTTGTTCGGTTATCTTCGCCGATTGTAAAATGTTTTTGAGGATACCGTAAGGCACATCTTTGGCATGATGGGGAACCCTACAAACAAGGGTTTTTTTGAGGTGAACATGGCTCCCTGTTTGGTGGTCAGTCACAAATTCCAAGCGATGTAGACCTCTGATTACCTCAGAACTGGACAAAGAGGGTATGGTGGATCTACTGAGGTTGGCTGGGGTAAAGCAATCTTCAGGTTCGATCGAGTCACTGACATGGTGATCACCTACCTCCCTATCCTCTAGGCGACTTTTCAGGTACAAAATTCTCGATCTATGTTCCCCCAGTTCATTTTCTAACTGTCTGATTTTGGCTGCCAAACTCTCATTTTCTTCGGTGATATAGACTTCAAAATCTCGGGACTGTTCTTTGATACACTCTGATTCTTCCCTAGCCGATTCCAAGGCTCTTCTCAACTGCTCAACATCAGCTTGTTCCCTCAGTTGGCTTTGCAGGTCTGCCGATTGCTGTATCGCCTGATCATACTCGCGCGTCAGTTCCGCAATCTTTTGATTCAGGCTCACTATCTGCTCATTGGTCCTCTTTTCCCGATCTTCGGTTTCCTGCAACTGGCGCTGCCACTTTTCCAGGGTGCGCGTCATTTCCTGCTGTTCCCTGTTCTGGCTATTCAGGCAATTTTCCAGGTTGGCGATCGCCTCAGAGCGTCTGTCAATTTCCTCTTGCGCCTCTACCTGATATTCCACCGCCCAGGCTAATTGATTCCGCAGTTCTTGCAGATTGCTCTGGCTATCATCCTGTTGATGTTGGAAATCCACGATTTTCTGTTCGTAGTCCGCGATCGCTATTTTCAGTTCCGCTGCGATCGATTGCTGTTCCCTTCGGTAGTCCTCCAACTCCTTCCGCCCCTTTTCCCTAACAGCGATCAGAGCTTCATTTTGTTTAACTTTCTGCTGCAACTCTTCCCGAATATTCCGCGCCTCTTCCAGTAACTGTTTCCTCTCTCGGCGCTTTCGGTACAACACAAATTCGATCAGCAACCAAACCACTGCACCCCCCGCCAAAAATATACCCGCAGTCAGCGAGAAAATACTAGGACTGTGCTGGAACCTCAGCAACCCCCTCGCCCATTTCGCGTAACTCTCCGCGAAGGTTGGCGGCACCCGCCGGACGTAATATACCCGCCCGATGATTTCCCCTCTGTTGACCATCCCCGTCGGGTCAGCTTCCGGTTGATAACGCCGTTTATATTTGCGTTCCGCAAACAATGGCGGCGGGTCCCGTAGGAGATCGTAAGGCTCATTAGTTAGGTTTTCTACCTTAAAACCCTCTTTCCCAAGGCGACGGGAATTGGAATAGTAGAGGATTTCCTGCTCTGGACAATCGGCGATCGCACTTTCGCAGTTCGTGACTACTAACCCGAACAACCCGTAGTTACTGTCCAGAGTCCGCTGCAACTCCTCCGTTTCTCCCTCTAGCAGCGCCAGGGAAAGTTTCGTCGGCAAAGTGTGAGATAAAATGTTAAAATCTACTGTCTGCGTCGCAAAAATTGTCCGCTCCCAGTAGTTTTTATGATTTCCATAGTTGTTAATCGTTGCCAGAACCAAAGATATGACGCTGATTATGCTTAATCGACCCAACATTAGCAGCGCGATTTTGACATTCACCTTGCCCAGCAGTTCTTTCGGTCTTCTGAATCTCATAAATTAACCTACCCCTATAATTATTTATCAATTGTCCTCAAACAATTTACGCAAATTCTCAGGAAAAATATTCCCCCTACCGCGATCGCATTATCGCCATCACTAGGTCATTATGTTAACTTTTGTAACAAAAAATTAATTTTTGTTGCGAAAAATTTTTTTTTGGGGGGTGGGGTTGCCTTTTGGGGGGTTCTGGGCTATACTTTAAATAATGGGAATAGTCGAATTTTTTTTATTTGTGCATATATTCTCATTATGAAACAATATGTCAATATCCTATCATGAGTTCCCGGCTGTTGTCAACCCTCACCCGTTGTCTATAATGAATAAAACGATATTTTTGGGGGTTCCCAATCATGGCAGATTACCATATAGAAAATAATCAGGAATGGTGGACCCAGCAATGGTTAGACATTCTGAATCGCTATCGGTTTAAGAAACGATTGGAAAGGGCGAGAAATTATGCCAGACAGGGTAATGTTCTCAATATTGAATTTACTGGTCAGCGGGTTCTGGCGCAAGTTCAGGGGACGCAAGCCGAACCTTATCAAGTGGAATTGTGGTTAGATACTTTTACCGAGGAAGAATGGGGATATGTGATTGAAACATTATCCCAGCAGGCGATTTTTTCCGCCAAGTTGTTAGCAGGGGAAATGCCTTATAATATTGAGGATGTATTTGCTAAAAATGGCTTGCGGCTGTTTCCTTTTAATTTGGATGAAGTACATTCTCGCGCTCTGTTGTCCAGATCCGGCTAACCCCTGTAAACATATTGGTGCAGTTTATTATATGTTAGGCGATCGCTTTAGTGAAGATCCATGTGTCTTATTTCAACTGCGGGGACGCTTGAAAGAAGAGATTATCGCTAAATTGCGAAATATACGGAAACCTATAGGGTTTCCGAGCATACAAGGAGGTTTGTTTGATCTAAAAAAATTGGGTAGTGCCTAATATGTAATGATAGAGGTGTAGGTGCGAGACGTTCAGGCATAAAATAGGGTTGCAATACCCGAAATAACCGCCTGGTGGGGACTTCAACCCCTTGGTTGAATATAAGGAGCGCACTCGTGACCATCCTCATAACTGTTTATATGTCCCGACGTTGGGAGGAATCCAAACAAGGCAGGGAACTCAAGGTCAAGACTGAACGCTGGTGTTATGTACAGCAGGAAGTTGAGAGTAAAGGCGATAGCCACCCCCAGTTTCAGGACTCACAACCCGTCAGATTGAAGCGGGGAACGGAAGGCGTGAGGGAAACCTGTTCCCAATAACCCGACCACTGCCAATCATCTATGATTAGGGAAACCGAATGTCCGGCTTGAACCATCGTCAATTTATAGTAGCGAAACAGGTTGAAACGCTGCGCTCAAAAGAGCAAGGGGAAAAGTAGGAGTTTACTTACACTACCTACACAGACCTTGAAAATACCCCGGTGGATAGGACAAATCTAAAGATGGAATGCCCATATAAACGGAACGTTTAAACCCCTCTTAGGCTCTGCTAATAAACAAGTGAGCAATATTACTCGCAAGCAGAGCGTGAAAAGTGTAAGCGTATGCCTCCTAGGGGAAAGGATGTGACTGAAAGCTAATGCCTAACTGTAATGGTTAGGATATGCCCACTAGTCACGGTGTGGATATAGAGACCGCGACAACTAAGAGTGTTTATGACCAGAGCGAGTTAATGACTACGTGGTTGTATATAGCTCCGAAAGTTGAGGTCATAAAGCAGGGGGTTGTAGCCCTGTTCCCAATGACAAAAGGGGTATCCACATCAGGAGCCGTATGAGGTGAAAGTCTCAAGTACGGTTTGGAATTGGAGTTGGGGAAGGCGACTTCCCTTTCGACCATAACAAAACCGACTCGGGTTCAATTTCCATACCTGCCTGCCCAACTTGTACATCTACCCACACCGTCAAAAATGGACGGATTCACAACGGCAAACAACGGTTCAAGTGTCGTGATTATGGACGACAGTTTGTTGAACACCCCCACCAAAAAGGTGATTGACCAAGAAACACGGTCTCTGATTGACCGTTTGCCGATGGAGAGAATTCCCCTTGCCGGAATAGCACGGGCCGTCCAAGTGTCTGAGCCCTGGCTGCCAAACTACGTCAATCAGAAATATGCCTCTGTGCCCCGCCAAGTCCAGGTGAGGCGCAAAAAACGGGAGGTTAACGATTCAATGTGATGAATTGTGGTCATTTGTCAACCATAAAGGAAACAAACAGTGGATTTGGTTAGCTCTCGACGTAAAAATCCGTGAGATTGTCGGTGTTTACATTGGTGCACGGGATGAAGCCGCAGCCCGCCAATTGTGGGAGTCATTGCCCCCAGTGTATCGCCAATGTGCGGTGGCTTATACAGATTTCTGGGGAGCCTATGAGGCTGTTCTACCGAGTAAACGTCATCAAGGGGTTGGGAAGGATACAGGTTTGACCAGCTACATCGAAACGTTTAACAATACCTTGAGACAACCAGTGTCTCGCTTAGTACCCAAGACCTTGTCCTTTTCCAAGTGTTTGCAGAATCACATTGGTGGCATTTGGTATTTTATCCATCACTACAACGCATCATTACCTCTTTAGCACTACCCACCCCGGAGCGGATCCCCCACCAGTTGCTTTCACTGAACACTAGTAAGCCACTGCCGACTAGGACCGAGCGGTATTTGGAGCCCGCGCCCGCGATCACCTTTCCTGAACACTAGTAACTTTCGTTTTGGCGCGCGGCGATTACGAGAGGAGCGCCACCACTAAACTTCACTGAACACTAGTAAGCCACTGCGCCCAATAACCTGGCATCCCCATAAGTCAACCCCTCTTGTGCGAAGCACCCAGTAACTAGGCATCCCAACCAAGGCACGCCAAGGACTATCCGCGCCGGCGATCGCCCGAGAATCTAAAAAAACAGAAAACCTTGCCTCCCCACAAATCAACCGCCTCTAAAAACCAGCCAACCGCACCTCCCCACAAGTTAGCCCAAACCAGCCAACTGTCCGCGCCGGCGATCGCCCTACCTCTCAACTCACCCCGACTAAGGAGCATTCCAAAACCCGCCACCCGAAAAGCGATCGCCTCAAGCTCCCCCCATTGGCGGCGGCGGAACCCACCCACCCACGGTATTAAGGGCTTGGTCACAAAGTTAAATTCGTTCCGCTACGCTCCACTCATGGATTTTACCGCTGCGCCCTTAATCCCTCCCCCGGCGCTGCCAAACCCCCGCCACCCGAAAAGCGATCGCCCTACCTCCCTACCAGATTAGAAAAACAGTCAACCGTCCGGAAAAGCGATCGCCTAACCTCCCCGGTAATCTCTAAACTGCAAATACTTTCACTTTAGGAAAATCTCCCCGGTGTCTCTAAACTGGTTATGGTCGAAAGAGAAGTCACCTTCCCCAACTCCAATTCCAAACCGTGCTTGCGAGTTTCCCAGCACACGGATCCTGATGTAGATACCCCTTTTGACATCGGGAACAGGGTAACAACTTCCTGCTTTGTGACTTCAACTTTTAGAGCTAAATACAACATCGTAGTCTTTAAACTCGCTTTCGTCGTAAACACTCCTAATTGTCGCAGTCTCTATATCCACACCGTGACTAGTGGGCATATCCTAACCATTACAGTTAGGCATTGGCTTTCAGTCACATCCTTTCCCCTTAAAGGTATACGCTTACACTTTCACTACTGTGCAGGTACATCCTGCCACTTGAGAGCCTAAAAGGGGTTTAAACGTTCCGTTTATACGGGCATTCCATCTTTAGATTTGTCCTCAGAACCGGGGTACTTTTAAAAGTCTGTGTAGGTGATGTCATGATTACCCTACTTTTCCCCTTGCTCTTTTGAACGCAGCGTATCAACCTGTTTCGCTGCTAAATCATTACGATGGTTCAAGCCGGACATTCAGTTTCCCTAATCATGGATGGTTGGCAGTGGTCGCATTTGGTAGTAGGTTCTACTTCACGCCTTCCGTTCCCCGCTTCAATCCTGGGGTTATGATTCCCAAAACTGGGGGTGGCTGTTATGGTCGAAAGGGAAGTCACCTTCCCCGACTCCACTTCAAAACCGTACTTGAGACTTTCATCTCATACGGCTCCTGATGTGAATACCCCTTTGTCAGTGGGAACAGGGCTACAACCCCCTGCTTTATGACCTCAACTTTCGGAGCTATATACACACGTAGTCATTAACTCGTTTTCGTCATAACACTCTTAGTTGTTGTGGTCTCTATATCCACACCGTGACTAGTGGGCATATCCTAACCATTACAGTTAGGCATTAGCTTTCAGTCACATCCTTTTCCCTTAAAGGCATACGCTTACACTTTTCGCTACTCCACAAGTACATCCTGCCACTTGAGAGCCAATGAGGGGTTTAAACGTTCCATCTATGCGGGCATTCCATCTTTAGATTCGTCCTATCCACCGGGGTACTTTAAAGGTCTGTGAAGGTGGTGGTAATATACCCCTTCTTGTTATGGTCGAAAGGGAAGTCACCTTCCCCGACTCCACTTCAAAACCGTACTTGAGACTTTCATCTCATACGGCTCCTGATGTGAATACCCCTTTGTCAGTGGGAACAGGGCTACAACCCCCTGCTTTATGACCTCAACTTTCGGAGCTATATACACACGTAGTCATTAACTCGTTTTCGTCATAACACTCTTAGTTGTTGTGGTCTCTATATCCACACCGTGACTAGTGGGCATATCCTAACCATTACAGTTAGGCATTAGCTTTCAGTCACATCCTTTTCCCTTAAAGGCATACGCTTACACTTTTCGCTACTCCACAAGTACATCCTGCCACTTGAGAGCCAATGAGGGGTTTAAACGTTCCATCTATGCGGGCATTCCATCTTTAGATTCGTCCTATCCACCGGGGTACTTTAAAGGTCTGTGAAGGTGGTGGTAATATACCCCTTCTTTTCCCCGTGCTCTTTTGAGCGCAGCGTATCAACCTATTTCGCTACTAGAGTATTACGATGGTTCAAGCCGGACATTCGGTTTCCCTAATCATGGATGGTTGGCAGTGGTCGCCTCTGGTAGTAGGTTCTACTTCACGCCTTCCGTTCCCCGCTTCAATCCTGGGGTTATGATTCCCAAAACTGGGGGTGGCTATCGCCGTTACTCTCAACCTTACGTTATACTCAAGGGGTTCACAACTCCCCTCTTTTTTTTCGCTCAGTCTTGACCTTGAGTCTCTCTGCCTTATCTGGTTGTCGAAGCCAGATGTTGAGACACATAGATAGTTATGGGATGGTCAGGGGTGCGAATCCCTTATATTCCACCAAGGGGTGGAAGTCCCACTAGGAGGTTATTTAAGGCATTGCAGCCCTATTTCACTCCTAAACGTCTCGCACTTCCCCGTGCTCTTTTGAGCGCAGCGTATCAACCTATTTCGCTACTAGAGTATTACGATGGTTCAAGCCGGACATTCGGTTTCCCTAATCATGGATGGTTGGCAGTGGTCGCCTCTGGTAGTAGGTTCTACTTCACGCCTTCCGTTCCCCGCTTCAATCCTGGGGTTATGATTCCCAAAACTGGGGGTGGCTATCGCCGTTACTCTCAACCTTACGTTATACTCAAGGGGTTCACAACTCCCCTCTTTTTTTCGCTCAGTCTTGACCTTGAGTCTCTCTGCCTTATCTGGTTGTCGAAGCCAGATGTTGAGACACATAGATAGTTATGGGATGGTCAGGGGTGCGAATCCCTTATATTCCACCAAGGGGTGGAAGTCCCACTAGGAGGTTATTTAAGGCATTGCAGCCCTATTTCACTCCTAAACGTCTCGCACATCGCCGTTACTCTCAACGCAATTGTTAAGGAATCATTAATATTTCCAGTTTGGCGTTTTGACCTTGAGTTCCCTGCCTTGTTTTGTATATTTCTATACCAAACGTTGGGACATATAAACAGTTATGGGATGGTCAGGGTACGAGTCCCTTATATTTCACCAAGGGGTGAAAGTCCCACTCGGAGGTTGTTTCAGGCATTGCCGCCTTATTTGACTCCTAAACGTCTCGCACCAAGAAGTTGCACTTTATGGAAACAGAATTGCCGCGGTTATCCTAAATAAGGGGATTGCCTAACCTGTTATCCGCAAAAAAAAAGCGAGCGAGCTAACAAACGCCCGCCCGCAAGCCACTACATCGCCCAAACAGAGAGCGGCAAGCCCCGCCCGAACTGCCCAGCCGGCAACGAGCCAACAAACACTGGACAACTAACAACAAACCAGCACCCGCACCGCCTAACAGCCAACGCACCAGCGCCAATTTTATATTGGTTAAATAAAATGGTTGAGCGCAAAAAAGGGAAAAAACTTCAGGTAAAAGTATCTATTGATACAGTTCATGTCGGAGAAAAACAGTTTAATGCACATGGTCAGTTTATCTACTCACATGTATAATCATGAAATTCGCCAAGACGGTCTTATCTCAGCGAGATGAATGGAAAGGAGTAGAAAACCTTTGTATTAAATGTGGTAAATTTCATCCAAGTCAATCTCATTGGGAATTCATGGAAACCATGCCCAGTGATCCTTTGCACATGATCAATGACTTGACCAAGATGGGAGTATATAAACCCCAAACATTTGATATTGCCGATGCTCTGAGTACCGCCGAACTAAGAAAAGAGTTATTTTTGAAAATGGCGGGTAAAGGTAATCCCAAGCGTGAAAAATTGGTCTTGGAATTAGCAAAACAAGCGGGAGGTTTGGATAATGCCTTTTCTGCCGCCTTTGGAGCAAAATCTGGGCAGTTTTTTGGGGATGCCATCCGTAATGGGGAAGTAAGTCGCCGTAAGTTTTTACAAAATATTGCCATCGGTGCAGCCCTTGTTACCCTGGTAAATGCTTGTGGGGATACGGTAATTGAGCCTGATGATCCTCCCCCAGATGTATCGGATTTGGAAAAAACAGATTTACGAGTAGGCTTTATTCCCATTACCTGTGCAACTCCCATTATTATGTCTCAGCCTTTGGGCTTTTATCAAAAACATGGTCTAAATACTCAGAACGTCAGAATGCCAAGCTGGGGAGCGATAAGAGATTCCGCCATTGCGGGGGAATTGGATGCTTATCATATGTTAGCCCCCATGCCCATCGCCATGACTTTAGGATTAGGCTCGGCTACCTTTGGAGTGAAACTGGCTAGTATTGAAAATATTAATGGTCAAGCCATTACCATCGCCGACAAGCATCGGGGTAATGTCAATAAGCCAGAAGATTTTAGAGGCTTTGTTTTGGGTGTACCTTTCCCTTATTCAATGCACAATTTACTGCTCAGATATTATCTCGCCACTGGTGGTATTAATCCCGATACTGATGTTACCATTCGCTCTGTACCTCCCCCAGATAGTATTGCCCAGCTAATTGCTGGAGATATTGATGGTTTCTTGATGCCTGATCCTTTTAACCAAAGAGCCGTTTTTGAAGGGGCAGGGTTTATTTATAAACTTACCAAAGATCTTTGGGATGGTCATCCCTGTTGTGCTTTTGCAGCCAGTGATACTTGGATAAACGATAATCCTAATACTTTCCGAGCTTTGAATAAAGCAATTATTCAGGCAACGGATTACGCTAGTGAGTCAGGAAATAGGGAGGAAATTGCCGAGGCTATTTCTGGTAGATCTTTCCTTAATCAACCTGTGGAGGTGGTTAAAGCCGTATTAACGGGTAATTTTGAAGATGGTTTGGGTAATAGTTTTAATGTACCCGATCGCATCGATTTTGACCCCTATCCTTGGCAGAGTTTTGCTAACTGGATTACGTCTCAGTTAGTCCGTTGGGATATTTCAGGAAATGGTAGGGCAGCCCAATTGATCGCTGATGGTAGTTATGACGAAATCGGGCAGGATGTGTTTTTAACGGATTTAGCGAGGGAATTGGCTCAGGAATTAGGACAAACTCCCCCTGATGATATTTATCGCACGGAAACCCTGGCTTTGGATGAATTTAACCCTCAAGATCCAGAAGGCTATATACAGGCTCAAATTGATGAGTTTGGCTTCTAGGAGTTTATCCTCCCTAGCCCCTTAATAAGGGGGTAATGAATAGTTACTTATCAATTCCACAATTTTTTGTGGATAGGGGGGTAAAACTAATGCAGAGTTTGCCTTGTTGTTTTGGCAAGAAAGAGAACACTAATTGCAGTAAAGATGAATATTACTCAAGACAATAAATTTAAACAATTCTTAGAAAATGAAAACATAAAAGCGCTGGGGATATTCCTTATTTCCCTCGGCATTTTTCTCTCATCGTGGGAAATAGGGGCAAATCTGGAACTATTTTCCCAAGGAGTACCTACCGCTTCTGTGACTATTAAGGAGTTGTGGTGGTGGTTGACTAATCCTTTTTTCAATAATGGCCCTAATGATATGGGTATTGGTTGGAATTTATTGATTAGTTTGCGACGGGTGGCAATCGGTTATATTATGGCTTCGGTGATTGCCGTACCCTTGGGCATTTTAATCGGTATTTCTAAAATTGCTGCGAAAGCGTTTAACCCCTATGTACAGTTACTCAAACCAGTTTCTCCTTTGGCTTGGTTGCCTTTGGGTTTATATTTATTCCGAGATTCCGAAAAAACAGGTATTTTTATTATCTTAATCAGTAGTATTTGGCCTACCCTTGTCAATACAGCTTTTGGGGTTAGTAATGTTAACTCCGATTATCTTGATGTGGCGAGAACTTTGGGTGCTTCCCGTTGGCGCACTATTTTTAAGGTAATTATTCCGGCGGCACTACCTAATATTATTTCGGGATTAAGAATCAGTATGGGTATTTCTTGGTTGGTAATCGTGGCGGCAGAAATGCTTTTGGGCACAGGGTTAGGTTACTTCATCTGGAATGAATGGAATAACCTATATTTACCTAATATTATCGTTGCCATTATCATCATCGGTTTGGTGGGTTTAATACTTGACCAAATTTTTATCTTCCTTGAAAATCTTGTTTCTTTCGGTAAAAAATAATGACTGTATCTAATCAACCAGAATATTTAACTTATCTTGAAGCCCCAGATACTGTTCAGGTATGTTTAAGGGGAGTATCAAAGGTATTTTCTACTAAGCATGGCTTATTTGGCAGTAAGAAAAAAACTTTTGTCGCCCTTGAAAATATCAATCTCAATATTGAATACAATAATTTTGTCAGTATCATTGGCCCTTCGGGTTGTGGTAAATCTACTTTATTGAGTATTATCGCTGGTTTAACCTCGGCAACTACAGGCTCGGTAATGATGAACAAAGAACCCATCACAGGGCCTGGGCCTGATCGTGGTATGGTGTTCCAAAATTATGCCCTCATGCCTTGGATGACGGTGGAGGAAAATATCCGCTTTGCCCTGGAGACGGTTTACCCGAAAATGTCTCCTACCAATTTAAAAAGAATTGTAAAAGAGCATTTACAAATGGTGAACCTGGAAGGGGCGGCAAAAAAACATCCCCATGAGTTATCAGGGGGTATGAGGCAAAGGGTAGGGATAGCCAGAGCTTTGGCTATTAATCCTGATATTTTGCTGATGGATGAGCCTTTTGGGGCGCTAGATGCTCTAACTCGTGGTTTTTTGCAGGAAGAAATCGAGCGAATTTGGGAAGAACATCGCAAAACTGTAATCATGATTACTCACAGTATTGATGAGGCTTTGTTACTGTCTGATAAGATTATTATGATGACCAAAGGTCCTGCGGCCGGTATTGCTCAGGTGTTGGATGTGCCTTTTCCTCGTCCTCGCAATCGTCTTGAGGTGGAAGAACATCCCGCCTATCATGATTTGAAGGTGGCGATGGAGGAACATTTATACCGAGAAACTCGCGCCGTGGAAGAAGCGAGGGTGGCTTAGGAAGGTGATTATGGTAACTGAATCTAAACCCCCTTTTCCTCCTTTTACCCTAGAGACGGCGACTCAAAAGGTCAAGATGGCTGAGGATGCTTGGAATATCAGAGATCCTGAAAAGGTTGTTTTAGCTTATACGGTTGATTCTCAATGGCGCAATCGTGATGAGTTTTTGTCTGGTAGGAAGGAGATTAAGGCTTTTTTGTATCGTAAATGGGCAACGGAGTTGGATTATCGTTTGCGTAAGGAGCTATGGGCTTTTACGGGTGATCGCATTGCGGTGCGGTTTGAGTATGAGTGGCATGATTCATCTAACCAGTGGTATCGTGCCTATGGTAATGAGATGTGGGAATTTGCGGAAAATGGTTTGATGCAATATCGATTTGCGAGTATCAATGATCTGGCTATTGCTGAATCGGATCGTAAGTTCCTTTGGGAAAGGGATTAGATCCTTGTCTGTTCCCCGCAAATTTGGGGCTAGATCCCCCCCAACCCTCTTAATAAGGGGGGAGTCTCAACAAAACAATTAATTTATTTATGGTAGTCCTTTTGAATTGTAAGATCAGATCTCCCCTTACCTCCCTTAACAAGGGGGCAATGAAGGCTAATGGTTTACAAGTTTGGATAATCAGTTATATCAAAAGTCGGGGTTTTTGCCCCCTAAATCTCCTAATTCTGGGGGTTTCCACTATTGCTATTTATCTGGACTAAATATTACAAGTTATTTAGGACTACCATGTTTACCAATCAAAAAATCAACAAATAAGGAGAATTTTAAATGACTGCACCTATTACTGAAAAATTATTGGCTGCTAAGAAAGCAAGATGTGTTAGTTTTACTGAGTTGGAGCAACTTTTAGGACGGGATGAGGTTTGGATTGCGTCAGTGATTTATCGTCAGGCGAGTGCGGATGAGGCTGAAGCCAAAAAGTTGGTGGAGGCTTTGGGTTTACCTGCGGAGTTGGCGGATGAGTTGACTGTGCCTCCTCTCAAGGGTTCTTTAGATCCTGTTATTCCTTCTGATCCTCTGATTTATCGTTTTTATGAAATCATGCAGGTGTATGGGATGCCTATAAAAGAGGTAATCCATGAAAAGTTTGGGGATGGTATCATGAGTGCGATCGATTTTACCCTCGATGTGGAAAAGGTTGAAGATCCTAAGGGCGATCGTGTCCAGGTGATTATGTGTGGTAAGTTCTTACCTTATAAGAAGTGGTAGCACTAATTAAATAGATGGGTGCATCTCAATTAGGAGATGAGTATAATTACTCAGGGAAAAAATCTACTCTTACCCTGATTAAGCAGCTAACGCGCCATTTAGGTAGGCACAGCGATGCCTCAACACCTTCGGCACATTCTCCCTTCGCCATTGTGCCCCCGGCAACTTCACCCTCATCCCAATTTGTTTCACCAACGACTCCACCCGACCCCAACCAATCGATTGCCCCGCTTCCTGCCCAGCCTGGTAGTCTATAATCCTAGTCTGGTGATGCTTTAAGTAATTGATAAACCCCGTCGCTCCCCGACATGGCTCTGGGCGTAGATACTCAATTGCCTTCTGGGTCTCTCCTCGCCATAGCAGTGCTCGCATCTGCGACTGTTGAGCCGGTGTTCCTTGCACCTTGTTGGCATTTTCCATTATTAGATACCAATCGAGCACTTCCATCCGTTGCTGTGATGTCCCCATCTCACTGACAATGTTCCACACCCCCTCATGACCATCTCCAAGACAGGTAAACTGCTCCCCTAGGGGTTGGGCATTCACCCCACTCCAGTAGTCCTTGATTATCTTTAAAGAACGCTACACCCCCTTGCTCATGAACATTTAACCCTTTGTATTCTCTCCACTCACAGGGTTGACTCTCCTCAGTGGGCAGGCGAACCATTCCTCCATCTAGGCTCAGTTCCGTGTGGGGGGTCAGTTATCTCCACCTCACACCAGTCCTCTCGCTGTACAAGGCGTTGGAGCGTACTGTGGCAGATGCTCATCCCGGTCAGTATCGTGATATCCTCTTCGGCTCGTTGGTAAGCGTTATTAGCACTAACGAGCAAGCAACACTTCTCAAAGTATGGACTCCAACGAGTCCCTGGCTTCACTTGCAGTTGTTGACCTTGAGCGGTAGTGAGGGTGAGTTTACCGAGGATGCTGGTCAGGGTGAGTTGTTTTCCACTGTGGCGGTCTGTTGCCTGGTCGATAAAAAAACTCCTAGTTGAGGCAAGACGTGCTCTTGAGTAAGAGCACGAACACTCTTCTCAATGGCTTCAAGGGCGGTGAGTTCAGCAGGGTTAGCTTCGCTGTAGAGAATGGCCGCAATCGCGTCAAGGTGTTGCTGGAGTTGAGCTGGTTTCTGAGAATCCATGAGTAGAGGGAGGGTGAGTGGTGCTTCGCTCATTATGTAGGGCTGTGGGTGAAGGTTGCACTAAGTACAATTACTCATTTTTTAACTGAGATGCACCCAACGTGAGACTATTTGAGTAGGGGTCGAGAGAGATGTCGCCATCTCCCCCTCCCATACAAAACCGTGCTTGCGAGTTTCCCAGCACACGGCTCCTAATTTGACGGTACTGGTCACTTAAGGTGGCAAGTCTCGAAAGCTCCTCAGAGAAAGCATTGGGCCAACACTCACCGCTCGTGAGGCGAAACCGAGCGCCATGGCAGGAGTCTCCCAACTCGACCATCGCGGTCTAACCCAATTATGGATTAAACGCTGTACCGAGAGTGCTCGATCGAGTCCTGATGGCGTTTTGGCGTAGAGATTTTGTCGGCGCCGAAAGGCACTATAGCATTAGTCAAGGTGGTTAGGACGCAGTTTGATTCTCTCCATGATGCCATGGATTCTGTTCTCAAGGCTGCGTCCTAACCGTATTGACTAGTGCTATAGAAGATAAAAAGCAATCACCCCATCTCCCAATCAACAGAGATGATATTGATCATGATGGTTGGCGTAAGCCCTAACACCTAACAGCCTAACAGCTAACCACATACCCCAATAACTTAATGACCCCCTATGGTTTCTGACTGTAGGGGGTGTCTATGTATTTTTTTGCTAACAGTCTAACTGCAACAGTCTAATTAAATGTCAATTTTTTCATTAGGTCAAGTGCCAACAGTCTAACTGCAACAGTCTAATTACGGGTTTATATGAATGCTTACCCTATCATGTCCAGATAATACCCAGAACTACTTTACCCCTAACAGATAGCTTTACCTACAACCTACGACTAAGATTTTTGGGTAAGGTGATTATGTTGGTATCGGTTTCCGCGCGGGGTGATTGCCAACAAAGATTGGAGACTTGCTGATAATTATGTGGGTATCGAGTCCCATCCCGGTAATTGTCACCAGTTGAAAAGTTGTTTGGGGGTATCGGGTTGGATCCGGTAGATGATAGCCCATAGTTTCCCCTCACCGGAGATTATGAATCAGACCCATAGATAACCGGATAGGCGATCGCCACCATACTTTCATAATCTGATACTGAAAGGCGGTCTGATATCTTTGTACGTTGATTCCCTAGCGGGTTCCCTCCTACGGCTACCTACGGCTATCGTGTTGGCTTTGAAACATACCCTCCCCCCATAACCGGAACAAGCACTATTGGGGAAGTGACCGCCGTGATAGCAGTCAATGGTGACGAACGAACCGATAGGCTTGCCCTTGACGGGTATCACAAGGGAACCACCCTATCAGCGTCCGGTTATGGGGGTGATATGGGTATTTGACAGATTGATTAAGTTGTGCTTGTTGACTGAGTAATCATCCTATTGAGAGAATTATTTTCCTGTGTTAGGACTAGCTTATGAGTAATATCTGAGTAATTAGGTAGGATAACCATTATAGGCAACTCCCGCCACAGTAGATATATCAACGTTTTCGGTTTAATAGCGGGGAGCGGATTTGAACCACTGACCTTCGGGTTATGAGCCCGACGAGCTACCAGACTGCTCTACCCCGCGCTGTATGAATACAGTATAAACCAACAGCCGAGAAATTGCAACCCCTAAATCATAATTAATTCTCCGCTAACCTCTAAGCGCTTAAAATTATTAAGGATCATGAACTTATCAGCAAGGTTTTCAGCCATTGTAGGAGTAATCCAACCCATCTGAGTGAGTAGATGAATAGCGATCGCATATTTAGCACGATTCGCCCCATCCATAACCTTAATCGCCAATCCCATACCTTCACCGACCCGACCCACGCACTGGACTCCCTCAGCCCCAGACTTACTGATGAGTTCCCCTTGTGTTAATCGCATCAATTCCGTATCAAAATGTCCCTCACAGGCGACAAACTCCGGGTGATGGGTCATAGATCGGACAATGCGTTCCATGTCCAAATTATCACCGGAAGCCAACTGAGCATATAAAGTCGCGATCTGAGACAATTCCATCTGATAAGTTGGGGCTCCGCAATCATCCCTAGCGCCGACAAACTCATCTCCGGGAATACCCAAAAGTTCTCCCAGCTTGGAGATAATCAATTGTTGGACGGGGTGTTTACGCTGTAGATAGGTCTCCAAAGGCCAGTGACGTTGACGACAGACGGCCAGCATTCCGGCGTGTTTCCCAGAACAACCATGTTCAAGGGGGCTACGTTTACCTTGAGGAATAGGGCATTGTAGATGAGAAGGGTCAATATCACAGCGCCACAGAATATTAAAGGCTTGTCTAGCCTGTTCAATCTGTCCGTGATGGGAACTACAAACGATCGCCAAATCACGATCAGTCAAATCATAACGTTCTAAAGTGCCAGTGGTAGTAATTGCCAAAGCCTGAAAGGGCTTCAAAGCCGACCGCACAAAAGTAGAAGTGTCTGGACTACCAGCCAGAAACAGAAGTTTACCCCGGTTATCACAAACGGCGGCTTGAATGCGATGGACGGCTTCTGTAATCCCCTCGCGCAACAATTTAACTTCCAATTCCGCTGTGTGTGTACGTTTTCCCCTTGTCATATTTTCCGAATCAATAATAATTTTAAATGCCGATCCAAATCATCCCTCCCATAGCCACAACCAACCCTAAACCATAGCAGGTTTGTTGAAGTCGGTATAGGAGGGGTTGCACCTGATGGGTAATAATTAACCGGTCTTGGGTGATAAATTCAGGAGTTTTTACCCAAGTTTGACCGTCATACCATCCCGACTCCTCATAAAAAACCGTTGGACTAATTAAACGCGATCGGATATACCACCATCCCAAATACAACCGCAGCAAAACCAAGGCCAGAAACAGAGTGGAACCTGCGCCCGCACTCAAAATAAAATGGACAGGACTCCGTTGGGGGGCAAAACTAGCAGCCGCGACGGGGGCAAAAATTACACTGGACCATAGCCACACAGTTGCTAACTTGCCCAGATATTTCGGCCATGGTAATGTTACCCAACTAAAAAACCAAGATTCTTGGAGTTCCTGATATTCATTGATGGGAAGTTGTTCTGGGGGGACGGGGCAGACTGAAACAGAAACCTTTCTCATAAGTATTTTTAGGGCTTAGGGTTTAAGTCAGTGCAGACCAGCTAATTTTTTCAGCATGACCCCAGAAGGCTTCTAAATTATAGAACTCTCGTTCCTCTGGTAGCAAAATATGGATCATGACATCACCATAGTCTACCACTATCCAAGAACCTTCGCTTTGACCATCAATTCGCAGCGGTTGTCGCTGGTTTTCCTCTTCTACTTTCTGGATAATGGCTTGATGAATGGCCCTAACCTGAGTATTTGAGAAGCCGGTGACAATGAGAAAGTAGTCTGCTAAGTAGGAAACTTCGGTAACTTTCAGAAGTTTAATGTTGTCGGCTTTGCGATCGTCGGCAGCGATCGCCGCCGCGATCGCTGTGGCTAGGGTGGGGTCCTCAACCCGACCCTTGAGGGTCGTAGACCCATCCGGTGCGTATTGACTATGGCTATTATTAAACATTAAGCGATAAAATTCCCCCATTAGTGAAAGGTTGTACGGATGTGATCATTCTAACAACTCGGATGAAGATCCTGTGTGCAGGTATCGGGTGTGAACTGTTAACGAGAGTTGCTGACCTCGGTAAATAGGGCTTCATATTTACTCAAAGCTAAATCAAAGCTAAATTCTGCCTCGGCGAACTTACGGCCCTGTTTACCCAAGGCCTCGACTAAGTGGCGATCGCCATATAATTTCAAGACCGCATCAGCCATAGCCTGGGGATCTTCCGGGGGAACCACCACCCCGGCGCCACTTTTGACTACAGCCACCTTAGCCGTCCCGGTATCTGGAACCGATGCCACGATCGCCCTACCACTAGCCAAAATCACGGGAATTTTTGAAGGTAGATTAAACGCCGTGACATCTCGTTTTTGCACCACCAAACCCACATCAGCCGCCGCCAACATTTCCGGCAATTTTTCCCGGGGTTCAAAGGGTCGTAATAACACATTATCTGCCTGATGAACCTTACATAACTCTTGGAGATTTGCCAAAGCCTTAGCCTCCCCTACAATCACAAAAGCAATGTCACTAATATGCTGAAGTTTAGCGGCAGCTTTAATGACAGTATCCATGCCTTGAGTTAGGGCAATATTCCCAGAATAAAGAACCACGAATTTATCTGTTAATCCGTGGGCTTCCCTAAATGGGTTGTTTTCTTTAGGTAAAGGATGAATAAACTTAGTATCCACCCAATTGGGAATATAAGCAATTTTATCGTCGGGGACACCTTGCTGTAATAAATTATCCCTAAAACCTTCAGCGATGACACTAACTCGACTCACATTTTTATAACTCAATTCTTCAACTTTGCGGGCAGTCTTCAACACGAAGCTATCCCCTTCAACCAACTTAACCCGCATAGCTGCTTCCGAGACAATATCCTGAAGATTTAAGACGATTGGGCAGCGTCTAATTGTGGCATATAAAGCCACAGGCAAAGAGACAAGTAACGGGGGAATTGTGGCAAAAATTACATCGGGTTTCCAACCTTTAAAAGCTTGCCAAATACTGGTAGTAATAAAACTCCCATCTAACATTAACCGAGCTTTTAAGCCGGGTTTTGGGCCTTTAATCCAAATAAAACTGCGCTGAATTTCTACGCCATTTCTCTGTTCAGTCACATAGAATTTACCCTGATATTCTGGATAAACGCGACGTTCTGGATAATTAGGCATTCCGGTAACTACCCGCACTTGATGACCCCGTTTAACTAAACCTTCCGCCAGTTCAGTCATTAAGGGAGCAATACCAATGGGTTCAGGATAGTAGTTGTAGGAATAAATTAGGATACGCATAATTTTCAGCTCATGTTGAGGAAATCAATTCAACTATCTTTATCTCAGTATCTTCTGGGTTTGAGATTCAGAACTACCTCAATAGTGATATGATCATCGGTGGGTTGGGTGGCACTGATACCAATTCCTTGGACTGAGTTAAGTAGACTAATGGTTCTCCTTGGTAGGGCGACAGCCGGCGCAGCTAGAAGGTAGCTTGTAGCCCAGGATAGTAGGTTTTCCATATCTAAGTAAACATAGCTATGATTAGCTTCTGGTAAAGAGCCGGTAATTTTCTGAAATCGGGTTGTTTCTGTTAGGGATGGATTAGGAACCTGGGTCATAGCTTCAACCACAGGACCACCAAAGGCGACAAATAGGAGATTAGGGGTTAACCATCCATGTCCGAACAAAGTCCCTTGTTGAGGGTCATTCCATTCGGTTACTTTAATGCCTTCAATGGTCCGCTGTTCGACGTTAACGGGGGGGTTACTTTGGGCGATAATCTGATCAAGTTGGTCTAGGGTGTTTTGGGCGATCGCCTGATTACTGGTTTCTAAGACCAATGCGCCGCCTAATCCCAGGGGGGCGAGAATCCCTTTTTCCGAGGCGATCGCCGCCAGGGCGAATTCTCCATCCATCCAACCAAATACTTGCTCATCTGCATCAAGTTCAATAGCTGCCAATCCATGCCTTATCTGTTGTACCACGCCTTGAATACTGGGATCAATTTGGCTTTGGTCAACCAATTGTGACCACATAGCATTAATTCCCTGACTATTTACCATAGCAACAGTTTCTGAGGGAAATCGGGAAACAATTTGACCTACTTGGGGGGAGGAGTTAACGGGGGTTGGCGATCGCCTTTGCTGCACGATCCCCCTAATCCGAAATCCTGTTGGTTCTACCCCTAAACTGACCATAGCAGAATGAATTGGGGCGAATTGAGATATCAGACTCCAAGATTCCCAAGAGGAGTCGGAAAACTCGGATAATTTTTCTAAAAATTGGTTATAGTCTG
Organism: Limnospira platensis NIES-39; assembly: GCF_026000695.1. GTDB lineage: Bacteria > Cyanobacteriota > Cyanobacteriia > Cyanobacteriales > Microcoleaceae > Limnospira > Limnospira platensis. The sequence goes on from NZ_AP026945.1 coordinate 2,875,749, forward strand.
CTATAAAAATGGTGATTAAGGGCATAGGAACCCTATAGGATTCGGTGGGAAATGGGGATTTGGACAAGGGAGAACTAATATCAGTTGTGGCTTTATTTGCGGTTTCTGCTGCGTTTATACCTTTCCATAATTGGGCTAAGTTTGGCTCTCCAAAACGGGTATCGATCGCCTTTTGGATCGGTTCGGGACTAGCTGCTACTAACAGGCGATCGTCAACTCTTGCTATATGGTATATTTTACCACTCTCCTCTCCGTATTCATAAATAGTAAAACCCCGGTATTGTGGCGGCTGTCCTGACCCACCCACTTCCGCATTGAGCCGGTTAATAAACTGATTAGCCCGCCTCTGATTTTGAATCGCTAATATCATGAGCAGATCAGCATCTTCCGAGGTTTCTGATGGTAACACACTCACTAAAATTCCCCCTAACCAGGGTTTAATATCTCGGTCGAAATTTAGGGAAGTTCCGGCTAAACTCTGTCGTTTAAGACTTGACAAAAACTGATTTATATGATACCTACTTTGCTGATTACCAAATTGTCTTAAATAGTAGAGTGCCGATGGATTAGGGGTAACAAAAACCGCCATCAGTGCATTTTCAGGAACCAATCTCACGCTGTCTTCTGGGCTATAAACCTGTACTCGTAGGGCTCGCAGATGAAGCAGTATAGCCACCGTCCCCGTAAAAGCGATCGCCACAGCAGCCATAATCAGTTTAGACTTTTTTAAGGTAATGTTCAAAGTTGACACTTGACAGTTGACAGTTGACACTTGGCAGTTAAAAATTATTAATTATTAATTATTAATTGACTTCCTCATAATGAAAGTAGCAATTACAGGAGCCACCGGATTTGTAGGTTCACATCTCGTCCAACAACTCCACTCCCTAGGGTATCAAATCGTCGTGCTTACCCGTAACCCAGACAGAGGGCGGCGGGTGTTTCCCATAACCAACTACCCCCAAGTAGAGATGGTGCGCTACACTCCCACAGAAGCAGGTTCATGGGAAGATGCGATCGCTGGCTGTGATGGTGTAGTCAACCTAGCCGGAGCCCCCATAGCCGATGAACGTTGGACAGAAGCCCGCAAACGGGAACTATACCAAAGTCGAGTTATCCAAACCCAAAAACTCGTCTTGGCTTGCACCAAAGCCACCCCTAAACCCCAAGTTTTAGTCAGTACCTCCGCCATAGGCTACTACGGAACCAGCGAAACAGCCACCTTTGACGAAAGCAGCCCCCCAGGAAACGATTTCCTAGCTGACCTCTGTCAGCAGTGGGAAGCCGCCGCCGCCCCTATCCAAAACAGTGATATCCGTTTAGTGATCCTACGATTTGGTATTGTACTAGGTATGGGAGGTGCTTTGGGCAAAATGCTCACCCCCTTTAAACTATTTGCCGGAGGACCCCTAGGCAGCGGTCAACAGTGGTTTTCCTGGATTCATATTAGCGATTTAGTCAATCTAATTCGCTTTAGCTTAGAAAATCCCCAAGTTGAGGGGGTTCTTAATGCTACCGCCCCCAACCCCGTCCGTATGAACGAACTATGCCAACAAATGGGCCAAATTATGAATCGTCCCTCCTGGCTACCTGTGCCTAGTTTTGCTCTGGAAATGCTATTAGGAGATGCTGCTATTGTAGTATTAGAAGGCCAACAGGTGTTACCATTACGCCCCCAATCCTACAATTTTCAATATCAGTATTCTACGGTGAAACCAGCCCTAGAGGAGATTCTCGCCTGATGTCTCGACCTGACCCATCTACCGCCCATTTCCAACGTGCGCGCAGCAGTTTACAGCAGGCTTTAAAGCGTTATGGTCAAATGCGCCGCCAACAGGACTCACGGGGTAGCCAACTACAAGCTACGGTACAGGAACAACTTGATACTCTGGCTGTTAACTTGGAAAAGCTAGATCAGGGGTTAATTCGGATCGCGGCTTTTGGTTTGGTTAGTCGTGGAAAGTCGGCGGTTTTGAATGCTTTGTTAGGTCAGCGAGTTCTGAAAACTGGACCAACTCACGGGGTCACGCAATGGCCGCGATCTGTGCGTTGGACGGTGAGACCTGAAGAAATACGGGAAGTAGAACCTATTGATGTGGAGTTAATCGATACCCCTGGACTTGATGAAGTCGCGGGCCAGATTCGAGGTGAAATGGCGCGGGAGGTTAGCCGTCAGGCGGATTTGATTCTGTTTGTGGTGTCGGGGGATTTGACCCGCACTGAGTATGAGGCGATCGCCGAGTTAAAACGTACCCAAAAACCTTTGATTATCGTATTTAACAAGATTGACCTTTACCCAGAATCTGAACAGGAGGCGATTTATCGGAATTTGCAGCAGTTGGCGGTTCGGGGTTCGGCCATGGTTCCCTCATCTATAGAAATTGTCCGGGTTGCTGCTGAACCTACCCCCCTACAGGTGCGGGTAGAATGGCCTAATGGCCGCATTACTCAGGAATGGGAGTCGCCACCTCCTCAAATTCAAGAGTTACAGCGGGCGATCGCTACTATTGTTTATCGGGAAGGGCGATCGCTTTTGGCTTTAAATGCTTTGGTTCAAGCCCGGGAAGCTGACCGAATGATCGCCCGCCAGACTGTCCGTTTACAGCGTGCTGAAGCCGAAGATTTAATCTGGAAGTTTACCCAATATAAAGCCATAGCCGTCGCTATCAATCCCATCGCCTTTTTGGATGTGGCGGGGGCCTTTTTTGCCGATTTGCTGTTAATTCGCGCTTTAGCTAAGTTGTATGGGTTGCCTATTACCAGTTATCAGGCGGGGAAATTATGGCGGCAAATTTTGGCTAGTTCTGGCGCGATTTTATTGGGTGAAGTCGGCAGTGGTTTACTCCTAGGAATCGGCAAAACTGGCGCGGGGTTAGTGGCTAATTTTCCCGGCTATGCAGGGGCTGCTATTACTCAAGCGGCGATCGCTGGTTATGGTACTTATGTTGTCGGTCGCGCCGCCCAGGTTTACTTAGAACAGGGTTGCACTTGGGGAGAATATGGTATTGATACCGTCATTCAAGAGATTATTAATCAGTGCGATCGCGAGACGGTAATTTATCGTTTACGACAAGAATTTGATGATTTTATTGGATAGCATGAATATTCCACACTTACAGCCCGAAACTATTGCCACCATTCAACAAATGTCTGAACCGGAAATTAAAGAACTTGAGGAGTTTGTGCAATTCCTCGCCTGGAAAAAGTGCCGAGAATCAACAGAACCCTCTTCCCCCCCTGAATATAGCGCCTTAGTGCCTTCGGTTCCGGGGAATATTACCTTAGCTTCAGAATCTCCCCCTGCTCTCACTCAAGATAATTGGCATAAAGCCTTAGATATGCTCACCAAAGAACGCCTAAGTCAACTGCGAACACTACACCATCGCTTAAATTATCCCTAGAAACCTAGACAATCACTGCCCTCTATGGTATAATGGCATGGTATGCTATATATAAACTAGCCATATAACTCCCATCATAGGCTTAGTCAGCTTCGCCTATAAGGGAGTACCAGTGGTTAATTTGAGTTGAGCTAACAACTACTCAAAGCGCGAGACTCTAACACTGGTAGACTCACCCTAATTTATTCACCCATTGTTATAGCAGAAGGTATTGACCGTGTTGAGGTTTTTACAGTTTCTCATTCAGGCTATTCAACCTTTTTTAGTTCCTATATGCTTTGTCGTCGCTTGGGGGTTGATGTTCCTGACAATTTGGAATGTCGGAGCAGCGATCGCCCAGACCATCAAAAGAGCTAAAATCATGCACAAAATCCCCTGTGCTAACTGTAGCTTTTTTACGGGAGATTACCGCCTTAAATGTCCTGTACAGCCAACCATAGCACTCTCGGAAAGGGCGATCGACTGTCCCGACTACGAATCCAAATAAACCAAAATATCTGGTCAAAATATTAAGAGCCTGCCACATCAACCAGAACCTTTAAAGTGCCAGGCTTTTGAGCATGGTTAAAGGCAGCGATCGCCTCATCTAAGGAATATTTAGCCTCAATCAAAGGTTCCACATCAACCCGAAATTCTGCCAATAGTTCCAAAGCCGGAACGAAAGGACCACAGCGGGAACCTAACAAAGCAATCTCATCTACCACCAGAGAAGATATATCAATAGTCAAATCCCCGGCATATGTACTTTTGAGAACCAGAATACCACGCGATCGCAAACTCCGACGGGCGATCGTAAATCCTTCAGGATTGCCAGTACATTCTACCGCCAAATCAAAACTTCTGTCAACTACAGCATCAGCCAATCCCGTTTTAATGCCCCTATTTTCTAATAATTCTAACTTATGTCGATGACGACCTACAGCCAACAAATCACAACCCGTTAAAGCCAAAGTTTGAGCGATTAATTGCCCTAGTTTGCCATCTCCGACCACTAAAACCCGCCATTGCGGGTGAATAGATAGCTGTTGCTGAATTTCCAACGCCGCCGCAATAGGTTCCGCAAAAGTCGCCGCGTCCGTAGAAACACTATGGGGAACTAAATGTAAATTTTGTACTGGAAGCGTGAGATAATCAGCGAATGCACCATTACGGTTAACTATACCTAAAACAGTGCGATTTTCGCAGTGGGTGGGTTGTTGAGTCAGGCAAAATCTACATTTACCACAGGCGGCGTTAATTTCTCCCACCACCCGCCGCCCCAGAAGATTAGGGGGACCTTGTTCCACCACACCGACAAATTCATGGCCCGGAATACCCTGGTAGGGATAATATCCCCTAAGTAATTCTAGGTCAGTGTTGCAAATCCCGGCTCGCAGGACTCGCACTAATGCCTCTCCTGGACTCGGTGTAGGCGTGGGTATGTCGGTGCGGAGTTCGAGTTGCTGATGTTCCAGCCAAACTGCTTTCATGGTTACGGTTTTACCTAATCAGTAACGTTTGCTATATTTTAGTCAATCTTTAAATTTACCGACAACCGGGAATTTGTCACCTAGAATAGAAGCACAGTAAATTTTTACTAAAGGGCACCACTCAGGTGGTGAGTTGGTGGGTAGCACTGATGCTGAAAAAGCTCACACAAAATATATTATCAAGGTCTGGTCTGACAATTACTACTCTTGGTCTGATGATAGTTATTTCTTTATTATATGGCTCTGTTTATTTTTTATCGAGTCATAATATGCTGCCTTTTGTGATTAGCTTGATTTCCGTGTTAGGAGCTGCTGGAATAGCTTGGCATAGTTACCAAAAACAACACAAGTGGCATCAAGAAAAACAGGATTTAGAGAATCATATTCAAGACTTGCGCGATTCGGGGCATTTAAAACAAACTCAGCTAGAAAAAAGTTTGCAGAATTTAACCGAAAAATTTAATAATATTGAACTGGAAAATATCCGCCTTAACAATAGTAATCTCCGCAAAGATGAATTTCTGAGGCAAACATCCCATGAACTGCGAACACCCCTCAATGGCATTATCTGTTCTCTGCAACTGTTACTTGATGAGTTATATGATAACAGTGACGAAGAAACCGAACTGCTGCAACAAGCCTATCAGTCTTCTCTGCATTTAATTAACCTCATTAATCAGGTTTTGGATTTAGCAAAAATTGAAGCTGGGAAAGTCTCAATTGAGTTAAAGCCTATTGATTTGCACGCATCTCTAACCGCTGCTATTTATTTACAGTTCGGCAATTTTCGCAAGAAAAATCTACAGCTTTACCGACAAGATTTTTTTCAAGGCATTAAAATTAAAGCCGACCCCAACAAATTAAAACAAGTTTTGATTAATGTGATTGGTAATGCTATTAAATTTACAGACCGTGGTAATATTACGATTATTACTGAACTCCGACAGGTGAAATCTAATCCCAGCGACTCCCCAATCACTATGGCAGTTATCACTGTTCAAGATACCGGAATTGGTATTGAGCCGAAAAATCAACACCGACTTTTTGAGGCATTTCAAGTAGAAAATGAGTCTAACACTAATCCTCAAGGAAGTACGGGACTCGGTTTAATGATATCTAAAAATTTGGTGGAAATGATGGGGGGTAGCATTTATTTAAACAGTCCCGGAAGAAACCAAGGAACTACCGTAGAAATTCTGCTACCCCTAGCTGATCAAGAATCGGAAATTGATGATAGTAATATTAAGTATGATTAGCCATTAATATTACCTGATTAAACAACCCTACAGATTACCAGGGAAGTACCTCACCATTAGCGTGCCAAAATGTGCCAGTATTATCTAAGTTGAGTTGATCAATTCTGGCTAATAGTCCCTGTACTGACTCGGTGGGAGTAATTCCAGTAAAGTTAGTCATGCGGGTTCTGA